>JBGSQB010000126.1:0-36073 GCA_041738285.1 Pseudomonadales bacterium | reverse complement strand
CGCGCGTCTGGCCAAACGCGGTTTCACCAGTCGCACCGACATCCTGGAGACGAGTCAGGGATTTGCGGCCACCCAGGGGCGCGGCGCATCGGCCGAGCGATTCGAGCGCGCGCTGCTCATCGACAGTCACCTGCCGGAAGTGTGTTTCAAGTACCACGCCGCCTGCTATCTGACCCATTCGGCCATCACCGCGACACGCAATCTCAGACGCGAGCATGCATTCGCACCATCGGATATCGACTCGGTCACGCTGCACGTGCCACCCGGGCACTTCGATGTGTGCAACATCCAGGCACCCCAAACCGGACTCGAAGCCAAGTTCTCGCTGCGGTTCACCACCGCGATGGCGCTGGCCGGCCGCGACACATCCGCCATCGACGCCTACACGGACGAACTGACACGGGAGCCTGACCTCGTTGCACTGCGCGATCGCGTCGAGGTGGTTGCGCGCGACGATGGCAAGCGCGACACGCGCGTCGAGATCCGTGTGGGCAACGAGTTGCTGACGACAGAGATCGACGTCGGCGTTCCCGCGCGCGACCTCGATGCCCAATGGATGAGCCTGTCGGCCAAGTTTCATGCACTCGTGGATCCGGTGTTCGGTGCGCAAACGGCGGCGCGCTTGGAACACCTATGCCGACATCTCGATGAGCAAGCGGATCTGACTGAGTTCTTCACGCTGCTGCGAGGCAACTCATGAGCGAATCGGATTTTCGCGCCCGCGCGGTGCTCAATTCCAAGGGCAATCGCTACGAGGACATGAGCGAAGGGCGGGTGTTCGAGCACCACTGGGGTCGCACCATCACCGACGGAGACAACGCAACCTTCACCACCGCAACGTTGTCGTTCTGTCCACTGTACTTCAACGAACCGTACGCGAGATCGCTCGGCCATCCACGCACCGTAGTGAACCCGCTGCTCGTGTTCAACACGGTGTTTGGTATGACGGTCGAAGACCTCTCCGAAGGCGGCGGACCGTTTCTGGGTGTCGACAACTGCAACTTTCTCGCGCCCGTGTATGTCGGTGAAACGCTCACCGCGCGCAGTACGGTCATGAGTCGGCGCGAATCCAAGGGCAACACCGGCATGGGTATCGTCACCTGGCACACCGAAGGCCACAACCAGCGCGGTGAACTCGTGGTGGAATTCGACCGTACCAATCTCGTGCGCCGCAGGAGCAAGTGACATGGCGTTGACGGGCAACGACAACTACTTCGAGGACTTCACGGCAGGCCAAGTGATCCGTCATGCGCGCGGCAAGACCATGACCGAACAGGACAACGTCGGCACGACGCTGATGGTGCTCAACACGGCCGAAGGTCACTTCAACGAACACGCGATGCAGAAGAACGCCATGGGTCGGGCGGGCTGGGACAAGCGCGTACAGTTTGGCGGCGTCACCATTGCGATGGTGATTGGCCTTGCCATGCAGGATACGGGCGAAAACGCGCTCACCGAACTCGGCCTCGACAAGATTCGACTCAAGAGTCCGGTGTTTCACGGCGACACGCTTTATGCGTACACGGAGGTGCTGACTACGGCAGACGCCGAGCGGCCAGACGCCGGCATCGTCACCTTCAAGCACTTCGGCGTGAATCAGAACGATGACGTCGTGTTCGAAGGCGAACGTCGCGTGCTCATCAAGCGCAAGTCGCACTTTCCCAACTGATGCCCGGCGCACTCGAAGGACTGAAGGTCGTCGACCTCACGCTGATGCTGGCGGGGCCCTACTGCACGATGCTGCTCGCCGATCAGGGCGCCGAGGTCATCAAGGTCGAGCCGGTACAGGGTGACGGTACCCGCACGATGGGGCCGTTCCCGAAGGATGCACCGGGTAAGCTGCCCTACGGCGGCTACTTCCAGAGCATCAACCGCGGCAAACGCTCCATCGGCATCGATCTGAAGCATCCGGCCGGACGCGAGGCATTGCTGCGCCTGGTAAGGGACGCTGACGTTCTGGTCGAGAACTACCGCGCCGGCGTGATGGACAAACTGGATCTGAGCTACGAGACCTTGCAGGCAATCAACCCGCGTCTCGTCTACGCCGCGATCCGCGGCTTCGGCGATCCCCGCACCGGCGAAAGCCCTTACGTCGACTGGCCCGCCTACGACGTGGTGGCACAGGCGATGGGCGGGATCATCAGTATCACGGGGCCCAAGGGTAAACCGACCAAGGTCGGTCCCGGCGTGGGCGACACGCTGCCGGCAGCGCTGACCGCATTCGGCATCATGGCCGCCGTCTATCGCGCCAACAAGACTGGAAAGGGGCAGTTCGTCGACGTCGCCATGTACGATGCGATGCTCGCCTTCTGCGAGCGCATCGTTTATCTGTACTCCTACACGCACGCCGTACCCGGTCCCGAAGGAAACGCACACCAGCTGCTGTGTCCGTTCGGCTTGTTTCCTGCCGCCGACGGCATGGTGGCGCTCGCCTGCCCGCTCGATCATTTTTGGGTGAAGCTGTGCGCGGCGATCGGTCGCGAAGAACTGGCGACCGATGCGCGCTACCGCACCAACAACGAACGGGTCGCGCACGCGGACGAAGTGATCGATTTGTTGTCGACGTGGACCGCAAAGCACACCAAGCAACAGCTGACGCACATTCTCGGCGGTCTGCTGCCGTTCGGTCCGGTGAACACGGCGGAAGACATCTTCAACGATCCTCATGTGGCCGTGCGCAACATGCTGATCGAAGTCGAACACCCCGGCCTGGATCGCACGGTGACCATCGCCGGCACGCCAATTCGCATGACCGTAACCCAGGGCGGCGCCCAGGGTCGCTCGCCGCTGCTCGGGGAGCACACCGATGCCATTCTCGAGCGCGCAGGTTACTCTGCCGCCGACATCCAAACGATGAAAAGTACGGGAGCCATTTCATGAGAACCATTCCAAGGCGCGCCCGCCGCTGTCAGCTCTCCGTGCCGGGTAGCAGCGAAAAAATGCTCGCCAAGTCCGCCGGGCTCGAACTCGACCATGTGTTTCTCGACCTCGAAGATGCCGTGGCACCGAGTGAAAAGCCGGCCGCTCGCGGCAAAATCGTCAAGGCACTCAACAGCCTCGAATGGAAGCCGCGTACGTTGTGCGTGCGCATCAACGACGTCGACACCCAGTGGTGCCATGACGACATCATTGAAGTGGTCACGGGGGCCGGCGCCAAGCTCGACACCATCATGTTGACCAAGGCGAAAGGCGCTGCGGACGTGATGTTCGTGCATCTGTTGCTCGATCAGTTGGAAAAGAAACTGGGGCTCACCCGCCGCATCGGCATCGAGTGTCTGATCGAAGAAGTCGAAGGCATCATGAACGTCGATGCGATCGCCGCCTGCTCGGATCGCCTCGAGTGTCTGATCTTCGGCATGGGCGATTACTCGGCGAGCCAGCAGATGCAGCTCGGCAACGTCGGCGAGACCGGGCCCTATCCGGGCGATGTCTGGCACTACCCGCGCTATCGCATGACCATCGCCTGTCGCGCCAACGGCATCGACCCGGTGGACGGACCGTACGCGAACTTCCGCAATCCCGACGGTTATCGCCGCGAAGCCGAGCGCGCCCATGCGCTCGGCATGATCGGCAAGTGGGCGATCCATCCGAGTCAGGTGGAGATCGCCCAGGCTGTGTTCTCCCCAAGCGCGGAAGCGGTTGCCAACGCGCGCAAACAGCGAGTCGCCTACGACGCGGCGCTCGCCCAGGGTCTTGGCGCCATCAACGTCGATGGCGTAATGGTCGATGCCGCATCGATCCGCATCGTCCAATCCACCCTTGACCGCGCCGACCTCTACCGCATGTGACACTCGCCCCGGAGCTGGTATCTAACTCCGGGGCTAGGTTCGAAGGAGCAGCGAGATGACCGAACCCTATCTGACCGACGAGCGCCGCATGATCCAGGAGGTGGCGCGCGAGTTCGCCATGAAGGAAGTGCTGCCCGTCGCCAACGAACTTGATCCGATTCAGGGCGACATCCCGATGGACCTGCGCCGCAAGATGGGCGAGATGGGCTATTTCGGCATCCGCATGTCGGAGGACGTCGGCGGTCTCGGACTTGGTGTCTTCGAGTACTGCCTGATCGCAGAGGAACTGGCGCGCGGCTGGATGAGCGTAGCAAGCATCATCGCGAGAGCCGCGAGCCTGATGAGCGTCGGTGGATGGTCGCCAGAGAAGCGCCTCGACCTCACCCGCAAGGCCGCGCAAGGCGAGTACCTGGCCGCCGTGTCGTTGTCGGAGCCGAACGTCGGTTCCGACCTCGCCGCCGTCAGCTGTCGTGCCGTGCTCGACGGCAACGAGTGGGTGATCACCGGCAATAAGTACTGGTGCACGTTCGCCGACGGCGCGGACTATATTCAATTGCTCGCCCGCGTCGAAACGCCGGGCAAAGCAGCATCGCGGCAGAGCGGACTGCGCACCTTCATCATCGAAAAAGCGCGCGGCGAACTGCCCAGAGGCTGCGCCGGTTCACCCATTCCGAAGATCGGCTACTTCGGCTGGAAGACGTTCGAACTCGCCTTCGACGGTTGCCGCATCCCCAAGGAAAACGTCATCACCGGCGGTGATTCCGAAGGTTTCAAGAACACCGTCAACTTCTTGAACGTTGCGCGTGCGCACACGGCTGCCCGCTCAATCGGTTTGGCGCGCGGCGCGCTGGAAGACGCCATGGCCTATGCCCACGAGCGCGTTCAGTTCGGTGTACCTATTGCCGATTTCCAGGAAACTCGGTTCAAGCTCGCGCGCATGGCGAGCGAGATCGAAGCAGCACGATCACTCATGTATCACGTCGCCACGCTGATGGATTCAGGGCAAACCGCCGACAAGGAAGCGGCCATGGTGAAGTGGTTCGCATCGGAAATGGCCGAACGCGTGACATCCGATGCGCTGCAGATTCTCGGCGGCGCCGGCTATACCAAGCTGCACGCCGTGGAGCGCTATTGGCGCGACGCCCGCCTGACCAAGATCTTCGAGGGCACCAGCGAGATTCAGTTGCGCATCATTTCGGACCGATTGCTCGGCAAGCCCACACAACGACACAACGCCTGATCCAGGAGCACGATGCACTACGAAGACTACAAGGCCCTGCGGTTCGAACGGCTCGACGGAGGGGTACTGAAGATCACCATTGCGCATCCGACCAGTGCAATGAACTCCGTCGATGACCTCCTCCATGGCGAATTCACACGTCTTTTCCGTGATCTCAAACAAGAGTCGGATGCACGCGCGATCATTCTCACGGGTTCGGGTCGTGCGTTCAGCGCGGGTGGTGATTTCGCCTGGTTTCCGACGCTGCAGGACGGCGCCAATCTCGAACACCTGCGGCGCGATGCCAAGCAACTCATCTGGGATCTGCTCGAAGTCGAAGTGCCCATCATTTGCGCATTGAATGGCGCTGCCGCGGGACTCGGCGCCTCGATTGCGCTGCTGTGCGACATCATCTTCATGGCGGATTCAGCCGTCGTGCTCGATCCGCACGTGAAAGTGGGTATCGTCGCCGGCGATGGCGGCACCACCATCTGGCCGATGGCGGTTGGCCCTGCACTCGCCAAGCAATATCTGTTCACCGGCGACCCGGTGCCCGCGGCCGAGGCACATCGTATCGGCCTCGTCAACTTCGTCACCACTGCCGATACGCTGGAAGAGCAGTCGCTTGCCTTTGCGCGCAAGATCGCAGCCGGCGCGCCGCTCGCGATTCAATACACCAAGCAGGCCGTGAACAAGCTGATCAAAGACAACCTCAACATTTCGTTCGACTTCGCCACCGCGCTGGAGATCGTCACGTTCAAGAGCGATGACCATCGCGAAGCGCTCGCGGCGCTGAAGGAAAAACGGCAACCGCAATTCAAGGGACACTGAAGATGGAAATCTACGATGCGATGTCGACGCTGCGCGCCGTACGCAGATTGAAACCCGATCCGATTCCAGCAGAAGTCATGAACCGCGTCCTTGCTGCCGCGTCTTGGGCACCGACCGGCGGCAATGCGCAACCGTGGCGGATCGTCCTCGTCACCGACGCTGCGCCCAAGAAGAAGCTGGGCGAGCTGTATGCATCGAGCTGGAACGGCTTCGCCAAGGCCTACGAGCAGCGTCTCTCCGGCGCCCCCGAAGCCGACCGCACCCGTGAAATGCGCACGCTCGCAGCTGGCAACTATCTCGCGGCGCATTTTCATGAAGCGCCCGCGATTGCGATCTTCTGCTTCAACCCGAAATTCATGGCCATCACCGACATCAAACTCGATCGCGTGTCCGTGGTCGGCGGCGGCTCGGTGTACACGGCAGTGCAGAATCTTCTGCTCGCCTGCCGCACAGAGGGGCTCGGCTGCGTATTGACAACGCTGCTGTGCGAGCACGAACTGGAAGTCAAGAAACTGCTCGGCATCCCCGATGCATGGGGCACCGCCGCCGCCATACCGATGGGCTACCCGGTCGGCAAAGGGCACGGGCCGATTCGGCGACAACCTGCAACCAAGCTCACCTTCGACAACCGCTGGGGCACCGAGTGGACCTGACGGCTTCGCACTTCGAAGAAGCAGATCACATCGTGGCGCTGCGCGACACGCTGCGCAAATTCGTCACCCGAGAGATGCCGAGCGAGAAAGTCATCGCTTGGGACAAGGCGCATCACTTCCCGGCAGAACTGTTCCAGAAAGTTGCTGGTCTCGGTGTCTGCGGCTTGACCGTGGACGAAGCCTACGGCGGCAGCGGACGAGATTTGATCGCGGCTGTCGCGACCATCGAAGAGCTGTGCCAAGCCGGCAGTTTCGCGGCTGGGCCGTTCATCCACTGCGCGTTCTATGGCGGCGTGAACATCTCCGAGAATGGATCCGAGGACCAGAAGCGGGATCTGCTTCCGCGCATAGCGAAAGGTGAACTGCTGTTTGCCTACGGCCTGTCAGAACCCGATGTAGGTGGGGATCTCGCCAGCGTGCGCACCAAAGCGACACGCGAGGGCAATCGCATCGTGATCAACGGCAGCAAACGCTGGTGTACCGGCGCGGACTTCGCCGACTACATCATTTGCCTGGTGAACAGCGATCCCGGCGGCAAGAAGTATCAGAACCTCTCGTTCCTTCTCGTGCCACCCAACACACCCGGTGTCACGCTCACACCCATGGACCACGCAAATCTGCGCTACACACGATCATCCGATGTGGCCTTCGAGAACGTCGAGGTACCCCTCGATAACATCGTTGGTGGAACCGACGCATGGAACAAGGGCTGGAAGATACTTGCCGGTGAAGCGCTCGAAGTGGAGAAGATAGAGATCTCAGCGGTTGCCTACGGTGTGGCACGGGCCGTCGTGAACGAAGCATGGCGATACGCGCAGGACCGAACCCAGTTCGACCGGCCGATCAGCGGCCATCAATCCGTGCGCCACGCGTTGGTCGATGCGAAAACGAAACTCGCGGCCTGTCGCCACATGCTCTATCACGCGGCATGGCTCGCGCAGGCGCGCAAACCTTATTCGGTGGAGTCGTCGATGGCAAAGCTCTTCATTGGGGAAGCTGTGGTGGAGATCGGAATCGCCTGCCAACGGGTGATGGGCGCGTACGGACTGTCCGATGGTTTCCACATGGAGCGCAACGTGCGCGATCTGCTCGGCATGCCGATTGTCGGTGGGTCATCGAACATGCAACGCAACAACATCGCCAATCGATTGAGGCTCGCGCAATGAACGTAGTTGCCAAGGCCCGCCAACTCGCACCTGAGTTCGCCAAACGCAGTGCGGAGTTCGAGCAGCTGCGGCGCGTGCCGGCGGATGTGTCACAGCAGATGGCCGCCGCGGGCTTCTACCGCATGCTCATACCAGAAACGCTCGGCGGCCTCGAGGTCTCGCCGATCGAGGCGGTCGAAGTATTCGAAGCGCTCGCGATTGGCGACTCGAGTTGCGCGTGGGTGTCATTCATCGGCGCCACGAGCGGCACGGTGCTGGTGCGCATTCCTGAGCCGTCCGCTCGCAAGATCTTCGCAACGCCCACGACCATGATCGCCGGCGTGTTCGCGCCAAACGGCCGCGCCGAAGCGGTCGATGGCGGTTTTCGTGTCAACGGCCGCTGGCAGTGGGGCTCCGGCACCGAGAACGCAGACTGGGTGCTGGGCGGATGCCAGCTCATCGACGGCGGCGAGGTGTTGACCACCAAGGGCGGCGCGCCACGCTCACACATGATGTTGTTTCCAGCGAAAGACGTGGAGTTCCTCGACACGTGGCACGTGTCGGGGCTGCGCGGCACCGGCAGCACCGACTTCCAAGTGACCGATCTGTTCGTCCCCGCGGCACACGCAGTGGGATATCAGGTCACGAGCAATCCCGAGCGGCCGCTGTATCAGTTTCCGCAGTTCACGCTGCTCGCGCTCGGCATCGCAGCGGTTGCGCTCGGCACTGCACGCGGAGCGATCGACGAGCTTGTTACGGTGGCGACGAAGAAAGTGCGTGCCGGCAGCACCGCATCGATCGCATCCCGTTCCCATGCGCAGATGGAAGTCGCCCAAGCCGAAGCAACCCTGCGCGCGGCGCGGGCGTTCTTCTACGAAGCGCTCGCCAAAGCATGGGACAAGGCGCTTGCGGGTTCGCCCGTACCGGTCGATGAGCGGCGCGATCTGCGGCTTGCAACCACCCACGTGGTGCAGTCGGCGGTGAAAGTCGTCGATGCCATGTACACCCTCGCCGGCGGCACATCGGTGTACGAATCCTCGCGTCTGCAGCGCCAGTTCCGCGATGTACACGTCGCCACCCAGCACATCATGGTCGCGCCCAGCACCCTCGAGACGGTCGGCCGTCTCTACCTCGGCCTCGAAACCAACACCGCAATGCTCTAGCTAACGCAGAAACTAGCCCCGGAGCTGGTATCTAGCCCCGTAGACGAAGTGTCGCCCGTGCGCCAACCGAGCTAACAAGGCGTACTCCGCCGAGAATCACGGGGTGGTGGCTGACGGGCGACCACGAATAGATGCGAGGAACCGTCCGACGGGCACCCCGACGTAGTCGTGAAGCGGCACCAGCAAGCGGTAGAGGGGAAACAGCCAGCCGGGGAGCGGAAGCCGATCCAGATGCAGCACCGAAGGTGTGGTCGTGGTGCACCATAGATAGTGCAGTCTGTCGCGCCACCGTTCGCGCTGACGAAACAGCAAAGGTGAGAACAACGAGGGCGTATTCGGGAGAAATCTGGCGTAAGGAACCGGAAATCGCATCGAATCGACCACATCCCGGGCGATACGCCACGCAGCAGCATCGCGCTCCATTGCGTGCGCGACAGCCGCGGGCAGCCTCACCCCGGCAAGATCCGCGGCCAGTCGCAGACCCACATGCAGAATGCGTAAGGTTCCCGTCGCCCGCGCCCCACGCACAACCGTTTGCCAATCCATGAAATCGAAAGTGCGCACGCACTCGGCCACGTCACACACCATCTGCAGGCGCTTCCAACGACCCTTGGCACCCACTACGCACAACACGAGCACGGCATCTTCAGCCGACAAGACGCGCAACGCTGTGTCCTTGAACGGCAGCAGCTGAGCCCTTTGCCAGAATCCCTCATAGTCGAGGTCGAACGGATAACGCCGCCCGGCAATCGACCAATGTGGTTCGAGCGCGAACTCTCCGCGTTGGAACAGGAACTCCTTGAACTCAGCTACGAAATGTTCGAACTGACCCGCGCCCAACTCAACTGCGTTTCGATAGCCCTCGCGTTCGAGCACTTCAATCAGCGCTGGTAAGTCGCGGAGTCGTACCAGGAAGTCGAGATCGTTGAAGTTTCTGAGGTTGGCTGAACCGTAGTATTGCTCGGCTGCGGCAGCGCCCTTGTAGTGAATGACTTCTATGGACTCCGACTCGAAACACCGGTTCAGTCGCGCGAGTTCCGTGCTGAACTGTTGGCACTTCCAGGCAGTAAGCAACGAGCGGACGCGCAGAGTCTCCAGCACCTTCGCCGGCACGTCCGCCGGCGCAGCCACCAGGCTTTGGTGCACCATGGGCCCTACGTAGTGGCGCTCGACTGCAGCCATGAACACGGTCCAGTCGAACGCGCCGGCCACCAGTGTATTGATTCGTGCTGTATGCACGTTGTCGACATGCGCGCGCGCAGCGAGGCACATCACCTCGAACTCAGGTCCTGCGCGGCAGATGAGGTCTTTCTCCAAGTTCATATAGGCATCCGTTCGTGGGACAATCGCGACGCGTCGGCTTCACCCTTCTGCCCTACCCATGCCGAGGACTTTCCCGCAACGATGCGGCCGACAAATCGAAGCGCGCGCAGGCCGTAGTAGAACGGTAACGTCCAGTTGCTGCCCACATTGAACCGCCACCGAACGTACAGAGGCGAAGGGGCGATCATGAACCGGATGAATCCCCACGCCGCGCGCCGTTGCCCGCGGAAGTACTGGAATGCGCGCGATGGCGCCGTGCATGCGTGCAATGTAGCGGCAAAGATTGCTTCCGACGCAACTGAATCGGCCTCGAAAGACAGCTCGCGCAACCGCTGCACCGACTCTTGCGGTACCGGCGCTGACAACGCCTGCATCAGCCAACGCAGCATCACGAACAGCGGTAAAGTCAGGCGGGCCTGCACGGCGGTCTCGACAACCTCCTCCCAATCCAGGTCCGGGTGCCGCTCGAGCAGATGGAACGCATCGCACACCCATCGCAGGTTGGTACGGCTGCGCGCATACGTAGCGTGTCCACAAACGTGCACGAGCGTGTGTTCTGGACACAAAACACGAATGCGCGGACCTGCCTGCGGAATTGGCACCACCCGGGCATGCGCCTGCAACTCATCCGCACCGATGTTGAAATGTGGCAGATAGAAAACGCGTGTGTGCAGAGCCAAGGCGAGCCCACTCTTGTGCCGATAGTCGCGATGATGTCGACCGCCGGGCTGCACACGCGTTGGATTGAACTGCGTTCGCCGCAACACGTCCTGCGCAGAACGCATGGCCGGCTCGTGTACCAGAAGGTCGATGGCGTGGTTGTGGCGTACCGACAGATCCGGATACACGGTTGCAGCCAGCGCACCACCCTTGAGGAGTATCGGTTGTAAACCCTCGGATTCGAGGTCTCTCAGCACGGTCTCCAAGATCTCGTGATAGATTCGATCGCGCAGTTCTTCGCGTACCAGGGCTACACGGGCGTACGTGTGGAACGGTTTGCCGGCATCAATCTGGTTTCTGGCCAGGCGCGTTTCGACGTATGGCAGCAGTGCCTTGAGACCCGACTGATCCGATTCGAAAAAGCGCTTCGGATCGCCGACTGCGTCTACGAACTCGGTCCACGCACGTGAGGCGGCATCGCCGCCGTGTAAGCACGCAACGAGCAGCAGCGTTTGCTCCCGCGACGGCAACAAATTCTGCAGCGCGACTTCGCACGCCAGCAGAGAATCTTCCGGCTTCATTGCATCGACTGCCGGCGCCTCGCAACTCGCGCACGCGCGATGGCCAACAACTCGAGTTCACCCGCGTCCGAGCGGTCGCGGCTCACGTTCGCATCGTGAATGCGGCGATGCACGAGCACGTCCGGCAGTACCTCGATAGACAGGCCACTGTCATTGGCCCTGACCACAAGATCATGAACGTCGCGATGCCTGAAGTTCGTATCGAGCATGCCGACGGTATCGAATAGCGACCGCCGCGCCATGAACGCAGAGCCCAGATTTGGTTGAACCTCTGTCAACCGGTCGTCCTCCAACAGAGCGACTTCGTGTGCCACCTCTTCGGCCCAAAAGTTCCGCATGTGCGTGGTGCAGATAGCAAGTTTCGGCATTTCCCGAAACCGCGCGAGCTGCTTCGCCACCTTTTCCGGCAGCCACAGATCATCGGCATCGAGCAGAGCAACGAATTCCGCGCTCGAACGTTTGATGCCTGTATTGCGGGCACTTGCCGATCCGCCGTTGGGCTGATGGACGTAGCTCACGTGTGCAGAGAATCTGCTGACGACATCCTGGGTCGAATCGGTCGATCCATCGTCCACCACGATGATCTCGACCTGCCGGCAGCCTTGCTGACCCAACACAGACTCGATGGCTTCGCCGATGAATCGCGCGCCGTTGTAGACAGGGATGACGCAACTGACCCGCGCATCGGTGCTCACTGTAACGTCTCGAACACGGGTCAACTCTCCGGCGGTACCGCAGCGAACGTTATATACCGATGTCGAGTCCAGGTGTTGCCGCCCGTGCGTGGGTTTTGTAACACCAAGGTATCTTTAGGGACGCACTCACGCCCGGCGTATGCGGGCCAGAACCCGCCGCCACATCGTCGGCGCCACAGGCGTCAAACCATCTTTGGGGACGAACCCTATTGTCCGCTCAGCGGCAGAGAGGTCCCAAGCGGAGCCCCGATTGGCCGACGTGATGTGCAGCACAAAACAGCCCGTTTGCTCGAACGCGATGGCGCATCGACACGCCTGGCAGAAGTCGGCGTTGCTGAGCCAACGCTGTTGCCAGGCAATCGAATCAACCCCGATGTTTGGCCGCCGATCGCCGCGGTACACGGTACCCAGCCGCAAACACACTGCCGACAGCCCGTAGCCTTCCGCAAAGGCTCGCGCCAGAGACTCGCCAATCAGCTTGGATTCGGCATAGCGGTTGACGGGCCGCGCCTCCATATCGGGCGCAATTCGCGTCGCTTCTCCTGCGTGGCCGCCCATCGTGTGCAAGGAGCTCGCGAACACGACCTTGCGCACACCGCCAGCCAGCGCGGCAGCCAACACGTTGGCTGTGGCGATTACGTTGTTTGCAACCAACGACGGCCAAGTCGCGCCGGGATCGGCATCACCTGCAAGATGCACCACGCAGTGGACGCCGGCAAAGTGGTGCGCCCACGCGGCCATGTCGCCGCTGAGATCGACGCCGATCACCCCCGAATCGAGCGCACCGGTGCGATCGAGCAGGGTCAATTCGTACGAGCCGCGATCCCGAAGATCCTGGTGCAGCTTGCGTCCCAGATTGCCGGCGGCGCCCGTGATGAGGACACGCAACGCTGCGGGGTGCAAAGAGACGCCAGACACGACTACCTCACATCGAAAATCCCGCTAAGTATCTACCAAGGTACAAAATGGTTGCACTCATCCCACAACGTTCGCCGCCACATCGCGTACAAACGCCCGAGATCCAAGGAACCCTCAATGAATCGTCCCGCGTTCGACGCCAGCAGCCAGGTCCTGGCGCCCCAACACGTTCCGTTCCAGGGGCTTGCCGCCGGTTTCGACGCCGCCAGGTCTTCCGGCACGGCATATCGACAATTCAACCTGCTTATCGCTGGCCACTCGGTACACATCCGTGTCGTAGGGAATGACTGGGCGGCAATCGTGGCCGCATCGATGAGCCACCTGCTGGAACCGGACGCCGCGGAGTGCGACCCTGCGCTCACGATTGACGTGTGGGATGTCCACGAAACGGGTGTCGCCGCCGCGCATCTGGCCACCGTCGACACCACTGCGCCACCCATCCTGATGAAAACGTCTGACGATGGACGATTCGTCGGCGAAGACCGTCACCATGGCACCGTGTGGCTGGATAGGACCCGCAGTCGGATCGTCGGGTGTACGCTGGCCGCCAACCGATTGAATCTCGACGAGCGCGCGCGCCCCTTCCATAAGATGCTTTCGGCCTGGTTGGAAGATCGTGGCGTCCAGTTCGTCCACGCGGGCCTGATCACCCACGCCGGCAAGGGCATTTTGTTCGTTGGCAACGGTGGTGCCGGCAAGTCCACCTCTTCCATCGCCTGCCTGCGCGCCGGAATGGGCTATCTGGGTGACGACTTCATCGGTCTGGGGCATGACGACGGTCGATTCGTCGGCCACGGCCTGTACGCTTCGTGTCTGCTCAACGTCCACCACATCAAGCGGTTTCCAGATCTACAAGCGCTCGCGCATGCACCAAACTACGACGTCGAAGAGAAGTTCGTCCTGTATCTCACCGAGGCGTTCCCCGCCAATCTCCGCAGGCGCATCAGCATCGATGCATTGGTGCTGCCGCGCGTGGTGGAGCAGCCACAGACGACGTTTCGCGCCGCGACCAAGGCAGCGACGCTGATGGCCATGGCCCCTACCTCGGTCATGCTATTGCCGCGCCCGAACCGCGCCGCGTTCGATCGTCTCACGCAGCTGGTAAGCACTACGCCGAGCTACTGGCTCGAACTGGGTCGCGACGTTGACCGAATTCCCGACGCCGTAAAGACACTCGCGGACACCCTTTGATGTCGCAGTCTAGTGGCACAGAAATCAGCTGCATCGTTCCCGTCTACAACGGCGAGCGATACCTGGCCGAGGCGCTCGACAGCATCATGCGGCAGACCTTGCGTCCCGCGCAGGTCATCGTTGTCGATGATGGCTCGACCGACGGCAGTGCCGATATCGCTCGAGGCTATGGCGATCGCATCACCTACCTGCAGCAACCCAACGCCGGTCCCGCCAGCGCGCGCAATCGTGGCATCCGTCACGCAACCTGCGACTACATATCTTTTCTCGACGCCGATGATCTATGGCACGAGGACAAGCTCACACGCCAACTCGACGCCTTGCACGCCAACCCCGACGCGGGCATCTGCGTTACGTACCTGCAGAATTTCTGGGTCGAGGAACTTGCGCACGAACGCGAACGCATGCGGGATCACGCCTTTGCCAAGCCTATGCCGGGATACGTATGCCAGTGCCTCCTGGCGCGCCGGGAAGTGTTCGAAACGGTCGGAAGTTTCGATGAAGGCAAACGCATCGGCGAAGACACCGACTGGTATGTCCGTGTGGCGCGGGCTGGTGTGGGAAAAGTCGTATTGGACGACGCGCTCGTGTTCCGGCGAATACACGGCCAGAACATCAGCTATGAGGTCTACCAGTCGACCAAAGCGCGAGATGATGTATTGGATCTGGTGATGAGCAGCCTCAGGCACAAGCGTAGCCAGCAGCATTCGAGTTAGGGCGATGAGTACTCAATCAGCAACCGCAAACAGAGAGGAGAGCACCATGGGCGCACTTACCGATGTAATCGCCGCGAACGAGGATCAGGTGGCAGCGAAAGTCATGGACGGCGAAGCAATTCTCATCAATCTCGCGACCGGCGCTTACTACAGCACGCCCGGAACCGGAGGCTTCATCTGGTCGCTGATCGAGCAGAAGCTGACCGTTGGCGACATTGCCCATGCGGTGAGTCAGCACTTCGATGTCACGCGCGCCGCGGCTGAATTGGATGTGCTTCGCCTCACGGATCACATGCGTGCAGAAGGACTCGTCATCACCGTACCCGTTGGAGGAGATGTTGGCGCTGCACCGCCACCACCAGCAGAGCGTGCGGTCTACCTTGCTCCAAACCTTGAGAAGTTCACGGACATGGCCGAGATGTTCGCCTTGGATCCGCCGTTGCCGGGTCTGAGTACCGTCAAGCCTGCTGACGCCGGTCGAAACTAGCGCGCGCACCCCCAATCGACGAGGCGTGTCGTCCAACGGCACGGCGCGTCGCTGCGTTGGGAATGTAGCGAGCGGCTCACTATGGCGATAGTCGGACCAACAACGTACGGCTCACCCAAGTCGAATTCAGGCACGGCTGTCAAAGCAATTCCTGCAGTGGTGGTCGACAGTCGATGCGCGCTGGGCGAAGGGCCGCTGTGGCACCCGCTGCACGGTTGCATGTATTGGCTGGACATCACCGGGCGCACCCTCCACCGATGGAACGTCAGCACCCAGCACACCGAACGCTTCGTTACCCCCTTCCTACCCGGCGCGGCGACACGGACCGACGACGACGCCCTGATGATCATGGGCGCCGGCGGCGCCGCCCAGATATTTCGCGACGGGAAGTTCGAACCGCACGTCGTTGCATCGAGACGATGGCAGGGCGACCGGTTCAACGATGCGATCGCCGACCCTCACGGTAGAACGTTGTGCGGCATGATGTCGTTTCGCGCAACGCCAGATACGCGACCCACACTCCTGCAACGAGTGCGCGGTCGATTGGAGCGCAGTGGCTTCGTGCGCGCCCGACACGAACGACCTGGCGCGCTAATGAGGTTCGATCATTGTGGACGCCACACAGACATCCTGGCGCCGATACATCGACCCAATGGCATGGGCTTTTCACCGGATGCACGTCAGTTCTACTTGACGGACTCGATCGCCAAAGTCATTTACGTCTTCGACTACGATCTCGCCACTGGCGATCTTGCGCGACAGCGTGTCTTCGTGGACGCACGCAGCGAGTCTGGAGCGCCCGACGGCATGGCCGTAGATGTCGACGGCAGCGTCTGGTCTGCGTTCAACCGCGGCGGCTGCGTGGTCCGCTATGACACGAACGGAATCGAGCAGAAGCGCGTTCGATTTCCGGTCGCCCGCGTCACCAGTCTGGCGTTCGGCGGCAATGATCTATCGATTCTGTTCGTGACGAGCGCCGGCGGCGAGGACCGCGACTGTAACGGCGCCCAGGCCGGTGCGTTGTTCGCCGTCGATCCCGGCGTAAAGGGTCTGGAGAGGTACACCTCACGCCTGCCATAGAGATCTTGACGCTTACAAGGTCCCGCCAAATCCGAGCGCTGGTGCCTTTAAAGGGGCTTAGGATGAGCGAGATCGCAATTCGCCAATGGCATCTACGTGTACCGAGCCCTCGTTCAGTCGGCACCTGACCTGCTGGGGTCGATCGCCGGCGTCAATACTCGGCTGTACAGACAACTGCTGGACCAGCAACGGCCGGACGTAGAGCTGGCCATGATCCGCCGCGCCTACGACCTGGCTGCAGCGTTGTATTCAGCCTCGTACCAGGCGAATGGTCGTCCGATGACCGCTCACGTCGTCTCGGTGGCCAGCGCGCTTACGCTCATCGGCATGCCTTCTCACATCGTTGCGGGTGCTTTGGTACACAACGTTTACGTCAACGGCGACTTCGGCGACGGACTTCATCGGGCCACCACGCCTGCCCGCCGACGCAGAGTCATACAAGCGGTGGGATCGGAGGTCGAAGGCCTGATCGAGCGCTTTAGTCAGTGGCGACTGACGGACCGCCTGCCCCTGACGGCCGACGACATCGCGGCCATGTCGCAGTTGGACCGAATGATCCTCACGATCGACCTTGCGGACGTGCTGGACAAGTATGTCGACATGAACTTGCTGTATGCGCAAGATTCCGAATGGATCTCGGACTTCGTCGATGCGCACGAGGCGGCATTGATCCAGCTCGCCCACAGACTGGACCAGCCAGTACTCGCCCACGCACTGGCATTGGCGTTCGAGCAGGTCCGCAGCAACCCGATTCCAGATACCTTGGTTTCGAAACCCGGTAGCCGCTACGCCCGTCAAATCGTGCCATCTTCATGGGTCGTGCGGCCAAGCATTCGATGGACGCAACGCATCAAGGGCACGCCCCCGTGGCGATTCGCGCGCCGACTGATTCGCGGTGCGTGACGATAGCGCCTACGGCGCTGATGAACGCCGCTGTGCCAACCGGAGGCGTACGAGCTCGAGTTGGTCCTGCACGCCCCGTGGTGTGTATCGCGAGTAACTCAGGTTGTTCTGATGCATCCGTCGAAACACGAGCACGTCTTTCAGGACTTCACGGACTACTCCACACGCCGACGCTCGGCTCAACCACTCGGTGTCCTCGCCGGTACGCAGGCGTTCGTTGAACGATCCCACGCGGTCGAACGTCGCTCGCCGCATCAACATGGTCTGACAGACGAAGCCGGGGTGATCCGCGACGATCGGGTGGCATTCGGCGCGCAGACGAGCTTCCTCATCCTGCATTTCGGGCTCCCAGAACTGTCGCTTGAAGGTGAGGCTCAACCCCAACTCGGGTCGCGCGTCGAACCGCACCATCTGCCGCTGTAGTTTTTCCGGGTGCCACAGGTCATCCGCATCGAGGAACGCGATGAACTCCCCGCGCGCCAGCGCAAGCCCGGTATTCCGCGCCGCCGCCGGCCCCCCGTTGGCCCGCGAAACGCGAACGATCCGGTCATGGAATTGATCCAGCACCGCTTCCGTTCCGTCACTCGACCCATCGTTGACCACAATCACTTCCAGCGGTCGATAGGTTTGTTGCCAGATACTGTCGAGCGCCTCGGCGATGAAGCGTTCGGCGTTATACACCGGCACGACGCAGCTGATCAGTGGTGTAGACATGTTCCTTTCTCGAGACCACGAGCTTCGCGGGTTGCGTACTCTAGGGTGTCGCCTTCTCGCAGTCTTACCGTTAGCCAACGCGATTTGTAGCGCAGAGGTAAGGAATGCGCCGCCGCAGGCTGTCATTTGCACGTCGAGCCCGCGCTCGCAGCCGACGCCATAGGATAGGTGCCACCGGCGTCAGCGAGTCTTGCGGCGCATAACCGAGTCGTTCACGCGCCGTGGACATCGCCCAGGGCGAACCGTCAACCTCGGACGTCACCTGGGCCACAGTGAAGCCATCAGTCTGCGCCAGGATCGCGCACTCACAGGCGCGACAGACATCTCGATCGCTCAGCCACCGGTGTTGCAAGGCGAGTTCGTCAGTCCCGGGTCGCGGGCAACGCGGTGCGACCGGCACCCAACCCAAACGCAAACACACGGCCGATAGTCCATGGCGCTGCGTGTACTGCGCGACCAGCGCCTCACCCACTGCTTTGGAGACGCCATATGGACTGATCGGCGCGCTCGGCATGGATTCATCGATTCGAGACGCGCTGGCCAGATGGCCGAACATCGCGTGCAGGGAACTGGCCACCACCACGCGTCCCACCGCAAACTGGACGGCGGCATCGAGCACGTTCATCGTGGCGATGACGTTGTGGGCCAGCAACGAAGGCCACCCGGCGTCCTGCGCGCAAGCGGCCAGATGCACGACGCAGTCGATACCTTCGAAGCACGTCTGCCAGCTTCGTTCTGGTGCGCTCAGATCGGCAACGATAATCTCGCTTCCCGCCGAAGCGACCTGGTCCAGAAGGACCAACTGGTACGCGTCGGTTGCCAGCAAATGCCGCCGCAACTTCTGGCCGATGTTCCCCGCGGCGCCGGTGATGAGGACCCGTTTCATCCGACCAGTCTAGCAATGCCGCCACCCACCAGTGACCCAGTATCTAGCCCCGGAGCTCGTATCTGGCCCCGGAGCCTGCTCGCACATTGGGCGTAGCGGTTCTCCGGTACGCAGATAGCGGTCGGTTGGGCAGGCTCTGTGCTGGCAGACTCGAGATATCACCAATGGTACGCCACAAAATCTTGCAGGCGCCCTTCGCGTTCTACCACGTTACGCTACGTGGTAACTGCCGGCAGGACATCTTTCGATCTGACGCCGACCGACGCCTGTTCGAGTGGCTCCTGCGCGATGCGATCGGCCGCTCGAACGCCGAGGTGCATGCATACTGCTGGATGCCGAACCACATCCACCTGCTCATCCGCGCGGGTGAACAACCCGTGTACCGATGCGTGCAGCACTTCGCCGCTCGCTACGCGGTCCGGTTCAACCAAACACACGGCACGACCGGCCATCTGTTTCAAGGTCGCTACTGGGCTGGATTGATCGATACCGACTCCTACCTGCTTGCCACGCTCCGATACATCCACCTCAATCCCGTCAGTGCGGGGTTAGCGGCGACCGCTGGCGAATTTCCGTGGTCGAGCCACCTCGCGTACACGGGCGAGCGCCCGACGCCCTGGCTCACGACAAGCCACGTGCTGTCGATGTTCGACGAAGTGGCGGGCCGGGCACGTACTCTGCTCACAGACTTCATCGCGCACCCACAGACCTGCGCGCATGACGAATTCATCGCCTTGCTGCAGACCGCCGAGCAGCGCTTCGATGTGAGACCGCGCGCGCTACTGAATGACGTGAGGGGAGAACAAGCAACTTTCGCCCGCGCGTGGCTCGCGTACTACGCCACGCGTCTGCTCGGCATGAATCAATTGGACGTCGCAGCACGGCTCGGCCGTTCACCGCGCGCATTGTCGAATGGCATCGACACATGGATCGACAGAATCCGCGCTACGCCGCCGGAGCATCTCTTGAGTTCTGAATCAGCTCCGGGGCTAGATACCAGCTCCGGGGCTAGTTTCCAATTTCCTCTCCGCGACTAGAAGCGGCCCTCTTTGACGACATAGTCGGTGAAGCCGGCGAGGTTGCAGCCGGTGGTGCGCGCATCGAGCAGGAACTCACGAATCGCTGTGAGGGCGGCTTCCCTGTCCTTGGTCTCCTTGAGCACGTTCTTCAGGATGCTCGACTCGACCTGGGCTTCGAACTCGGTGTTGAAGGGGCCGACGTCGATGCCTTCGCGGGTGTGAAAGTAGTAGGCGCCATCCGATCGGAAAATCCGATCCGAGCGAAACCAGGTTCTGACTTTTTCGTTCTTCCGATGGGCCATGAAACCTCTCCGTGGTCTGCGCGCGATTCTGGCGCGCCGTGTGACGCACGTCTGTGTGCCGATCTTCATCAGATGTAATGACGGTGCGGGCTCGAGGGCCAATTCGTGAAGGCCGTCACACTGATATACTCGGCCTTCGAACCACCAGAGGACATCCCATTGGCCGACAAGCCCACGACCCTCGGCAAGCTCAAGTCCTCCGGTTTCAAGGTGCTCCCGGTCAAGGCCGAGATCCGCAAGAATCTGATCGAAAAGCTGCGTAGCGGCGAACCCCTCTTCCCCGGCATCGTGGGCTACGACGACACCGTACTGCCCCAGATCCAGAACGCCATCCTCGGCGGCCAGGACCTCATCCTCCTGGGCGAACGCGGACAGGCGAAGTCGCGCATCATCCGCAGCCTGGTCCAATTGCTCGATGAGTGGACCCCGGTGCTCGACGGCATCGAAGTTCCAGAGAATCCCTTTGCTCCCATCTCGGCCCCCGGCCGCAATCTGGTGAACGAGAAAGGGGATGCCACACCCATTCGCTGGATGCACCGCAGTGAACGGTTCGGCGAAAAGCTCGCAACGCCCGACATCACCATCGCCGACCTGATCGGCGAGGTGGATCCGATCAAGGTCGCAGAAGGCCGCTACCTGTCGGATGAACTCACTATTCACTACGGCCTCTTGCCGCGCGTGAATCGCGGCATCTTCGCCATCAACGAACTACCGGACCTCACCGAGCGCATTCAGGTGGGGCTCTTGAACGTACTGGAAGAGCGCGACATCCAGATCCGTGGTCACCGCGTGCGCTTGCCACTCGACGTCATGCTCGTCGCCACTGCCAACCCCGAGGATTACACCAACCGTGGCCGAATCATCACGCCTCTGAAAGACCGGTACGGCGCCCAAGTGCGCACTCACTATCCCGAAGACATCGATCAGGAAATCGCCATCATGGAGCAGGAGGCGTCCAGCCTCGACATGGGCGACTACCGCGTTACCGTCCCTGATTACATGAAAGAGATCATCGCCGAGATTACCCACCATGCGCGCCAGTCCGGCGACGTCAATCAGCGCTCAGGCGTGTCGGTGCGGGCGTCGGTCGCCAACTACGAAGCAATGCTTGCCAACGCATTCAGGCGTGCGCTGCGCGTCGGGGAGAAAGAGGTCGTGCCACGTATCTCCGATCTGCCGTTCATCGTGCCGTCACTGCAGGGCAAGGTAGAGTTCGAATCGATGGAGGATGGCCAGGAACAGCGCATCATGGACCGGCTCATTCAGGCCTCCGTCAAAGCGGTATTCGACCGGCGCCTGCAGGTCGAAGCACTCGAACCGATCGCTATGGCCTTCAACGAGGGCATGAGCGTTGAAACGGGCGAGGCCGTGCCCGCGAAGGAATACACACAGATCGTCTCGAAGCTCAACGGACTGGCCGATGTCATCGGGCCGATTGCCGGCGAGAGCGAATCCGCACGTGCCGCGGCCATCGAGTTCATTCTCGAAGGACTGCACCTGCACAAGCTGCTGAACAAGTACTCGGTGGACGGACGTCATGCGTATCTCGGGTAGCCCATGAAACACCTGCCCCTGCGTCATCGCTTCTCGATCTGGGACGGCAGCCAGCGGCTCTCTCTCGATCCCGACGACATCCTCGGCGCCATCGCCGATGATCTGATGGAGTACGGCGATCTGCGCTGGGCCATGCGCAACCTCATGTCGCGCGGTATGAAGGTGCCCCAGGGTGGCTATATGCAGGGACTGCGCGACATGCTGCGCAAGCTGCGCGATCAGAAGAAGCAGCGGCTCGAGCGATTCGACCTGTCTTCGATCATGAAGGATATCGAACAGCAACTCGACGAAGTGCTGAAGATGGAGCGCGAGCGCATCGACGAGTGGCTGAACAAGGACGACGGCGAGAATTTCTCAGACAAGATGCTCAAGGACATCGCCCGCAAGGGTAGGGATACCCTCGATCAGCTGCCCAAAGACGCCGCCGGCAAGGTCAAAGCGCTCGAAAAGCACGAGTTCATCAACCCTGACGCCCAGCGCAAATTCCTCGAGCTTCTGAATAGCCTGCGCCGCGCCATGGCGCAGACCTTCTTCAACGACATCGAGCAGATGGTCAAGCAGATGTCCGATGGCGACATCGCGCGCATGAAAGAGATGTTGAAAGCGCTGAACGACATGCTGGTGAAGAAGATCGCCGGCGAAGATCCGGGGTTCGATGAGTTCATGGCCAAGTTCGGCGACATGTTCGGCGATGACCCGCCGAAGAACCTCGATGAGTTGTTGGAGCAGATGCAGCAGCGCATGGCAGCCGCCCAGTCGCTGCTGTCTTCGCTCGATCCGCGCCAGCGCGAGCAGTTGCAGTCGCTGATGTCGGACCGCTTCGGCGATCCGGAACTCGAGTCTGAACTGCGCAAGCTCGCCAAGGAGATGGACTTCCTAAACCCCGAAGGTAACCGCTACAAGTTCGGTGGCGATGAGTCCCTCGACCTCGAGTCTGCCATGAACCTGATGAAGGAGATGCACGAACTCGACGAGATGATCGATCAGGTGCAGGACGCTGAGCGCCACGGTGATCTGAATGACATCGATGCCGACCAACTCGGTAAACTTCTCGGCGAAGACGCAAAGGACAACCTCGATGATTTGAAGAAGCTGCTCGATGCACTGGAACAAGCCGGTTACATTCGCCCGAATGGCGATTCCTACGAGCTGACTCCGCGCGGCTCACGCATGATCGGCCAGAAAGCACTTGGCGAGATCTACGAGCGACTGCGCAAACAGAGCATGGGTAACCACGCCCTGCCCGAAGAAGGTCGGTTCGGCGAACGGCTCGAACAGACCAAGCCGTATGAGTTCGGCGACCCCTTCCATCTCCACATGCCGCGGACGCTGCGAAATGCGATGGACCGCGAAGGTCCCGGCACGCCGGTAAAACTGAAGCCCGCTGACTTCGAGGTGTATCGCTCGGAACTCATTACTACGACGGCGACCGCCATGCTGGTGGACCTGTCATGGTCGATGGCACTGCGCGGTTCGTTCCAGGCCGCAAAAAAGGTGGCGCTGGCCCTGCACAACCTGATCACGTCGCAGTATCCGAAAGACAGCTTCTACATCATCGGCTTTGCGGCCTACGCCAAGGAACTGAAGGCCCACGACTTGCCATTCCTGCAATGGGACGAGTATGTGCTCGGTACCAACATGCAGCATGCGCTACTGCTGGCCGAAAAGCTGCTCGCCAAGCACCACGGCGGCACCAAGCAGATCATCATGATTTCCGACGGCGAGCCGACGGCGCATCTGGAGAACGGTCACGCGCAGTTCGCCTATCCACCGACGCCAGAAACGATTCGCGCCACGCTGCGTGCGGTGAAGTACTGCACCCAACGTAACATCGCGATCAACACGTTCATGCTCGATGCCAATTATTACCTGAAGGCGTTCATGGACCGCATCGCCAAGATCAATGGCGGGCGTGTCTTTTACACATCACCAGAGAAACTTGGCGAGTACATTCTGGTCGACTACGTGCAGCACAAGCGCAAGAAGCTCGCGCGCAAAGCGTGAGCGGCTAAAACAAAGTGTAGATGAATGGAGCCACGGCAGACCCCTGTGCCAGGACGATGAGCCCGCCCAGCAAGACCAATACAAAGATGATCGGTGCCAGCCAGAACTTCTTGCGCACTCTCATGAACGACCAGAGGTCGCGAAGTAGATCGAACATCAGAACGGCCTCTCGAGATTCTCTCTTGATGATCTGGCGCTCGCCACGCGATAGCTCGTCGCGTTGGCATCTAGCTTGCGCCGCATCGGGTCCTTGCCAAACAGGCGCATTGCGAGCCCGAATGGCACCACTACAACGTAGAACACCGTACCCATGATCAGCGGTGTCGTGACACGACTGATCACCAAACCAAAACGCATCCAACCGCGATAGACTGGTCCCAGCGACGCGGGATGTAGCAAGCCCCAACTACCCAGTGCCAGGAAAACACCCCATGGCCAGAGAGGGTAGTTCAGTCCGAAAGACCAAGGCAGGATGGCGCCAAACAGCACGCCAACGATCGCACCAGTGGTGACTCCGAAACGTCGCAACCCACTACGATCCAAATCGGGGATGGTGTGTTCAATACCCATCAATCGAGCTCGAACGCACGCTTCCAGCTATCGTCGCGCTCCCATTGGGGCTGGTCTGACTTGGTGAGCAGATAATTCTCGACCACGAGATAGTCCATCTCGGTACGCATGAAGCAGCGATACGCATCTTCAGGTGAGTGTACGATCGGCTCGCCGCGCACGTTGAACGACGTATTCACGAGCACCGCGCAGCCGGTACGCGCCTCGAACGCGCGCAGCAGCCGGTAAAAACGCGGATTCGTCGACTCGTGAACAGTCTGGATCCGTGCCGAGTAGTCCACGTGCGTAACGGCGGGAATCTGCGACCGCTTGAGATTGAGCTTATCGACGCCGAACAACGCCCTCTGGTCATCGGTCAGGTCTACTCTGAGCGACTTGCGAATCGGGGCGACCATGAGCATGTACGGACTTTCGCGGTCGTGCTCGAAATAGTCGGATACCCGTTCGGCGAGGACCGCAGGGGCGAATGGCCTGAACGACTCACGATATTTGATCTTCAGGTTCATCACCGATTGCATCTTGGAGCTGCGCGCATCGCCAATGATCGAGCGTCCGCCCAATGCTCGGGGACCGAACTCCATGCGCCCTTGGAACCAGCCAACGACGTTCTCTGCTTCCAGAAGCCCTGCCACGCGCTCGAACAGCGCATCGTCATCGAGGCGCTCGTATTTCGCTGCGAAGCCATCGAGTGCCGCCCGGATCTGGTCATCATCGAATTTGGGCCCGAGATACGCGCCCCGCATCGCATCGCTGCCATTCACACAGCGCGGCTTGCCCAGGAAGTCGTGCCACGCAATGCTGGCGGCACCGAGCGCACCGCCTGCGTCTCCCGCGGCGGGCTGAACCCAGATGTTCTCGAATGGCCCTTCGCGCAGCAACCGCCCATTCGCCACGCAATTCAGCGCAACCCCACCGGCCAGGCACAAGTTGCGCTCGCCGGTCTCCGAGTGGATCGTGCGTCCTAACCGCAGCACAACCTCCTCGGTTACCGCTTGAATAGAAGCAGCGATGTCCATTTCCCGTTGCCCGAGACGCCCCTCCGCGGTGCGCGCCGGACCACCAAAGAGCGCGTCGAACCTGGCGTTGGTCATCGTCAGTCCGGTGCAATAGTTGAAATACTGCATATCGAGTCGGAAAGTGCCATCGGCACGCAAGTCAATCAGCTTGTCGAGGATGAGGTCCCTGAATCGCGGTTCTCCATAGGGCGCAAGCCCCATGAGTTTGTACTCGCCCGAGTTGACCTTGAAGCCCGTGTAATAGGTGAAGGCCGAATAGAGAAGCCCCAGCGAATGCGGGAAGTCGATCTCCCACAACGGCGTCATCTCGGCGCCATTGCCAAGCCACGCAGTGGTGGTCGCCCACTCACCGACGCCGTCGAGACACAGGATCGCCGCCCGATCGTACGGACTCGGGTAGAAGGCCGATGCGGCATGTGACTGGTGATGCTCCGCAAACAACAGCTTCGGGAGCCGGGCGCGATCGCAGTTACCCAACGCCGCCAACTCCCGCTTCAGCGTTTCCTTCAGGTACAGCTTCTCCTTCAACCACACCGGCATCGCCGCCAGAAACGACCGAATACCCGAAGGTGCATAGCTTAAGTAGGTCTCGATCAGGCGCTCGAACTTGATCAGCGGCTTATCGTAGAAGACGACATAGCTGAGGTCTGTAACGTGGATTCCTGCTTCGGCGAGGCAGTACTCGATGGCGTTGCTCGGAAACCGCGCATCGTGCTTCCTGCGGGAAAAACGCTCTTCCTGAGCGGCAGCGACGATCTCACCTTCGCGCAACAGCGCTGCCGCGCTGTCGTGGTAGTAGGCGGAGATGCCGAGGATGCTCGTGGCGCTACGACTCATCGACACTCCGTTGACGGCCGAGAGACGGCACGCTCCCAATGATCCATCGGTCCGGTGGGCAAATGTTCAGCCTGGTCGCTAAGGAAGATTTCGCGCGAGCGATGGTCCGACTAACCTCGTGAAGCCGACAGGCAATCGCTTCCAGAAACTGATCGCCAGATCGTACTTTCCACTTCCAGGATGTAGCACTGGAATTCCCGAGCGTTCGCATAGCCCATAGTGCCAGTAATTCTTGATCGGCGTAGCCCCCCACTGTTTCTTGAACCGATATGTCCCCGAGTCTTCACTCGATCGACCAAAGTCAAAGTACATCATCCCGTGATCGATTGCCCGACACAGCGCGTTCCAATACATGAACATTCCGGTGCCGAGAGAGTTGGCTTCGCGAATCGTCGACGCCCATGGAACCTCGAGCACATCGCGATGCGCGAGCAATAATGCTCCTCCAACTGGCTTTGAACCCTGGCGAACCAGGAGTATTTCGGACGCGTCGGAGAACACGTCAATAACGTCGCGAAACAGGCGCTTCCCATACACCGGCGTGCCTAGATCTCGCATGTTGCGCGCAAATACACGATAGAAATCGTCGAGCAGCTCAATGCCTCCGAACGAACATGACAGCCCTTCCCGTTCGCCCTTCCTGATCTGAGCGCGGATCTTGCTGCCGACTTCGACATTGAGCGCTTCCACAGATCGAGGCAATCGTCGAACCATCGAGACCTTGTCTGTCCGTACTTGCCAGATTTCTCGGGGGTACATCTCTCGAAGTTCGACATGTTGCAGGCCCCGGAGATTGGCTATCGACAGCGCTTCTTCCAACAGCGCAGCCTCGATGCCGGTCGAGTCGCCGATCGGTCCGCCATAGTTCACGTACGGAACCGAAACTGCGAAGTCGCCGAATAGTCTGCTCGTCAGTCTGTACAACGGCAGTACGCCAACTACCTGCGACTGGGCAACCGCCATGATCGAGAGATTCTGCTGACCCATTGACCCACAGATGATCTTGGCCCAACGACTGTCATGGTACAGCGTCGCTCTCGCACTCTTCCCGACGTATTCATCCCATCGCGCCGTGTTGTCCGCACACAGTGTCCGTATCACGAGATTGTCGGGTGCTTCGGAGTCCACGGGCCTGAGGCTCATATGTGGCGGAATCGGGGGCATCGTTCCGGAATCGGACGCTTGAGTCACATTGGATTCGCTTGCCAGTCTCTTCACGCGTTTCTTGGCAGCAACCAATGCGTGGGTTGCAATTTGCATTGCTTCGCCCACGTTGCCCCTTTGACAGCACTCTCCGCAGCCTGTCGTTTCGCCCAAATCACTTCGGCAAGCTCAATGCCATCGACCGGTACACCTCGTGCTCCAAGCACACCAGGATTGTAGTGATCATCTCCCAGACTTGCTCGAGAAGGGCCACCCACGCGTTGGGCAGAGCCCGTGCGCCGCGGGCGCACGCCTGAGCGGCCGGCGCCAATGCGTCGCGGTCGGCCGGGCCAGCCGCCGTGGGAAGCTACCGATCCGTGTAGGTCTCTACAAATCCAGTCCCAATCGACGATTCTGGATGGTGACATGGATCAGGGTCGGTGCATTCGAGCGCAACGGGCTGCAGATACGGCGTGTCCGGTGAAGAGACGAAGGTGGCGAGCGCCACCGACTTAGCGGATGCCACGCCGGGTCTGGTAGCATCCCCCAAGCTTCGGAGCCCTCATGTCAAACGTCACCGCTGCCGTGCTCATTATCGGTAACGAAATCCTCTCGGGTCGTACCCAGGATACGAACCTGACGCACATCGCGCGCACGGTCGGTGAATGGGGCATACGGATCCGCGAAGTGCGCGTGGTGCCCGACATCGAGGCGGAGATCATCGTCGCGACCCGCGACCTCTCGCGCCGCTACGACTACGTTTTCACCACCGGCGGCATTGGACCGACGCACGATGACATCACGGCCGAGTGCATCGCCAAGGCGTTCGACCGAATGCTGGTCGAGCATCCCGAAATCGGCACACGCATCCGCTCGCGGCCGGCACCGCCGGATGTCATGGCGAGCCGCTTGCGCATGGCCCGTGTGCCACAGGGCGCTTCGCTGATCGAGAACCCGACCGGCGGGCCGCAAGGCTTTGTGATCGAGAACGTCTATGTCATGGCGGGCATACCGATGGTGATGCAGGGCATGCTGTCGACGCTCGCTGGCACCCTGCGCGGCGGAGATGTGGTCAAGGCGCTCGCCGTAACCGCCTATCTCGGCGAAAGCCAGATCGCGGCGGCACTGGGTGACATTCAGGCGCGGTATCCAGACATTGATCTGGGCAGCTACCCGTTCGCCAAAGACGGTCGCTACGGTACCACCCTCGTCATGCGCGGCACCGACGAGGGAGCACTCGAGCGCATGCGCAGTGAAGTACGCACTGTGATCGAGGCCGCGGGCGAAACGCCAGTTGACACGGCCGCGAGTTGAACGCGTGACCCGCGCTGTGGGAGCGGGCTCGTCCGCGAATTGCCGCTTGAATGCGCAATCGTCGCTGATTCGCGGACAGGCCCGCTCCCACAGGGCGTTCGTCTTCTTCGCTTGGTTGCTGGGCTGTTCGACCGCCTTCGCCGACGGCGCCGTCGATCGGCTCACGGCATACAACGCATTACCCTCGCACAAGGCGATCGCCACCACGATCGACCCCGGGGCCACCGCATACGGGTCGGTCAGCGGGCACGCGAGTGAGAGCGCTGCGGCCATCGCCGCATTCCAATCCTGCGAGTCGCAACGCCAAACCCAGGGTATTGCAGAAGCGTGCGAGATCGTTCGCATCAACGACGATGTCGTTGCCACGGGCGCATCGATCAAAGCCCGGGCTCCCAAGACTCGACATCCGCTGTTCATGTGGGATTACAGCAGGCCGCCTTCACGGGTCTTCCTGGTCGGTTCGATGCACGTGATGAAGCCCTCAATTCACCCGCTGCCGGCACAGTTCGAAGGTGCCTTCGCGGCGTCGGATCGCGTCGTTGTCGAGGTGAACACGCTGGCAGTCTCGCCGCAGCAAATGCAGGGACTCCTGCGCGCGCATGCATTGCTGCCGGCGGGTCAGACCGTTTCCGCCTTGTTGCCACCCGATACGCTTCGAGCGCTGGAGGCATACCTCACAACACAAGGCGTCTCACTCGGCGCAGTGGCGCAGATGAAGCCTGCTCTGGTAGCGACACAGCTCGCGGTCGGGAGGCTGACTGCACTGGGATACTTCTCTCAGTTTGGGCTCGATCAGTACTACATGGCGCGTGCCGACACGCGGCCGATACTCGAACTCGAGCGCGTCGAAGATCAGATGGCGCTGCTCACCTCACCGTCGATGGACGTTCAAGTCGACATGCTCGACATCACCCTTGCGCAAATGAACCAGATCGAGTCCATGGTCGCGGACATGGTCGTGGCATGGCTCGCGGGAGATGAAGCGGCGCTGCGCGAATTGTTCGACGAACAATCGCCGCCCACCGAAGCCTACCGCGCGTTCAATCGACGCCTGCTCGACGACCGCAATGTCGGGATGGCCGACAAGGTTCAGGGATACCTCGCAGTACCGGGAACGTACTTTGTGCTGGTGGGCGCGGCTCATCTCGCCGGTGAGCACAGCATCGTTGACGTGCTGCGCCAGCGTGGCGTTGTTGGCAAACGCATCTATTCGGACGATCAGATATGAGGAACGAAGATGGACATCTCCGGTAAGAAATCGATCGTGCTAGGGGGCACATCCGGCATTGGACTTGCGACCGTTGAGCAGCTCGCGGCAGGCGGCGCGACTGTCATCGCCGGCAGCCGCAGCGAGCGACCGCTGCCGAAGGGCGCCACGTTCGCTCAGATCGATGTGCTCGACCGGGCAGGGCTCGAAGCGCTGTTCGCAAAGCACGCCCCGTTCGACATTCTGGTCAACGCGGCGACTGGTGGAGAACGCGCCACCGGTCCGTTTCTGAAGATGGATCTAGACGGCTTTCAGGGGTCGTTCCGCAAACTCTGGGGATATACGAACTCCGTGCGCATCGGCGCACCGTACATGGCGCCCAATGGCACGATCGTGCTCGTGAGCGGCTCACCCGCGCGCAAGGCACCGCCGGGCTATTCGGCCATCTCCACCGTCGGCAATGCAGTGGAAGGATTCGTTCGTGCAGTTGCCACCGAGATTGCACCGCGCCGTATCAATGTCGTCGCCCCCGGCTTCATTGACACGCCGATGTTTGCCCTGCAGGGCGAAGCGCGCGAGAAGTTCATCGCACAAGCAACCGCCAACAACCCGATCAAACGGGCTGGTAGCGCATCGGAAGTCGCCGACGCGATCCTGTTCCTGATCCGCAACGAATATGCGACGGGAACCACCGTGGACGTCGACGGTGGAGCGCTACTGCCCTGAACTTCGTGCCGCCACCGGGGCTGCGATCGCCCCACGTACAGACAGTTTTGTCGAGCTCGCTACTGCGCCGCGCACGCATCGAACGCGTGTCTGCATCCATGCTCGCCGCGTCCGAGCGCGTTCTGTTGCCTTGTGCTGACGGTGTGCGGCTGACAGCTGACGTCGCGCTCAACGGCGATGCACCGCTCGTCATCCTGATCCATGGTTGGCTCGGCAATTCGTTGTCGGGGTATCTGCTGTCGAGCGCCGCGCACCTGTTCGATCGTGGTTACAGTGTTGCACGCCTGCACCTGCGTGATCACGGCAACAGCGAGCACCTGAACGCGGAGATGTTCCATTCGGCGCGCATCGACGAGGTGGTTGATGCATGCAACTGGCTGGCGCGTGTCTATGGCGACCACGGACTCGGGTTAGTCGGTTTTTCACTCGGCGGCAACTTCGCCTTGCGGGTGACAGCGCACGCTGAGCGAACGGACGCACTACGCACAACGATTGCCGTTTGCCCCGTGATCGAGCCCGGACCAACGATGCAGGCCATCGACTCTGGCTGGTTCGGTTACCGTTTCTACTTCGTGCGCAAATGGCATCGCGCGCTGGTCGCCAAACAGCGTGCATTCCCGCAGCGGTTTTCGCTCAGTGAGGCGCTTTCGCTCGACCGCGTGTCATCACTCACCGACTACTTCGTGGAACACCACACACCGTATCTGAGCTCTCAGGACTATTTCGATGCCTACCGGATCGATGCGTCCTGTATCGAAGCGATCAGGACGCAGACGCACATTCTGGCAGCGGCGGACGATCCGGTAATTCCGGCACACACGCTTTCCAACCTGCCGGCCAATCCCAATGTCCACGTCGAAATGGCCAGCCACGGCGGGCATTGTGCATTCCTTGCGAATTACGCCCTGCACAGCGCCGCCGATGACCACATTCGCGCTGCCCTCGCCACCGCCGGCCTCACCCCATCTCTTCCGTCTCGTTGATGGAGAACTTGAGGTCGTACTTCTTCACCGGCAGTTCGCGGATGCGCGTGCCCGTGGCGGCGTAAACCGCATTGGCCAGCGCCGGCGCAATCCCCGGCGTGCCCGGTTCCCCTGCTCCACCCATGGGGGCGCCGCTGTTGATGATGTAGGTGTCGATGCGGGGCGCCTCATCCATGCGCACCATGGGGTAGTCATGGAAGTTGCTTTGGATCACGGCACCAGCTTCGATCGAGATCTCGCCATAGAGTGCAGCGGTAAGTCCGTAGATGATGCCGCTCTCCATCTGGGCGGTCAGACCATCGGGACTGACGGCGAAGCCTGGATCGACGGCGCACACGACGCGATCAACCCGCACTTTTCCATCGGCCACTTCGACGTCCACGACCTGAGCCACGATCGTGCCAAAGGACTCCTGTAGCGCGATACCACGGCCCCAGTTCGGCGGTAGTTTCGCGCCCCATCCGGCCTTCTCTGCCGCGAGTTCCAGCACCGCGCGTTGACGCGGGACATCGGTGAGGAGATCACGACGGAACTCGAACGGGTCCTTCTGCGCGGCAACAGCGAGTTCGTCAACGAACGACTCGGTGAAGAACCCGTGCTGAGAATGATCGACGCTGCGCCAGGGCCCGAAGCGCACATGCGTCGGACTGTCGGCGTAGTGAATGTACTGACTGCGAATCGCGTAGGGGATGTGCGGTGCTTCGGCCGGTTCGTGCTTGTCGACATACTGGTTGGTCCACGCCATCGGATGCCCATCGGCGTCGAGCGCGCCCTTGAACCGCGAGACGACCGCAGGCCGATAGTTGTCCTGCTGTATGTCCTCTTCCCGGCTCCAGATCAGCTTGACCGGCTTGCCAACGGTCTTAGAGAGGCGCGCGGCTTGGACTACATAGTCCGATTGCGCGCGACGTCCGAAGCCACCGCCGAGATAGTAATTGTTGATCGTCACCTGGGCGTCTTCGAGATCCATCGCTTTGGCGACGTCGGCGCGAAAGCCGAGCGGATTCTGCGTTCCTGTCCAGACTTCGCAAACGTTTTCGTGCACCCAAGCTGTCGCGTTGAGGGGTTCCATGCACGCATGCGCGAGATACGGAACACGGTACTCGGCTTCGATCACCTGGGCGGCGGCCGACATCGCTGAATCCACATCGCCGCGCGATACATCCACACTGCCAGAGCCATCACGCACAGCGGCGTCCATGTCGCGGCCGAATTGCGCGAAGACGGACGCTTGCGTTGCGCTACTCGCATGCGAATCGTTCCACTGGATGTTCACGCGATTCAGCGCCTGCTGCGCTTGCCAGTAACCATCTGCAACGACGGCCACGGCCGTTCCGAGATCCACCACCTTGAGGACGCCGGCCATGGCCTCAGCAGCGGCCGAATCGATACGCGCGACCGTGCCTCCGAACACGGGCGATGATTTGACCGCGGCGTACTTCATGCCCTCAACCTCGGCATCCACGCCGAACTTCGCCGATCCGTTCACTTTGGCGGGAATGTCGAAGCGCTGCTTTGAGACGCCCATCACGGTGAATTGATCCTGCGTCTTCAGCACCGGCTTTGACGGCGGCGCCACTGCGCCGGCCGCGGCAGCGAACTGCGAGTAAGGGGCAGTTCGTTCCGACGATGCGTGACTGATCTGACTGTTTGCCGCACGGAGCTCCGTCACCGGTACATTCCACGCAGTTGCTGCAGCTTCGAGCAGCATCTGTCGTGCGGCCGCGCCAGCCACGCGCATGCCATGCACTCCGGTTGCGCGCACCGATGTGCTGCCGCCGGTGATCTGCAGATTCATCGTTTGAGTGAGGGTGAGAAACGCGCCATCGATCGTGCCGACCAGTACGCTGGGTACTTCGACATTACCGAGAATGAAGCCCTTGCCGAGGGCGTAGTTCGCGAACTCTTCGTGAGCCGGGGCTTCGAGCATCGACACCAGGGACCAGTCGGCGTCGAGTTCATCGGCCAGCATCTGCGCAAGGCTCGTGTGCACGCCCTGACCCATTTCGGCATGGGGGATGATGGCCGTGACGTGATTGTCGGCGCCGATTTTCACCCAGGCGTTGAGCAGCACTTCGTCGTCGCCCGCAACGAGTGGCGCGAGCGTCGGCGCGCGATGACCCGGACGGATCGCGACCCCAACAATCAGAGCGCCGCCGGTGACGACACCAGCGGTAATGAGTCCACGTCGCGTCCACTTACCCATGGGTCACCTCCGCCGCGGGGTCGAATTGCATGACGGGGTTGGCGGTGGCCGCCCTATGGATCGCGCGTCGCATACGGTTGTACATGCCGCAACGGCAGATGTTACCGCGCATCGCCTCGTCGATATCGCTATCGGTCGGCGCGGCATTCGTATTCAACAGAGCCACGGCGGACATGATCTGGCCGGACTGACAGTAACCACATTGCGGCGCCTGCTCGGCGATCCATGCCTGCTGCACCGGGTGCAGTTCGCCATCGGGCGCGGCGATGCCTTCAATCGTGGTGACCGCGCGACCTGCGACGCTCGAAAGCGGCGTCACGCACGCACGCACGGGCGCGCCATCTAGATGAACCGTACACGCGCCGCACTGGGCGATGCCGCAGCCGAACTTAGTCCCAGTGAGCCCGAGTTGTTCGCGGATCACCCACAACAGCGGGGTCGCTGGATCAGCCGTCACTGTGTGGCTGTGGCCGTTGACGAGGAGCGTGAGCATGAACTGCCCTCCGATTCGAGTGCCGGCATGGTACCAGAGTCGGAAACTCGCCCCGGAGCTAGATATCAGCTCCGGGGGGAGTTTCCTGGGTCAGAATTGTTCGTCGCCGGTTTCGCGGACGTCGTCGGGAAAGTCGCGATAGAGCGCAAACCTGACGTTGCGCACCTTCGAGTTCACAGCGAAGTGGAAGCTCTCGATCGGGTCGGAGCGGCGGGCGACGTTCGAGAAGGCATCGTCGAGCTGGGCGAGGTCGACGAACTCGAGCTGGATGTGGAACTCGCCGAGCCCCTCGCCACCCAGACCAAGCTTGCGGCGCGTGATCCTGTAGCCCTCGAGCACGCCGTCCTCTTCGAGCGCACCGAGGTAGGTTTGGACCGCTTCGGCAAACTCGAGATCGCGCACGCCCTCCTTCAGGTCACACCAGATGTGATACAGGTTCACGTGGCGCCCCCGCGTTTCCGCCCCCATTTGCACAACAGTCTGCCATTGGCTAGCGTGGGCGTCAGTTGTTGTCGCTCATCACGATTGGAGATCGAATGAAACACGCAGTCATGGCCGTGGCACTTCTCGCCAGCAGCACTGTATGGGCAGCGCCGACCGAATGCACCATGGGCAGCCTCACCCGCACGGTCGAAGTCATGTATGCCGAGCCTGGTGAGCCGGCCCCCTGCGAAGTGGTCTACCACAAGCCAAGCGAAGGTGGCGAGCGCGCGAGCCTGTGGCGCGCCCAGAACGAAGGCGGCTACTGCGAGGCCCGCGCAGCCGAGTTCGTTCAACAATTGACCGCGATGGGCTGGTCATGCAGCGAAGCTGCGGCTCAGGACTCATCCGACTGATTGAGTCGATTGATGACGGCGGTGACCGTTGGCTCATCGCCGTCTTTGAACCCGGCAAGGCGCCGATAGAGCTGCGCCGCGCCTTGATGAAATGCGCCTGGCAACCCGACCGCCTCGAAGGTCGCAGCGATCTCTTCCATCTCTCCTACAAATCGCCAGGCTTTCGGCGCAACACCGCGTGCGGTGGCTTGCAAACGTTGGCCGGTGCCAGGCTGCGAGCGCGCCCATTCGGAGGCGAGCACACGGCTGACACCTTCGGCTTCAGCGAGTGCCGCAACAGCCAGCAGCAGCGCTGATGAACCTTTGGTCCAGGCGGCATACGCCATCTTCAGCGCGGACGCTGCTCCGATCTCGACGCCGATGGCGATGGCTTCGAGATTGGAGCCGGCGAACCATGTGGCAGCCTCAGTCGCAGCGTTGCCGGACAAGTACAACCGCGTTGTCCCCGCGCGATCAGCCGGCGGCCCGATGATGCCGCCGTCCAGGTACCGCGCTGCCGGCTCCACTGTCGCCGCAATCGCTCGCGCTGTGCCCGGAGAGACCGCATTCGCATCGACATAGATACCGCGAAATCCCTGGGCCATGACGGCGCGCGCCTGCGCAAGCGCAGCGTCAGGTGGACACACGCTGATGACGACATCGAACTGACCGAGCCGCGATAGGGTGGGTAGTTCGATCAGTGAGCCCGCGCGCATCCGCGTGTCCGCGCTGCGCCCCTCGCTGACCCAATGCACTCGATGTCCGACAGCGAGCGCCGCCGCAACCGATGCGCCCATAGCGCCCGGATGCAGCACTACTACATTCAATTTCGCCCCCGTCAATTGCGATAATCCAACGGCGGGCGCCGGTCGCCCAGCAGCGCCCAGTACTCGAAGCCCTTTGTGCGCTCGGCAAACTCCGCCTGTGCGCG
>JBGSQB010000157.1:0-8903 GCA_041738285.1 Pseudomonadales bacterium | reverse complement strand
GCTTCCAGGTGATGAGCCCGGCCGAGGCCGCCAAATGGGCCGACATCGTCATGGTGCTGACGCCTGACGAGCTGCAGGCGGTGGCGGTGCGGTACCGGTGGAACTGGCGCCGCCGCCACCGCCGCACGCGCCGATCGTCAGCAGGCACGCCATCGTGAGCAGTACGCGCGAATTCATAGTGACCCTCATGGCAATGGCCTCATCTCTCGCAGCGCCGTCAGCGCGGAGCCAGGGTGATAGGCGTGACATTCAATGCAACCGAGCACGACCCGATCGGCGCTCGCCGATCCCGAGTGACACTGCACGCAATTGTCGATATCGGGAATGAGCAGCGCCTCACTCGCAGCCGCCGTATCTGCCGCGTGGCAGGTCAGGCACGCGTCGTCGCCGCGCGCATCCTTCTGCGTCATGTGGCTGAAGTGATCGAAGCGTGCGCCGGGAAAGTAGTCGACCGCGAGGCGAATGGGCAGCACCTGAAAGCGACTGTAGACGTCCGGACTGCCGTTGTCCTCGACGGCGTGGCAGGTGACGCAGCCGCGCACGGTGAACTGGTTGATCGACTCCGTCAGCGTCTTGCGGGTGGCGCACGTGTACGGCGCGCCGGTGCATCGATCGTCAGCCACGGGTCGATCCGGCAAACGCCGCTTCACGCGTTCGGCCTTGTATCCATCCGGGTCGCTGTATTTCTTCAGGAAGTGCCCCTCGATGGCCAGAATCGCCTCCAGCGGTTCGCCGTGCGGCAGCTCCCGCTCCGGATCCGTCTCATCGAAGCGCAGATCGTGGCAGCTGCGGCAATGCTGCTCCATGGTGATCACCTGGAAGTGCTCTTTGTCCGCCGACAACTGATGACAGTCGCCGCACACCAGCGCCTCGGCGGTGGACGTCGACTGGACCTTCTCCGGATCCAGATGGACATCGTGCGGAAACTTCAGATTGCTGCGTTCTTCCGCGCCCGCGACCGCTGTGACCTCGAATCGCCAGTCGTAGAAGAACCCAGTACCGGCTGGTCGCGCCACCGATTTCAAGAGATGCGCATCGAACGCCGGATGAACGTCGATTTCGAAACCCGTGGCGACATCGGTGCGGCCACCGCCGCGCGTGGGTTGGGCCGTTTCATGACAATCGACGCACAAGGAGTCTGCCGTCACGATGAGCGTGCCCGGCTCGTTGTGCTCACGGTGACACACCGCGCACCGCTCCACCGCTCCATCGACTTCGAGATCATCATGAAAGTGATCCGCCAGGTTCTCATGACACGTCTGGCACGCCGCATCGGTGACCTTCTGAAACGGCGCGACATGACAAGCGCTGCAGTCGTCGCCCATGGCGAGTTGATGCGCCGGCAGCAACGGGCCGCTCGACCAGGTGACGTCGGTGACGACACCGACCGGCGACTCGACTTTCATATACCGCAATGCAAAGGGAACCGCAAAGCTCGCGATCAAGACCAACACCAGGAGGATCCAGGCCGGTCGCCGTCTGCCTAGCCAGGTTTGCTCCAGATCGGTCTTGAACGCGGATTCGTAGGCGCTGGCCTCAACGCTTGCGTCACGCAGCAGCTCGATTGCGAGATCGAAGCCGGCAGGCGCTTCGATGACCGTGAGCCGATGGCCGCCGATCTCGACCACGTCTCCGAGTGAGAGTTTGGCCTTGGCCGTGGACTGGCCGTTGCGAACCACGCGATGGCCGCCTTCGCATTGCAGCGAGGCACCTCGGATACCCGCATGGCGCGGACCGATGCCATCGCCGAGCAACTGCAGCGCGCAGTCCGGCGCCGATCCAACCGTGAACACGTCGCCACCGATTTCGGTGTCGATGTACTCGCTGCGGCCATCGGCGCGCCTTCGAACTTCACGTAGCAGTACGTCCATCTACGTCACCAGTACAGAAAGGTGACGAGAATGTGGATGACGAGCGCGCCCAATAGCGCAATCGTCAGAGGCACGTGGACGAACAGCCAGATTTTGAGCGCGGCCTGCAGCCGGATATCGCTGCGAATCCGCTTCAGCACGGCCTGGCGGCGAGTAAGCACCGCCAGCAGATCCTGCAGGTTGGACGCTTCGGCTCGCTTGGTGGCTCGCGGCAATCGCGCCGCGACGAAGTCGATCACCGGCACCTGGTTGGCATTGGCGACGGGGGCTGACGCGGTTGTCGTTCCGGTCGATGCATCGCGGCGCACAAAACGCGAGCCGTCGCGCCCCGTGAGCTGCGCAAGCACGCCACCGCCAAGCTGGGTCCGCGCAATGCTGCTTTCGACCGCAACGCGCACTTCGGCATCACAGGACTCGGCAAGGCGACGCCCTTCCGCATCGAGGGCGAACAGATCGGCGAACAGCGATTCTCGAGACCCGCCCGCACGGCTGCGCGACATCTTGCGCGGGTTGCTGAGGTAAGCGTACACACCGTAGAACCCCGACACGATCACGGCGCACATCAAGACGTACGCGAGGCTGTGTACGTTCCAGCCGATCTGAAACGCAGAATGCAGCGTCGCCGTCACCAGCAGCGCAGTCCCGAGGTAAACGTGGGCAGATGCCCATCCCTGGACCGTCGAACCCGCGCCACCGTAGCGCCGTTTGCGAATCCCCAGCAGAGACAGCCATACGATCAGCAGCGCGCCCACCGTGCCGAGCGCGTAGCCTTGCCATGTGCCCCCGTTTCTGGGCTGCGACCCGGTTGGCAACGCATAGATCGCAAAGCTGACCGCGATCAGCGCAAGCCCCCACCACAGATAGCGCGACTGCCGATAACGCAACAGATTCTCGTGAATCATCGCTCGATTGCCACGAGGTCGATGAATTGCGCAGGCGCGACCCGCCGCGCGGCGCCTGTCGGGCATGCGCTGACGCAAGCTGGACCGCCCGCGATGCCCACGCAGGCATCGCACTTGCGCGCCTTCTTTCCTTTCGCCTTGGCGGCAGCGCTCGGCACGTAGTTCGCTTCTTCGCCGGGCCCGGGCCCACGTCCAAACAACAGCCAGCTCAGCAGGCCCGGTTTCTTGGGCGCGTCGTAGGCGAGTTCGATGACGCCGTACGGACAGTTCGACTCGCAGTTGCCACAGCCGATGCACGATGAGTCGATGAACACCTGACCGTCCGCGGCACGATGGATCGCGTTCGGCGGACAGTCCTTCATGCAGTGCGGTTGTTCGCAGTGCCGGCACGCGACCGGGACGTGAATGTCGCCGAACGTGCTACCCGCGCTGCGGTCGAGGCGGGTGATGCCGTCGTGGGTCTCGGCGCACGCCTTTTCACAGTTGTCACAGCCAATACAGAGATCGTCGCGGATCACCAGTACGTTGGTTGCTTCGCCAAGCCCTTGATCCATGAGAAAGCTCATCACCGCCCCAACTTCGGGCTGGCCGGCCATCGCGGCGCTGACGGTCGCACCTCTGCTTGCCTCGCGTTGCAAGCGCTCGATCGACGCGTCTTCGCGCCCGACCAATGCCAGAAACTGTGGCCGCTTGACCTCGATCGTCTCGAGCGCAACGGTCGCGGTCGCGGTTTCCCGACGTACCGGATCCCCCATCAGCGCCATGTCGCCGATGCGTTGGCCACCGCGAACCTCTGCCACCACCACGCTGCCAGCGCGCGAGGCACGCGTCAGCGTCACACCGCCCGAGCGAATGATGTGAAGACAGTCGCCCACATCGCCTTCCTTGAACACTGTCTCACCGGCCCGAAACGCGCGCAGCTTCACCCCGTCTGCAACTTCACGCAGATCGCGAATGCGCGAATACGGTGCGAACTGCCGCTGCAATTCGCGCACCACGAAGATCCAGTCGATACCCCGGCGCACCGACTCGTTGGAGTTCATCAGCTTCAACATCGTGCGCCGCGGCGTTTCTACGAGGATGCAGTTGGCACCGGCCTTTGCGTCTTCGAGCCGCGGTCGGCCGGACAGCAGACTCGTCTCACCAAAGAACTGACCCTGCGCGAGTCGAGTCACGGTACCGGATGCATCGGCGGACGTGAGCTCCACTTCACCGGCAGCGATGGTGAAGAACGAAGTGCCGAACTCACCGGCCCTATAGATGTACTCGCCCTCATGGATGATGCGCGTGCTGCGTGGGCGCGGATTGCGATCCTTGAGCCTCTCATCCAGCGCATTCATCTTCGCAACCGCTTCGGCCGCGAGCCCATCGCCCGGATAGCTCGCGAGCACCGTGCTCTCGATGACCAGCTCACGAAAAGCCAGCGCATTCAATTCCGCAAACATCGGAATTCGACGCTTGAACAGATCCAGCAGCTCGTTCACTTCTCGCTCGAACGGCAGCCCGAGGAACTGATACTCGAGCAGCGGTTGGTCCGCCGGCTTGATGTCGTGACCGTTGATGAACTCGACGACGTCGTAGCCCTGGTTCATTGCCTGCTTGATGAGCGGATAGCCCGCAAGCGAACCAATGATGTAGAGCCCGGTGACATTGCTCTCGTACTTGTCGGTCAACTCGGGAATGGCTTCCGGTCGATCGTTCGGAAACTGGACACCTGCAGCCGCCACGAATGCCCGCGGCGGCACGCCGCCGAGGCGGCCAATGATTCTGTCGCATGGAATCCGCCGCTCGCCTTCCGGCGTTTCCATCACCGCGATCATGCGTGCGCCATCCGGCTCAACGACCGTCGTCTGCGTGTTGTACAGACACGACAAGCGCGAATTGGCGTCGCTGATGGCTGCCAGCACGCCGTTCAAGTTGCCTTCCTTGGCGCGGCTGAACTCATCCCGACGATTGACGATGATGACGTCGTTCTGCTTCGCCAGCGCCAGCGCGTTCTCGATGGCCGAGTCGCCGGCACCGACCACGATGATCGTCTCGTCTTCGAATTCCGCAGGGTCGTCCAGGTGGTACTGCACGTTTGGCAGATCGTCGCCCTTCACACCGAGCTTGCGGGGATTGCCCTCGAGACCGATGCCCAGCACCACGTGCTCGCCTAACAGGCGTTCGCCGCTGGTCAGCTCGACCGTGAAATCGCCTTTCTGTCCGGTGACCTTCTTCACTTCGGCCCCGAAGCGGATGTTCACCTGCTGCGCCGGAATGGCGTCACGCCATGTGTCGAGGATCTGCTCGCGGCTGCCTTCGCCGAACTGCATGTCGCTGCGCAGGTCGAGGTAGCCCGGCTCAGCCATCACGTGCTTGCCCTTCTGGTAGCGCTGGATCGTCTTGGCGTGGGCATTGAACGATTCGAGCAGCACGTAGCTCGGTCGGCTGGCGTTGCGTTGCTGGTCATAGTGGGCAGCACGGGCCGCCGCCGACAGACCGGCTGGACCGGAGCCAATGACGATGATCTGGAAGCGTTCGGCGTCAGACATCTGGGCGCTTCGCACCGCCGGCTACACTTGGGCCCATCCGTTCGGCGTGCGACACGAGGTCACGGTGGCTTCTTCCGCGGTGCCGTCACCCAGCGTCACCTTCTGCTTGGTGGTGTAGCACTCGGCCGCGAGAGTCACTTGCACTTCCTGGACCTCTTCGGCCGGCGGCGCCGCCACCGGCGCGACCACAGTCTGCTTCGGCACGGGCGCAATCAGGGAACCGGCCACGTAGCCGATGCCTACCTGGCCGCGGCCCACCATGAACCAATCCTGGCCACGCACGCGCGCGATCGCATCGATCTGTTCCTGCGGCTTGAGCGACTCGACCACCGCATAATCCGTGCCCGGTCCTCCGCGTACGTTGGCACCGCGGGCGCTTGCCACCAGGTAGGCCTCGCCGACCGCATCCATCACCGGCAACGCATCGCTCGTCAGCCGGTCCTTGCGGACCTTGACGGGCGTGGGTTTCGGCGGTTGCGGCGCGGCCGCCGCGGTCTCGACTACACCGCTGGCGCCGCTGTCTGGATTCGACCAGGACTGCGGCGCGCCAGTGCGGATCGACTCATCGCGCGCATCGGCAGCGCGCTTGACGTCGTCTTGAGACATGCGTTTGACGAACTCGGTGCTGAATCCGGTGACCATCGTCGCCGTCATCGTCTCGCACATACCCCAGCTGCCTGGACCACAGATGCGCTGGGCAGTGGACATCGCCGCGGTTGCGGTCATCGTCCCCATCGAAGTCCGGGCGGCATCGCCCATGACCTGACCCATGACGGACTCGACCATGCCACCGGTCCCGGTGCTCTCGCAGCTGGCGAGCACGGATAACATTGCGAAGAAAAAAAGCCGGCCGTGAACGTTGCGCATCCCCACCCCCCAGACATAAACGCTGAGTGGATACTACCCACCTGCCCGCACGGCCACAATTCACATTCCGGCGATATCGCCGCCATGCTGCAGCACGCGATCCAATCCGTTGGTAGTGCAATACGTGCGCGTCTGTTCCCGTTTGATTTGATCAATGGCTACGGTCTCGACGACGTCGAGCAGAAAGGGGCAGTCGGGTCGTTCCGTGAGTCGCGCTCTGGCGACCTTCAGTTCGCCGGTGGCCTCGCCATGGCGCCAGGTCTCGCCCGATAGAAATCCGCCGAGCTTGGCCTGCAGCGCGGACAAATCGGCACAGCCGTTCTTCAGGCACTCGTCGAACTGGCGCCGGTTCGGCAGGTAAGCGAGGAGAATGCCGTCGATCTGAAGCGTGCGGTGATTGCGATCACCTTCGGATAAGGGCATACCCGCGATGATGTCATCCTCCGTCGGCTGCGCCGGCACGACCACCTCGGCCACAGCAGGCACGGCCCTGCCGACCTCCGGTTGCGGATCGCTGGGCGTAACGTCGGGATCTACCGCTGGCGCGACGACCGCCGTCGCCTGCTCCACCTCAGGCGCTTTCGGATAGAAGTAGTACAGCCCCGTCCCACCCGCGGCCAGCAGCAGCGCGAGCACGAGCAGCTTCGGTGCCACGCTCGACGATGACCGAACGGGTACCACGAGGGTCTCGGCCTGGGAGCGAACACGCGTTGCGCCCGTGTCGTATGCCGAGGCAGCGGTCGCATCGCCCAGCAGACTTCGCAGCGCCTGGGCCGATTGCGGCCGATCGGCGGCATTGAGCGCAAGCCCTGCATCGATCGCGGCGAGCAGACGATCAGAGTAGTTGCCGCGCGCTGCTTCACGTGCGCTTTCGTGTGCTGCGCCCTGGTAGCGGGAGATCGCGTCGGTCGGAGCGCGCCCGACGACGGCGCGGTACATCGTGCCAGCGAGCGCATACAGATCGCTCCACGGCCCCTGCCCTTCACCGGCACCGTATTGCTCGAACGGCGAGTAGCCCGCCGAGACGATACTGGTCATGGGCGCGCTGCCGGATCCCTGAGCACGACTGGAACCGAAGTCGATCACCACCGGCGTGCCATCCTTACGGATGAACAGGTTTTCTGGCTTGATGTCCCGGTGTAGCAGCCCCTCGTTGTGGATCTTCTCGAGTCCGTCCAGCACCGGCAGCAGAATGCGCCCCACGATGACGTCTTCCGACGGTCGCTCCGAGCGACCCGCGAGCCACTTTTCCAGGTCGCGTCCCTCTTCGTACTCCATCACGAGGTAAGCCGTGCCGTTGGCCTCGAGATAGCGGATCACCGCGACGATATTGGGATGCTTGAACTTGGCGAGTGCCCGCGCTTCGTCGATGAACCGTTTGCGACCCCACTCGAACACTTCGGCATCGGCAGCCGACCGCGCGCGCACGGTCGCGTCGGACTCGCGGGTGGCGAACTGCCGCGGTAAGTACTCCTTGATCGCGACCATCCGCTCGAGGCGTTCATCGACTGCCTTGTAGGTGACGCCGAAACCACCCTGACCGAGCACGGATACGATGCGGAAGTCGTCCAGTCGATAGTCGATCGGCAGCGCCCCATCCATGATCTGTTATTCACGACTCCGCATGGACAATTGATGTAGCACACCGCCCCCGAAAAAGCGGCGCAAGGATTCCACCGCGTCGCAGTCAAGTCAAACGAACGCCAATGTGCGTGCCGACACCATCACGGACATTCATGCAAAAATGCCGTCAAATTCCGACACTCTCGAATAGAGCCTGATGCCAATGAACGATGCGGATGACGACGCGACCAAAGTCGTGCGTGGGCTCGACGCCGACCTCGCAACGCGGCTGTCGAGCGAAGCAGGACGAGAAATGCCGCCCGTTGCTTCTGGCGCATCGGGAGAACTGCGTCCAGGTATCGTCGTTCGCGATCGATTCGTGATCGAGGGTGTCCTCGGTCGCGGTGGGATGGGTGTCGTGTATCGCGCCAAGGATCTGCGCAAGGAAGAAATGCGCGACAGTGAACCGTTTGTGGCGCTGAAAGTGCTCGGCGGCGACTACAGCCGCGACCCGCGCATGATGATGGCGCTGCAGCGGGAGGCACGCAAAGCCCAGTCGCTCGCGCATCCGAACATCGCGACCGTGTACGACTTCGACCGCGATGGTGAGCGCGTCTACATCACCATGGAGGTGCTCGACGGCGCGCCGCTGAACGAGGTCATCGCGCAGCATCCGCAAGGTCTACCGGCCGCCCAGGCGCGCTCGATCACGCGTGGGTTGTGCCTGGGCCTCGCCTACGCACACAACAAGGGCATCGTTCACTCGGACTTCAAGCCCGGCAACATCTTCCTCTCGGCGGACAACCGCACCCGCATCCTCGACTTCGGCATCGCGCGCGCGGCGCCCGCGGGATCGTTTGGCCAATCGGCTTCGACCACGACGCAATTCGATGCCGGCGACCTCGGCGCGCTGACGCCGTCGTACGCCAGTTGCGAGATGTTCGAGGGCCAGGAACCACATCCCGCGGATGACGTCTTCGCGCTCGCAATCGTCGCCTATCAGCTGTTCTCGGGCCGACACCCATTCGATTTCACGCCAGCGCTCGAGGCGCGGCGACAGGGCCTGCAACCCGCGCCCATCAAAGGACTCAAGCGGCGTGAGTGGCGCGCGATCAAACGCGGCCTCGCATTCGAGCGCGGTCACCGCAGCGGCCACGCCGCCGAGT
>JBGSQB010000065.1:0-123834 GCA_041738285.1 Pseudomonadales bacterium | reverse complement strand
GGGCTCGCGGACGGCCGGCAGCAGGCTCCATAGCGTCATCGCGGCGACGAAGGTGAGCGCGTATTGGCCGCGCACAGGGGACTGTTGGGGTCTCTTCATAAATGAGTGTAGGTCCCGCGTCGCGGCCGCCCGCGGCGAGATCGAGACCGTCGTCATATTTCTGAGTTACCATCCGAGCGTCGGGCACGGGGGTGCGCGACCGCGGCGCGCTGGCACGCGCGCCGGGCGTGAGGAGAAGAACGAATTCAGGGGGAACGATGATCAGGGAAGACGAAGTGGCCATCGTCTTATTGTGGCGTGCCTACACGGCCGGTCGGGCCATCGAAAAACACACGTATCTCGAGTTCCTCGATGCGCGCATCAACTCCCACTCGCGATGGCGGCGCATATCGGTATTCGAAATACTGGACGTGCTGACCAACCTGCCCGATGAAGAGGCGCAGCGCGAATCGGCTTGATGTGATCCAGTCGGGTCAGCGTGCGGGCTGAATCCGGTCGATCAGCGCGCGCGAGTCGTCCGGCGTCATACCGAACAACGACTTCAGATGCAGATCGCGCTGAGGAAACGGAACTTCGACGCGGTGGCGTTCGAACGCGGAATGGATCTCCCACAGGTAGGCTGCCCGCACTGCGGAAGGACGGCGGACGTTGTGCGGTCCGAGCCAGACCAGCAATTCGAAGTTGAGGCTCGAGTCGCCGAACTCCACAAACCAAACCTGTGGCTTGCGATCGGGCAGATACGCCATCTCGGCGGGCACGGCCTCCGCTGCCTCTAACACCGCCCGCTTGACGATGTCCTTGTCCGAACCATATGCGACACCGAATGTGATGTGCAGCCGGGTAGCTTCTTCGCCCAGCGTCCAGTTCACGACGCGACCGGTCGTGAACTCGGAATTCGGAATGAGGATGTCGACGTTGTCGTTGGTGGTGAGCATGGTGGTGCGCATGTTGATGGTCTTGACCTGTCCCATGACGCCCGATTCGAGTTCGATGAAGTCCGTGATCTTGATGCTGCGGTCGAGCAGCAGAATGATGCCGCTGACGAAGTTGGCGACCAGCGGCTGCAGCCCGAAGCCAATGCCGACACCGAGTGCACCGGCGAGCACTGCGAAGGTCGTAAAGTCGACTCCCACTGCGGTCAACCCGACGAATACACCGAGCGTGATGATCGTGTAGTTGAGTAGTCGATCGAGGGTGTAGATCGTGGCGGTTTCGGCGTTGCGCCGGCTCAGCACGCGATGCAAGGCAAGGCGCGCGGCCTTGGACAGCCAGAATGCCACCAGCAGGAACGTCAACAGCTTGAGCAGCGAGAATGTGTTGATCGAGGTGGCGCCGACACGGAACAGCGGTATGTCCAGATATTCCGAAATCACCTTCCATGCATCGATCACCTGGTCCATTTACAGCCAACTCCTCTTTCTGAACGCCACCAGCAGGGCGCCGGCAATGGTGAGCATGACGCCGAGGACGACGAAGTAGCCAACTGGCGACTTGAGCTCTGGCATGACGTCGAAGTTCATCCCGTATATGCCGGCGATGAACGAGAGCGGCACGAAGATACAGGTGATGATCGTCAGCACCTTCATGATGTTGTTCAGCCGGTGCGAGGCGAGCGACAGATACCCGTTCATGAGATCGTTGGCGAGTTCGTTGTACAGGTTCGCAAGACTGACGACGCGCTCGAACTGCTCGAACACCTCGAATACGTCGCGTTGCGCCGACTCGAAGGCGGCATTTCGATCGCGACGCAGTGTATCGAAGATGTTGGCGTGATAGCTTGCGATGCGGCGGACGTTCTTGAGTTGTCGTTTGTACAGCAACAGCTCCTCGAGCAGGCTGTCGTCCGGACTGCCGAACATTTCGTCCTCCATCTCTTCGAGGCGCCCTTCGAGCTTGTGCATGATCGGCACGAATCGAGAAACCACGATTTCGCTCACTCGAACCGCGGCGGCCGCTGGTGTCGGGAACGCGGGGGCTTCCGGGTCGAGGAGCTGCGTGCGTGCGCGCTCGATGCTCGGTGAGTAGCTGCTGTGGCGGGTGACCAGAAACCGATCACCGACCAGGAACGCGATTTGAATGGTACCGAATTGAATCGACTGCGCTTCGGCGTTCAGGGCGCGCAACAGGATGAAGGTCCCCGACGGCGTCTGCTCGATCTTTGGTGGGAATCTGGGTGCCAGCGATTGATTGCGTACCGTCGCGTCGGCCCCGAATTCCGTCAGCCAGCGCACCTGGTCATCGCCGTCTTCGGGTGAAAGGTCTACCCACAACAGCGTCGTGGGATCGGCGCGCCATTGATCGATCAGTGATTCACCACCATCGAGGCGTACCGCTCCGTCCGCGCGCCACAGTATGACCTTCAATACAGGCTCCTCATGACCGCAGTCTACCTCAGCGGACGGTCAGCGCCGCGCTCGGTTCTTCCGGACAGACTCAAGCGCAGCTGCTTTTCTGTTTCAATGATCGCGAACAGCGCTATGCCTACGCAGACGATGAGAAACCCATCGAACAACGACACGGCTTCCGTGGCGAAGACCGTTTGCAGCGGCGGCAGGTAAGTAATGGCAAATTGGGCGGCCGATACAGTCAGAACCGTCGCCCATACCGTTCTGGTGCCGCGCACTGCCCGCCACGTCAGCGAAGTACCGTAGATGTTGCGAACGAAAAACAGGTGAAAGATCTCCATAACGACGAGCGTATTCAGAGCGAGTGTGCGGGCGAGATCGACTGAGTAGCCCTGGTCAATGGCATAGGTGTACATGCCGAAGACGCCGCAGAGAAATAAAGCGGACACGAGCACGATGTGCCACGCGAGCGCCCCGGACAGGAGCGGTTCGTCTCTGGGACGTGGCGGGCGGCGCATGGTATTGGCCTCGGTTGGCTCGAACGCGAGCGCAAGGCCCAGGGTGATGGCTGTGATCAGGTTGATCCAGAGAATCTGTATCGGCGTGATGGGCAATGTCATGCCGAACAGCAGCGCAACGACGATCGTCATGGCTTCACCCGCGTTGGTCGGCAGCGTCCAGCTGATGACCTTCTTGATGTTGTCGTAAACGGTTCGTCCTTCGCGCACGGCGGCGACGATCGATGCAAAGTTGTCGTCGGCGAGCACCAGTTCGGCTGCTTCTTTGGCGGCCTCGCTGCCTTTCATGCCCATGGCGATGCCAGCATCGGCGCGCTTGAGTGCGGGCGCATCGTTGACGCCATCGCCGGTCATTGCCACCGTCATGCCGTGCGACTGAAGTGCCATGACGAGCCGCAGCTTATGCTCCGGGCTGGTGCGGGCGAAGATGTCGGTCGCCAGTACTGCGGTGGCGAGCGCCGCATCGTTCATGCCGTCGAGGTCGGAACCGGTGAGCACGTCGTCCGGATTCGAAAGTCCGATCTGTCTGCCGATCGCGGACGCGGTGCCCCGATGATCACCGGTGATCATCTTGACCCCGATGCCTGCGCCATGGCATTCGGCGACGGCCTGGATCGCATCGACGCGCGGCGGGTCGATCATTCCCACCAGGCCAATCAATGTCGAAGATCCTTCTACATCGGAGAACTCGAGTACCGTGTGATTGGGCGCGACACGCTTCACCGCGAACGCCAGCACGCGCTGGCCTTGGGCAGCGATGCTGTCGGCCTGCGCCTGCCAGTAGGCGTGATTCAGCGGCTGTGTAGCGCCGGCTTCGGCGCGCTGATCACGGCACATCGCCACGACCGTCTCTGGTGCACCCTTTACGGCGACAAATGCGTGATGCTGATGGTCATGGTTCAGCGTGGCCATGAATCGGTGTGCGGCGTCGAAGGGAATGGCATCGGTGCGCGCCCATGTCAAAAGTTCGCTACGCGCGTCTACGCCGACCTTGCCGGCGAGCGCAAGCAAAGCGCCCTCCATCGGATCTCCTTCCACGGTCCAGATGCCCTCTCGTTCGTGCAACGAAGCGTCGTTGCACAGAACGGCCGTCCGTGCGAGTTCATCGAGGGTCGTATGTTCGCGCACGCTGACAGCGGCGCCGTCGAGTTTGACTACGCCATCGGGCGCATAGCCCGTACCCTCGAGCGCGAACGTGTGCGCGTGAGTCACGACGGTTGCGACCATCATCTCGTTGCGGGTGAGCGTACCGGTCTTGTCAGTACAGATGACCGACACGGACCCCAGCGTCTCGATCGCGGGCAGCCTGCGCACGATGGCGTTGCGATCGGCCATCGCCTGCACGCCGACAGCGAGCGTAATGGTGAGAACGGCAGGCAGGCCTTCTGGAATCGCAGCCACCGACAACCCTACGACCGCCATGAACATCTGGGTGAACTCGAAATGGCCGACGAAGTAACCGAAGGTGAGCAGCATCACGGCGATCAGCAGGATGAGGATTGTCAGCCAGCGGGCAAAACTGTTCATTTGCCTGACCAGGGGCGTGGTCAGCATTTCGACTTTCGAGAGCATCCCGCTGATGCGTCCGATTTCGGTTTCGGCGCCGGTGGCCACAGCGACGCCTCGACCCTGGCCACTCGTCACCAGCGTGCCGCTGAACGCCAGACATGATCTGTCGCCGAGCGCTGCCTCCGCGGCGGCGGGCATCGTGTGTTTGTCTACGGGAACGGACTCGCCAGTCAGAATCGCTTCCTGAATCTGCAGGCCGTGGGCCTTGATCAGCCGCAAGTCGGCGGGCACCTTGTCGCCGGCTTCGAGCAGGACGATGTCGCCCGGAACCAATTGCTCCCCGTCGATGGTTTGACGATTGCCATCGCGCACGACCGATGCGCGAAGCGCGAGCATTTCACGGATCGCATCCATCGCCTTTTCGGCCTTGCCCTCTTGGACGAAGCCGATGGTGGCATTGGCGATCACGACCGCCAGAATCACCAGGGTGTCGAACAGATGATCCAGCATCATCGTAATGACGGCGCATCCCAGGAGCACGTAGATCAGGATGTTGTGAAAGTGCAGGAGAAAGCGGGTGAGGGCGCTGCGCTTGGCGGCAGCCGGGAGCCGATTCGGGCCATGCGCCTGCAGTCGCGTCGCGGCCTCGACACGGCTCAGTCCATCGACGGTAGTGGTGAGCGCATGCAGCGCTGCATCCACCGTGCGCTCATGCCAGCTGCTGTGTGTCTCTTGACGCCTGTCCTTGGACATTGCTCCCGCCTGTTGTGATGGCTCTATCTCTTCGATGACGGCCGCCAAATCGTACAACGGCCACCACGCAGCCGTTACACTGATCGCGTCGACAGTTCGAACTCAATGCGCTGATGCCGACGTTCACCATCTCGGAACTGCAAGACCCGCGCGCGTATCCCCATGCGGTGACTTCGGTTCGGGTAATTCAGACACACATATCGTGGGTATGCCTCGCAGGTGACTTCGCCTACAAGATCAAGAAACCCGTCGACTTCGGCTTTCTCGATTTTTCCACGCTCGAGAAACGCAAGGCACTGTGCGCGGCGGAACTCGATCTCAATCGCCGTTTTGCGCCGGACTTGTACATCGCCGTGGTGTCCATCGTACGAGTGAACGGCGAACTGCGTGTCGGTGGCGAGGGTGAAGCGATCGAGTGGGCCGTGCAGATGCGCCGATTCCCGCAGGAGGCCCAGCTCGATGCGTGCCTCGACCGCGGTGCGCTGACTGCGCCGGATCTCGCTGCGTTTGCCGTGGAGCTTGTCGCCATCCACGAGCGGGTACCGCGCATTCCACCCGATGACCTGGGCAGCGCCAGTGCGGTTTGGCGGCCTGTCGCTGAGAATTTCCGGCAGATTGCGACCACCAGTCTCCGCGGTCGCGCGGCCGACGCGGTGCGCGGTGTCGAAACTTGGAGCGCCAGGCACCACGAAGCGGTGCGCGACCTTCTGGATCGCAGGCGAGCGGGCAGTTTCGTGCGCGAGTGCCACGGTGACCTGCACCTGTCGAATCTCGTGGCGATCGATGGCCATATCGTCGCCTTCGATTGCATCGAATTCAGCGCGCCGCTGCGCTGGATCGATGTGGTGAGCGACGTCGCCTTTCTGGTGATGGATCTGGAGTGTCGGTCGCGCCCAGATCTGGCTGCCACATTCATCGATACCTATCTGGCCGCGAGTGGCGACTATGAGGGTGCCGCTTTGCTCGACTTCTACAAGGTGTACCGCTCGCTGGTACGGGCCAAGGTCGCAGCGTTGCAGCACGATGGAGCCGGTGGCGAGGCGCATGCGTTGATCGCGCGATTCGACCGGCACATCACGTATGCGTCGTCAGTCGTCGCTGGTCGAGACGTGACCATGTACCTCACGTGCGGGTTGTCTGGGTCGGGAAAGTCCTGGCTGAGCGAGCGGCTCGTGCCCCTGCTTGGCGCGATCAGGATCCGGTCCGATGTGGAACGCAAACGGACGCAGCCCCGCGGCGCGGACTATAGCCCCGGCTCGATTGCCGACGTTTATACACACATGTTGGCGTCCGCCACGGCCGTCCTGAACGGTGGAACTTCCGTGATCGTCGATGCCACGTTCATCGACGCGCGCGAGCGTCAGCGCTTCGAGCAACGTGCTGCGACGCTTGGTGTTCCAATACGCGTCATCCTCACGACTGCGCCACGTGCTGTGCTCGAGTCGCGCATCCGTAACCGCAGCGAGGCTGGCACCGATCCGTCGGACGCCGATCTAGAGGTGCTCGCTGCTCAGTTTCGCGCCTTCGAGGAGCCCGACGGGGACGATGTGGTGCGCGTTGATACAAGTGCAGGCGTCGACGTCGAGGCGATTGCCCGTGCGATCAGGGTAGCGTCGCGCTGACCATGACCCAGAACTTGGTCGTGTCGCTGTAGCGCGGATCCTCGCCATCGAAGGCCGCGAGTTTCAGATCGCCGCGAATACGCGGGTGAAACTGATAGCCAACTGAGACATCCCACTCCTCGCCGAGATCATCGCCTGTGTCCTGCCCCTCGAAGAGGTGGTAGGCAAGCTCTGCCGAGAAGTCACCAAAGGTAGCCTTGGCGCGTGCGAACCGATCGTCCAAGCCTTCCGATGGCGTGCCCAGAAACTTGTCGGCCCAGCCGTTGAAGGCGTGCAGCGTTGCAAATGGGGTCGAGAATGCCTCACCAGCTACGTTTTCGTTGCCCTGCAGCACTTCCCAAGCCAGGCCAATGTCGAAGTTGTCGATGATCACGCCGCCGTCGAGCAGGTAGTAGTTGGCATCAAACGAGGCAGGATTGTCGCCCGCATCGGATTGACGAGCGAATTCGACCGCGTAACGCACCGTCATCGTATCGACGGGGCGTGAGCCAGACAGGCGGGCGCCGAACGTCGACGTCGATGTTGCGACGGCGTCTTCGCTGTCGATGTGATAGTAGTAGCCCGTGATCGCGCCGATATCGGCCAGGTCGATGCGGCCGTTGATCAAGTGTGTGTTGTCCTGCTCTTCGCGTCCGGCGGGGACTTCCTCGCCAAAGATGCGGCGAACGTCGTCCACGTATGCGTACGTCACATGGATGTTGTCTCGCTGCCAATAGGTCGAGAACGCATCGTACGTCTGTTCGTTCTGCCGCCAGCCGACGTTGCCGATGAACCGATGGTTGTCGAATGTGATACGTTGGCGGCCGAGGCGCAGGCGAACTTCGTCGATGCCGTTGTAGTCCACATACATCTGATTGACTTCGGTGCCGTCCGGGTCGGCCACGACCGGGTACTCCGTGCGATCCGGCGTGTTGCCGGCGCCCGCGTTGAAGTCGTCCGCAACGATCTCGCTGATGTTGTCGAACTCGAGTAGGCCCGAGAAGTTCATGTAGTGACCGGATTCGAGCGTGAGCCGCGTACGCAGGGTCGACGCCTTCGCGTCTTCGCCGAACCCATCGTCATCGACGCCTTCGTATCGATAGCGCAGGGCGAGCTTGGCAGAGCCCTTGTTGATCAGGTCGGCGATGTCCGCTGGGGCCGTATCTGCGGTTGATGCGTGGGAGGGGCTTGCCGCGAGCAGTGCGGCGCCGCACAGCGCGGTCATAGCGAATCTCATGTCCTTTACTCTCCGGTGCGCGGTGGGCCGCGCGAGTTGTTCGGGTGCGCATGTTAATCAATCGCCCACCGCCACCGCATAGGGGTAACTACGGAGACTGATTGACTGGCTGGTTCCTTAGACTTCTCCAAACGCGAATCAATCACATTTTCCTTGGGGCGGATTTCATGAGGTCGGTGCGAAGGGTCTGTTCGTCGGCGGTGATCGCCGTCTTGGCGATACCGGCGGTGACGCAGTCGGCAGCGGGTGACTCGCGATTCATCGAGGAGGTGCTCGTGGTCGGGGCGCGGATGCCGAGGCCAGCGACCGACGTTGTCGGCACCGTCGACGTAATCAGCCGCGATGCCTTGCTCGACTCCATGTCGATGCGCGCCTCCGATGTCGTCCGCTACACGCCCGGCGTCAGCATCAGCACGGCTGACACCCGCTTTGGCGAATCGGAATTCACGATTCGCGGCCTGTCAGGCAACCGCGTCGTTCAGCTGGTAGACGGCGTTCGCGTCTCGCCGCAATTTGACATTGGCGCATTTGCGAATGCCGGTCAGGACTATTTCATTACCGATGCGATTTCGCGAGTCGAAGTGCTGCGCGGCCCCGCATCGAGTCTGTTTGGCAGCGACGCGCTCGGCGGCGTGGTGGCGGTCGTCACCCGTGACCCAGCGGAGTTTCTCGGCGGCCGCGCCACGGCCTTTTCGGCATCGAGCACGTACAGCGGCGCTGACGACGCAACAGTCGTGAATGCCTCTGCTGCGGCGGGCGGGGAGCGCACCGCCGGGGTGCTGCATCTGTCCAGGCTCGGCGGCCATGAGCTCGATCACAGCGCGTCGGGCCCGGACGATACGCTCGATCGGCGTCGGGACGGGGCGTTGCTCAAACTCGATCACGCGTTGCCGTCTGGAAATCGGCTGCGGCTGCGTGCCGACGGCTTTCGCGAGACCGTGGAGTCGGAACTCAACGCAGTGCTCGGCTATGGGTCGCGGTATCGGACCACCACGAGTTTGCGCGGCGACGATGAGCGCAGCCGCTATTCGGTGTCACTCGGATACGAGTTCGACGCGCTCGGATTCATAGACGAAGGCCAGGTTGTCGCATACCACGGTGAGGCCAATGTCGAGCAGAAGACCCACGAGTTGCGCGAGATTGCCGCCCCGCCGGTCGCCATCGATCGCGAGTTCAGCTACGACCACCGTAACTCCGGGCTGCTCGTAGATGCCCAGACACGCATACTCCATGGCGCCGTGGAGCATCGGCTGGGATATGGTGTTTCCCTCGTCCGTGCATCGCTCGAAGAACGCCGCGACGGCATGCAGACCAACCTCATCACGGGTGCGTCGACCAACGACCTGCTTGGCGAAGTGATGCCGGTGCGGGACTTTCCCGACACCGATCTGCTCGAGGTCGGTGCCTATCTGATCGATGAGATCGAATTCGGACGCTGGGCCGTGATTCCGGCGCTGCGCGTCGATGCCTATCGGCTCGATGCGCACGCCGACGACATGTTCCGCGCCGACAACCCAAACTCGATGGTGGCCGACATCGATGAGGTCGAATGGTCGCCGAAGCTCGGCGTTCGCTATGCGTTGAGCGGTATGGATGTGCTCTATGCGCAGTACGCGCACGGCTTTCGCGCGCCGCCCTTCGAAGACGTGAACATCGGTCTCGACATCCCGCGCTTCAACATTCGTGCGATTCCAAATCCCGACCTGCGTGCAGAGTCATCCGATGGATTGGAAGTGGGTTTGCGCCACACCGGCGAACGCCTGCGCTATAGCGTTGCGCTGTTCGGTGCGCAGTACGACGACTTCATCGAGACCAAGGTGAACATCGGCCCGGATCCGACCAGCGGCGTCATTCTGTTTCAGTCGCGGAACATCGACGAGGCGCGCGTCTACGGCGCGGAAGCAACGGTCGACGTTGAGCTCAGTGACTGGGTGCCGGGGTTGAGTGTGGGTCTTGCGGCCAACTGGACCCGTGGTGAGAACCGCACGGATCACGAACCGCTCAACACCGTTGACCCGGCTGAAATCGTAGCGCGAGTCGCGTGGCGCGCGAACGATTGGCTGCGCATGCAATGGATCACCACCGCGGTCGCAGGTCAGGACCGCATCGATGAGTCGAACGTGGATCTCTACGAGACGTCGGGCTTTGGTACCAGTGATGCGCTGGCAAACATCGAATTCGACGTCGCAGGTCTTCGGGATGTACGCATGGATATCGGCGTCTTCAACGTGTTCGATAAGACGTATTGGCGGTGGTCTGCGGTGCGTAACAGGCCAGCGGATGATCCGCTGATCGGCACGCTGTCGGCACCGGGTCGTTATGCGTCAGTGTCGGTGCGCGTGACGCTTTGACCACACGACAACAAGAATCGCCAGAACGGCCCAGCAGGGTTAGGGAGATCGGGATGAAAGTAGCGAGTGGGTTTCGGGTGGTTGTGGCGGCCGCTATGGCCCTTTGCATGGGTATCGCGAATGCGGCGCCTGCGGTGCATCAGGCGGAGGCGACGCAGGGCGCAGCCAAGGCGCGTATGGATGAGGGCGCCAAGGTCTACCAGACGTACTGTCAGGCTTGCCACCAGGCCAATGGTCAGGGCATGGCGGGCGCGTTCCCGCCACTTGCCGGATCGGACTACCTGCTCGCCGACGCGCAGCGAGGCATTCGCGCGGTGATCGAAGGCGTCACCGGCGAGATCGTCGTGAACGGGCAGAAGTTCAACTCCGTGATGCCCCATTTGAACTACCTCACCGATGAGCAGGTGGCCGACGTCGTCACCTACGCGCTCAATTCATGGGGAAATGCAGGAGGCGTGGTCGTTCCGGATCAGGTTGCGACCGTGAGGACCGCAGTCACTGGCGTCGCCACCGGGGGCTTGCACCCGGGACAGGCGGAGTCCGGCATGCGCTATCAGGGCGCGCCGAGCGCGCTCGCGGGTGTCGAGACCGAGGCGATGGTCACGAGCGAAGGTCCGGCCATGACGACGGACGAGTTCGCCCGAGCAACGCAGGTCTACTTCGAGCGCTGCGCCGGCTGCCACGGCGTACTTCGCAAGGGCGCCACGGGCAAACCGCTCACCACCGAGATCACGCGTGAGAAAGGCACCCAATACCTGCAGACGATGATCGCCTACGGGTCTCCGGCCGGGATGCCGAACTGGGGTACGTCCGGTGAGTTGTCGGATGCCGACATCTCGATGCTTGCCCGCTTTCTGCAGCATCCGCCGCCACAGCCGCCGGAATTCGGCATGCCTCAGATGATGGCTACGTGGGACGTGGTCGTACCGACCGCGTCTCGGCCGCGGAAGCCGCAGCACAATTTCGATGTCGACAACATGTTCGCCGTAACCCTGCGTGACTCCGGCGAAGTGGCGATCATCGATGGCGACTCGAAGAAGATCATCGTTGTGGTCAAGACCGGGTATGCCGTGCACATCTCACGGCCGTCCGCATCGGGACGCTACATGTACACCATCGGTCGTGATGCCAAAGTCGACATGATCGACCTGTTCATGAATCCGCCGCAGACCGTGGCGCGCATTCGTGTCGGCCTCGAGGCGCGCAGTGTCGAGACCTCCAAGTACAAAGGGTTCGAGGACACGTTCGCGATTGCGGGTGCCTATTGGCCACCGCAGTACGTGATCATGGATGGCGCGACGCTCGAACCACTCAAGATCGTATCGACCCGTGGCATGACGGTGGATACTCAGGAATATCACCCGGAGCCGCGCGTCGCCGCCATCGTCGCGAGCCACGAACACCCGGAGTTCATCGTCAATGTCAAAGAGACCGGCCAGATCCTGCTGGTCAACTATGAAGACATCGAAAACCTGAAAGTGACGACGATCGAAGCTGCTCGATTTCTGCACGACGGCGGATGGGATCGCAGCAAACGCTACTTCCTCACCGCTGCGAACCAGTCGAACAAGATTGCCGTCGTCGACTCACGGGATCAGAAGCTGGTCGCGCTTGCGGACGTGAAAACGATTCCGCATCCCGGGCGCGGGGCGAATCTGCAGGATCCGATCTACGGTCCGGTCTGGGTTACCAGCGCACTGGGTGATGCGAGCGTCACATTCCTGGGCACCGATCCGCAGGACAACCCGACGAACGCATGGAAGGCGGTCCGCGTGCTGCAGGGCCAGGGCGGCGGATCGCTGTTCGTGAAGAGCCATCCGAAATCGCACAACCTATGGGTGGACTCGCCGCTGAATCCCGACGCCGCGATCAGCCAGTCGGTGGCGGTGTTCAATGTCGACAACCTCGATGCCGGCTTCGACGTGTTGCCGATCGCCCAGTGGGCCGAGCTTGGCGCGGGCGCCAAGCGAGTGGTGCAGCCTGAATTCAATGCCAAGGGTGACGAAGTCTGGTTTTCGGTGTGGAGTGGCCTGGAAGAAGAGTCCGCGATCGTCGTGGTCGACGACAAGACTCGCACGCTGAAAGCCGTGATCAAGGACAAGCGCTTGATCACACCCACCGGCAAATTCAACGTGCATAACACGATGCACGACGTCTATTGACGGAGTGTGACGCTGATGTCGATTCATCGACATCAGCGCCAGCTTTCGTTCATGGCTTCGGGGGAATCAACACCTTGGCGCCCTTGATCCCCCCGCGGCGCAGATCGATGAGAGCTGCGTTTGCTTCGTCGAACGCGTAGGTGGTGACCGTGGGGTGGATCCCGGCAACATCAGCCAGGTCGAGAAACTCGCGAATGTCGCCAGCGGTGATGTTGGCGACCGACTTGATCTCGCGTTCAAGCCAGAGATGCTCATGATAGCGCAGGTTCTGTAGCGCGTGCTTGTCCGCATCCTCCTTCCGAATCGCATTGATCACCAGTCGGCCGCCGGGTTTGAGGTTTGCCAGTGCACTGACAATGGGCTGCCAGGCGGGTGTAGTGTCGATGATGGAATCCAGCGCGAATGGTGACTGCTGATCAGTCGATCCGGCCCAATCGGCGCCTAACGACCGGGCGAAGTCGCGAGTGTCCGCATCCCGGGCGAATACCGCGATCTTACCTTTCGGGTTGATGTGGCGCGCCAGCGCCAGCACCAGGTGGGCCGAACCACCAAAGCCCATCAGACCCAGTCGATCCACCGAAAGTCCGGCGAGTTTGAGCGCCCGGTAACCGATCGCGCCCGCGCACAGTAGCGGCGCCGCTTCCGCATCGTCGAAACCTGCGGGAATCGGATAACAGTAACGCTCACCAACTGTCATGAACTGCGCGTAGCCACCATCGACATGCAGTCCGGTTGCTCGGAACTCGGGTGCGAGGTTCTCGTCTGCAGCGCCGGTCGATGAGTGAATCCAACCGACGCCGACACGCTCGCCAAGTCCGCGCGAGATGACATCGGCGCCGAGCGCCACGATACGGCCGACCACCTGGTGACCGAGCACGATTGGCAATCGCGGCGGCGGCAGGCGTCCTTCGATCTCATCCAGTTCGGTGTGACACACTCCGCATGCGTGAACCTCGATGAGCACCTCATCGACGCAGGGAGTGGGCGTGGGCAGATCCACGATCTGTAGTGGCGCGGGCTCTTCTGCCAGCGACGCGAGCTTCCGCAACAACAGGGCCTTCATGACTGCCGCAACCGTGAAGTTGCGATGCAGCCTACGTCTATGCCGCATGCCGGTGCAACGCGCGCGTCAAAGGATCGTCACCCGCGCGCCACCGCGCATTTGCGCAAGTGCGTCCTATACTTTTTGACTGTCACACCGGTCCGGACTTGTAGATGAAGCGCGTACTGTTCGTGGACGACGATGCGAGCATTCTCGATGGACTCAAGCGCCTGTTGCGCCGCATGCGGCAGCATTGGGACATGCATTTCGTTTCAGATCCCGAAGCCGCGTTGAAGCTGATCGAGACCGGAACGTTCGATGTGGTGATATCCGATATGAGAATGCCTCGGATCACCGGCGTCGACGTGCTACGTCACGTACAGAAGTATTGTCCGAGCGCAGTCCGAATCGCGCTCTCCGGCTACGCCGAGTCGGAGATCGTGCTCGAGGCTGCGTGTGTCGTGCATCAGTTCCTGGCCAAGCCGTGTGATGCAGAGCATCTGATCGAGTGCGTCGATGAGGTCACCAAGCTGCAGGAGCGGCTGGGCAGCGAAGCTGTGCAGCAGACCGTGGCACGGATTACGTCGTTACCAACCCTTCCCGACATCTACGCACGCGTGATGGCGGAGGCCAGCGCCCGGGACGGCACGCTCAAGGGCGTCGGCGCGATCGTTGCCAGTGATGTATCGATCACGACCAAGTTACTGCAAATCGTCAATTCGGCGTACTTCGGCATGCGCACCACTGTCACCTCGCCGGCGCAGGCGGTTTCCTTGCTCGGTCTGGACGCAGTTCGAAGTCTCGTCCTCACCATCGAAGTGTTCCGAACCTTCGATAGCAAAGCCGCTAAAACCGAGCTCGAACTACTCTGGTCGAGAAGCCTGAAGGTCGGCAATGCCGCGAAGCGCGCGGCGATTGCACTTGACTTCGACAAGAAGGCGGTTGAGCAGGCCGCACTATCCGGGATGCTCGCGGATGTCGGGAAGCTCGTGTTTATCTCGGAGTTCCCGGAGCAATACGGTCAGATCGCGGGGTTGATGGCTGATGGCGTCCCCGCACTCGAGGCCGAGCGGCGCGTGATTGGTTGTACGCACATGGACCTTGGCGCGTACCTGTTGACGCTCTGGGGATTGCCAAGGGGTATCGTGGCGGCGATCGCCTACCACCATCAGCCGGGCGCTTCACTCGGTGATCGTGTTTCGACGCTTACCGCGGTGCACCTGGCGGACGTAATCGTCGCCAGTCGCGAATCAGCGGCCGAAATTGATGCGATGCTCGACAGCGATTATCTCGACCGCCTGAAAATTGGTGAACGAGCCCGATCGATCATCGATGAGATCGCGTGCGCTGAACTCGTGGACTCGGACTGAGCAGTTGGGCTGAACATGCCGATTCCCTTATCATAGCGTCGTGCCGCGCCCGGTCGCGGAATCCATTCGAACTTCCCGGCCCATGAATAGGAGTCGCAGTGGCGACACCATTGCGGCGTTTACTGCCGTATCACGAGCGCTACAAGCTCCCCTTTTGGTCCGGCATGGCGGGGCTGTTGCTCGCGCGGCTGTTCGAAGCCGCGATCCCCATCTACCTGCGGGATGGCATTGACCTCTTGGTGTCGGGCGCCGCTGCCATCGATGTCGGCGCGCAGCAGGTAAGCGACGCTCAGGCGACGCTGTTGTGGCCGACGTTCGCGATCGTGCTCTGTGTCCTGGCGCGGTTCGTGTTCATCGTGCTGTCGCGCAGAGTGATTCGGCGTATCGGGGTTGCGGTCGCCTACGATCTGCGCAAGCGCACCTATGCGCACCTGCAGCGGCAGGGACCCGGGTTCTTCAGCCGGTATCCGACCGGCGACCTGATGGCGCGCGCCATCAACGACATCAATCTGGTGCGGCAACTGGTTGGCATGGGACTACGCACCATTCTAGTGATCGTCTTCTCGGCGGTGGTCGGGCTTGCCTGCATGCTGTGGCTGGCGCCCACGTTGACCGTGCTCCTGCTGCTGCCGCTGCCCGTCATCGGGGCGTTCGGGTGGCGGGCGTCACGCCGAGTCTTTGCTCAGTCGCTGGCCGTTCAAGAGGGATTCTCGTCGCTCTCCGAGCAGGTGCAGGAGAACCTGAACGGTATCCGCACAGTGCAAGCGCTCGTACAGGAAGAACACGAGGTAGCCCGGTTCGATCGCGTCAACGACAACTACGCGCAGCGCTTCTTCACCCTGAGCCGCACCAACTCCTACATTCAGGGCGTCATGCCGTGGCTTGGTGCGCTATCGACGGTCATCATTCTAGGGTTTGGCGGCGGCCAGGTGCTGGCCGGGGACCTGACCGTTGGCACATTCGTCGCGTTCTTCACCTACGTGTCGATGGTGCTTTGGCCCGTGCGGCAGGCGGGACAGATGGTGACCCTGTGGCAGCAAGGCGCATCGGGCTGCGAGCGATTGTTCGAGCTGCTCGATCACGCGCCGGAAATCGAGGATGCGCCTGCGCAAGATGCGCCGCGCCAGATTCGTGGCGCGATTCGCCTCATGGGACTGCGATATCGCTACCCGGGCACACGCGGCGACGTATTGCGCGGCATCGACCTCGACATCGCCGAAGGAGAGACGATCGCCATACTCGGCCGCGTTGGGGCGGGCAAGAGCACGCTCCTCAAGTGCTTCGTGCGGCTGCTGGATCCTCCACCGGGCCAGCTGCTCATTGATGGGGTCGATGTGCGCAGCTATCCCGTTGATCAACTGCGTCACCAGGTCGTGCTGGTGCCACAGGATCCGTTTCTGTTCGCCGATCTGCTGCGCCATAACCTGTCCTACGATCGACCAGAACGAGAGGATGCGCTGATTTGGAGCGCCGTTGAGGATGCCGACCTTCGGGACACGATTCTTGCGTTCGCCGATGCCCTCGAAACGGCGGTCGGTGAGCGCGGCGTAACGTTGTCCGGTGGCCAGAAGCAGCGTTCCACGCTGACCCGCGGCCTCATTCGCGGTGCTCGTGTGCTGGTGCTCGACGATTGCTTCTCCAGTGTCGACACCCAGACTGAAGAGCGCATTCTGCGGCGTCTGCGTGCCGCACGGCGGGGACTGACGACGCTGCTGGTATCGCATCGCGTCTCTACCGCGCGCCATGCCGATCGCATCGTCGTACTCACCGATGGTGAGATTTCCGAGTGCGGCTCGCACGATGAATTGATCGCAAACGGCGGCTGGTATGCCGAACTCGATCGCAGCCAGCGGCGACGAGGACGGTTGCTCAATGAGCTCGAGCGCAGCGAGCAGCCCTCAGGAGCAGGACCGTGAGCAATTCCCGCAAGGCGCGTGACTATTCGGTGTTCGACGCGGAACTTGCCGGCAGACGATTCGATGGTCGCATCATGCTGCGCCTGGTGCGATGGCTGCACCCGCATTGGCGTGAGGCGCTGGCCAGTGGCTTGCTCGTGCTGGTCGCTTCGGTGCTCGCCATCATGATGCCGGTGGTCATCACGCGGGTCGTGATCGATGGCCTGCTCATTGCCGACCAGCCGATGTTGTTACCCGACTTCGGGATGATCTGGCTGACTGACCTGATCGTGGACCGCGCGGGGCTCGGCATGCTCGCGGCGGCCTGCGTGCTCTACATGCTGTTGACGAGCGCGTGGGCAGTATCGGCGCACTACCATCGCGTGTATCTCGCGCAATCGGTGCTTGGGGCATTGAAGGATTTGCGCCACGATCTGTTTGCGCATCTGGAGAGCAGGCCGGCTGCATTCTACGACAATGTCGCGGTAGGCCGCGTGATGACGCGGGTCACCAACGACGTGGAGGTGCTATTTCAGCTCCTGTCGGGTTTCGGCGTGCTCATCGGTGAGTTCGTGCCGTTCTTCGTTGCAGTGGCCATCATGCTCGCGATCGACGTCGAACTGACGCTGATTCTGATGCTGTCGATTCCGCTGGTGGCACTGGCAACGTACTTCTTCCGCCGCGGTACTCGAACGGTATACCGCGCCATCCGCCAGAGTATCTCTGCATTGAATCAGAACCTGCAGGAGAACCTCGCGGGCATGCAGGTGGTGCAGCTGAATCGCCGCGAATCGCGCAACCTCGCCCGCTATACGCAGATCAATCAGGAGAACCGCAAAGAGGAGGTTCGCGCCGTCGAGATGGAAACGTTCTACGGCGCTTTCGTCGACAGCCTCGCGTCGGCCGCGACGGGTGTGATCATCTGGTTCGGTGGCGGCGCGGTACTTCAGGAAACCATATCGCTTGGCAGCATCGTGCTGTTCACTCAGTTTGTCGACATGTTGTTCCGCCCGATCGTAGCGGTCGGCGAGCAATACAATGTACTGTTTCGCGCCATGGCGAGCGCCGAGCGCATTTTTCAGGCGCTGGACTGGCAGGAGCGCATCCGTGAGCCGCTTGCACCCGCGGCGCTACCGGATCGGCTAATGGGCACCGTCGATGCACGCGGACTGCGGTTCGGATATCCGGGCGGTCCAGAGATACTGAAGGGCGTCTCGTTTCACATCGACGCGGGCGAGAAACTCGCGATTGTGGGTGCAACAGGGTCGGGCAAGAGCACGATCATCCGCCTGCTCGCGCGCTTCTACGAATTCGACCCCGGTCAGCTGTTCCTGGACGGCATCGACGTAACTGCCATTCCCACTGCCGAAGTTCGCCGGCGCATCGGCATCGTGCTGCAGGACTTTCATGTCTTTTCCGGCAGCGTGGCCGACAACATCAGCCTCGGCAACCCCGGCATCTCCCGTGCCCAGATCGAGCGCGCCGCGCGCCTCGTGCATGCGGACGGCTTCATCGAACGATTGCCGAACGGGTACGACGAGCCGTTGACAGAACGCGGACAGAATCTATCGCAAGGGCAGCGTCAATTGCTTGCGTTCGCCCGTGTACTGGCAGCGGATCCGGAAATCCTCGTTCTAGATGAGGCGACCGCCAGCATCGACACCGAGACCGAGCGATTGATTCAGGATGCCCTGCGCGTGCTCACCCACGGCCGAACGTCGATCATCATCGCCCATCGCCTGCAAACCATCGCCGAGTGCGACCGCATCCTGGTACTCGGCCACGGTGAAGTGAAGGAAGTCGGCAGTCACGACGAGCTGATGGCGCACGGTGGCATCTACTCGACGCTCTACGAGCTTCAGTTTCAGGATGCATGATGCCACCGGATGTCGTGACGCATGTTTGACGAACGTTTCCTAATCCGTTGTTAATGTAGCGCTTGCGGTAGATCGCTGCGCATCCATCATTGAAATGATGTGGGCCAGCGGAACAGTGCAGGGATTCACTCCGGCAATCGGCGGCATCGAGATGTTTCAACCCGTGGTGCAGCGTCTGCGCAACGAGCTGCGCAACCTTCGGTTCGTGCTCACGGGCGGTGTGTTCGATTCCCTCATTGCCACGCTGCGCACGGCTGCGGCCGCCGCTCATGCGGATTCGGGCCAGGCTTTGACTGCGATCTGCAAGGCGACCGTGGACGCGGTCGGGTGTGATCGGGCGAGCATCTTCATTGTCGATCGTGGCAAGTTCCGCGCCCGCGCCAACTTCGGCAATCCGCCGGACGTCGCGGCCGTGTTCATGCGCCACTCGACCCGGCTCGACGACCCGTTGATCGTCGCGGCGATGTCGCGGGGCGGCCGAATCGTCGTCAATGACGTCGATGCATCCGACATCGTCAACCGTGCCACCGCGAGACGGGCACGTATCCGCGCCATCGCGATCGCGCTGATGTACGAAAGCAGCGGGCGCGATCCCATCGGGTTCATGACGCTCGAGTTCAATGAGCGACGTGGCCGAATTACACCGTTCTTTTCGCGTCTGCTCGAGTCGTCTGCGCGAATCGTCGAGGTCGTGATCGCCAATGAGCGTGCCGCGCTCGCGCGTGCCGCACTCGAAGCGCGCGTTCGCGAATTGGAAAACGTGGAATCGATCGCGCGCATGTGCGGTGGAATCGCGCACGACGTGAACAATGCGCTGACGGTCATTGTCGGCAATGCCGAATTGATGGAACGCAGCATGCCGCGCGAGCAGGAGCACTTGGATGCCTATCGCCAACTCACTGTGGCGGTCTCGCACGCGACGACGCTGACGCGCAACCTGCTGGCGTTTGGCCACCTTGCCATGGGGCGTGCCGAGGTGATCGACGTCAATGACGCGATTCGGCGGCTCGAGCCCCTGCTGTCGAGTTACGTTTCGCCCAACCTGGTCGTCGTGTATTCGCTGGAAGCGCGGTGCGCGTTCGTGGACATTGACCCGGGTCAACTGGAGCAGGTGCTCATCAACCTGGTCTCCAACGCGGCCGATGCCTTGGGTGACGCCGGTACGATCGACATCGGCACTGCCAATGAAGGCGGGTGGGTTCGGATATGGATCCACGATGACGGCCCAGGGTTCGCGCCGGGCGAGTTCGTACGCGCCGTAGAACCGTTCTACTCCACCAAGGATGCCGGAGGTCACAGCGGCATTGGGCTTGCAACCGTGACCGCCATCGTCCGTTCGGCGAAAGGTAGAATCGAGCATGTCGCAGCGGGCAGCGGCGCGCGCATCGAGATCCGCTTACCGCGCAGCGAGTCGACACCGACCCTCGAACGCGAGGATCCGACAGGGGCCTTGCCAGACTTCGACTGGTCGTCTCTGCGTGTCATGGTCGTTGATGATCACCCCAACGTGCTCGCCGTCGCCGCCAATGCAATGCGGCGGCGAGGGTGCAATGTGCGCACCGCCGGTGGCGGAGTCGAAGCGCTGCAGTTGCTCGAGGTCGATCGCGACGTTGATCTGCTGATCACCGACATCATGATGCCGGGCATGGACGGTGGCGAGTTGGCCAGGCGTGTGCGAGCCATGTCACCGTTCGTACGCGTCGTGTACATGTCAGGATTTGCAGAGCCCGATCTGCTCGATGAAACACTTGCCGACGATCAGGCGACGCTGATCTTCAAGCCGTTCACAGCGGATCAGTTGCTGATGCGCGCCTACCAGACGATTGCCGGATGATTGGCAGCGGAGGTTGGATGCAGTCGGAGGTTCGGTGTCGACCATCGTAGCGCCTGGTACTCGGATACTGGCCATCGAGGACAATCCACTCACCGCGGATCTCCTCGTCAGGTGTCTGACGCAGGCGGGGTATGACATCGACATACTCGGTCGCGGCAAGGATGCAATCCGGCGCCTGGAAGAGACAACCTATTCCATCGTGTTGCTGGACCTGAGCCTGCCCGATGTAGACGGCCTCGAGTTGTGTCGTGAGCTGCGCGCGCGTGGTGACCTGACGCCGGTGCTGATGTTGTCCGCACGGGATGAATTGAGCGACCGCGTCGAAGGATTGCACAGCGGTGCCGACGATTATCTCACCAAGCCTTTCAAGACGATCGAACTCGAAGCGAGAGTGCATGCACTCATCCGTCGAGGTCTACGGTTTCTCGAACCCAAGGATGTATTGCACTTCGGTGCCCTTGCCATGGATGTGAAGCGCCGCCGCGTGACCCTTGACGGGCGGTTGCTCACACTCACGCCGAAGGAATTTGCGCTGCTCGAATATCTGCTGCGCAACCCAGGTGCGGTCTATTCGGCCGACGAGTTGCACGAGCGCCTGTGGGGTGGGCCGCGGCCGCAAACGAATGTCGTGCAGGTGGCGCTCCATCAGCTGCGCACCAAGCTCAAAGCGCGCGGCAACCTGGTCGCAGTCGAGACCATCCGGGGGTTCGGCTACCGCTTGACCGATCAGGCATCCAGTGACGAATCCAAGGCCGATTCTAATCATTAACTAATCTTCAACTCATATTTGGGTCATGCGGGGACGCATCGCATGGTTTTGTTGAGCGGGACCCTGAACACTCCACTGCCCCGGTGATCAGGAAAGGTGTACCCGTCGTGAACTCAACAGGCAGCGGCGAGGGCGCGGACTCCATAGGCGCCTTGCTGACGTGGTTGGGGGAGCGGGGCGACTCCCCGGTTCGGCGCGGTTTCGTGTTTGGGTTGATTGGTGTGGTCGCGGCGCTTGCCGTTGCGCTCGCGGCCGCCTATGCCTATCGCGAAAGTGCGGCCACCGCCGCGGCCCTGATTGGTGAGGCGAATCTCGCGCTCGCCCGTGCCATTGCAGTCGACCCCCGCGCTCCAGACGCGGACGCGATGGCGGAACTCGCGCGGGCCTCCGAAGTGATCATGCTGCGCATCGATGCGGGCGGACGGATCCGATCTCATTCCGCGGACGCCAGCCGCGTCGGCACCAGCGTGCGTGACCTGCTGATCGACGTTGGCACTCAGCACCTGACGGTGGAGCAGATACTTCACCGACGCATGTCGGGATACGGCATGTGCCGGATCGGCGCGACCGAATCGCAGGTGTCGTTTGCGTTCGATGATGCAAGCGGCGGGCTCAGTATCGTACAGCTGCCGTGGGCCGAGGTCGTCAATCTGTTTCTGTCGGCGGTGTGGCCCTGGCTGCTCGCTGTCGGTGTCACGATTCTCGGCGTCATCCCGGGTGCGCTGTTCGTGCTGATTCGAACACTGCTGCGCGAAGCCAGGCGCCGCGATGAAGCCGAACAGTCGGACTCGCGCAAGCTGCGACTGCTGGTGCGGGCTCAAAAGCTCGATGCGATCGGTAAGTTGGCTGCGGGCATAACACACGATTTCAACAACTCGCTGATGGCGATCCGTGGAAACGCCGAACTGCTGCTCGACGGCAAATCCGACAATCCGCGGGCAGTCGCCCGAAGCGTTCTGATCGCAACCGAGCGGGCGAGCGAATTTGCACGGCGGCTGCTGGTTGTGTCCCGTGATCAACAGGGTGACTCGAGGGAGTTTTCCTGCACGCGCAGCGTGAGCGAGTTCTGCCAGTTGTGGAAAGGCGCGATGGGCGGCAGCGTGCACCTGATGGCGCACTTGCCCGCCACCCGTTGCGCCATCGACATGGATGAAGTGCAGTTCCATCAAGTGCTGCTGAATCTGGTCGTCAATGCCCGCGAGGCCGTTGCGGGCAGGGGCACTATCAGCGTCTTGGTTGACGAGGTCGACACGGTTCCGGCCGATGCCATTCCGAACCGTGGACAGCGCGACTTCATTCGCGTGTCGGTTGTCGATGATGGCGCGGGCATGGATCCGCAGCTGCTGCATCGAGTGTCCGAGGGATCGTTGACCACCCGCGCCACGGGCGAGGCAAGCGGACTCGGACTCGCTGTCGTGCTCGAGGTGGTTACTCGCGCTGGCGGTGCAGTGCGGGTTGAAAGCGAGATTGGCAAGCGGACTTGTTTCGAAGTCTATCTACCCGCGTCCGCACGGGTGGAGCCACTGTACCTGGTGCCGTCCGAGCTCAGCGAAGGTCTCGCGTAGCCGAGACGCGCTGCGTCAGTCGGACCCGTCCAGAGTCCGGCGCACGGCCTGCAATAGTTGCAGGGGTGTGAACGGCTTCTCGACCAACACCACGCCTGGGTCGAGTTCACCCCGATGCACGATCGCGTTCTCGGTGTACCCGGACATGTAGATCACCGGAATCTCCGGCCAGCGTGCATGAACGGCAGCCGCGAGCGCCGGGCCGCCCATGTCCGGCATGATGATGTCGGTGAGCAGGAGATCCGCGCCGTGCTGGCTCACGTACGTCAGAGCGCGCTCGGCTGTGCGATGGCTGCTTGCGATGTAGCCGTGCCGTACCAGAACCGTGCGGACGAGATCACGCAGGGCAGATTCGTCGTCGACGATGACAATGCGCTCGTTGCCGCGCAGCGAGTGAATCGCAGCATCGACCGTGTCGACTACATCGAGTTCTCCAACGACCCGTGGGAAGTACAGTTTGAAGGTCGTGCCATGGCCTGGCTCCGAGTAGAGGTTGATGATGCCACCCGCGCGCTCGACGATGCTGCGAACGGTGGCAAGGCCAAGTCCGGTACCGTTCGACTTGGTGGTGAAGAACGGTTCGAACACATGGGGTTGGATCTCGACAGGCATGCCTGCACCACTGTCGGTGATCGCCAGCATGATGTAGCGACCGGGCTTCGCGGCCGGATTTCGTTCCGCATATGCCTTATCGAGGTACACGTTTCCGGTCTCGATCGACAGTTTGCCCTTGCCGCCCATGGCATCGCGCGCGTTGGTGACGAGATTGGTCAGCACTTGCTCGATTTGAGTCGAATCGACACGGATGTGACCGAGGCCGCCGCCTCGCATGAACTCCATGTCGACGGCCTCGCCGAGGGTGCTGCGCAACAGCGCATCGAGACGCGCGATCAGTGCGTTGAGATCGATCACACGCGGATGAGTAACCTCGCGACGACCGAGCGTCAGCAACTGCCGCGTGAGGTTCGCGGACCGTTCAGCCGCCTCCCTTATGTGTGCGACATACGTGCGCACCGGCTCGGCGGGTGACACTTCCGCAACTTCTTCCGCGTAGCCGAGAATGACGGTCAGGTGGTTGTTGTAGTCATGGGCGATACCGCCCGCGATCTCACCGATCGTATGCATCTTCTGCGACGCAGAGACTGTGGCGATCAGCTCTTCTTCCTTGGTGATGTCGCGCACGATGGCGAAGATTCGATCCTTCGAGCGCATGCCACGGCGCAATCTCACGTTGGCGAGGAACGTTCTGCCGGCACCGGTCGTGGCCGTCGTGCTCGTGATTTCACGAGCGCGCTCGTAGGGTGGTGTCGACTCGGGAATGAAGTTGGTCACCGGTTGCCCGATCAGTTCGCGTCTCGACAGACCGAGCAGGGCTGCAGCCTGGCTGTTGCACTCTGTGATGGTGCCATCGGCGTCGAGCTGCAGGACGCTCGAGCGCATGGCGTCGGCGAGGTCGGATGAGCGATCGAGCTGCGCGCGGAGCGCGTGCAACCGCGATGCGAGCAGCACGAGTACAGCGATCAGGCCGACGATGCTGACGGCCAGTAAGAGGTCGATGCTCATGGAAGATGGCTCGGGTCGTGCCATGAGTGTGGCACAGGCGACTACAGAGTACCCAATGCACGTGCGTCACGATATTGACTATGATCCGCGCCATGCCGATCGACTTCTCCATCGCCACCGAAGAGCAACTGGTCCGGTCAAGGTGCTTTGGACAGCTGACGGTGCGTGACATCGCTGAGCATCAGGATGCACTTGCGGCCGACCCGACGTTCGAGCCCGAGTTCGACCAGATCTTCGATCTAACGGCAGTGGAAACGATCGACATCGATCGGGGCGGCACCATTGCGCTCGCGCGACGATCGCCATTTTCAGAGAGTTCGCGCACGGCGGTCATCGCCAATGCGCCGCTGGCAGTTGGGCTTGCGCGAGTCTTTGGGGCCATGGTCCAGGGCGGTCGAAGAGATCTGCGAGTATTCGACGACGTCCGGTATGCGCTCGATTGGTTGAACGGTGGGTAGCTTCGTCCAGGGGAGTCGAGTGACGCGGATTGTACTGTTGGCGTGGGCCGCCGTCTTACTCGGTGGATGCGAACCCGAACGCACCGCGGATCCGATTGAGGTCAGCACGGCGCCTGCACCGATCGAGCGGGTTCCGCTGCCGGACGCAGACATGGACGGTGTACCTGACTCACTGGACGAGTGCGCGCGGACAGCCATCGGGGTCGCGATCGATGCAACTGGGTGCATTCTGGACAGCGACGGCGATGGTGTTGGTGATGGCGCAGATCAGTGTCCTGATACGGCGAAGGGCGACGAGGTAGATCCGATCGGTTGCCGCCCGCGTCTCACGGAGTCCCGCGCGCTGACGCTGGCAATCGAGTTTGCGACCGGTTCGGCGGAGATCGTCGGCGATACCGCGATAGCGCTCGATGAAGTGGTGGCGCTGCTTACCAGATACCCGGAAGCCAATGTGGTTGTCGAAGGGCACACCGACAATCGCGGCACCCGGGCGGCCAATCAGGCACTGTCTGCGGCGCGAGCCGAAGCCGTCGTCGCAGCTCTGGTGCAGCGCGGAGTTTCAGCCGAGCGTGTGACGGCATCGGGGTTTGGCGAGTCGAGACCCGTTCAACCCAACGACACCGCTGAGGGCCGCACGGCCAATCGCCGTGTCGTCGCGATCGTCGTGCCTGGCTGAGTCTCCTATTCGCCGATTCGACCGGTTGCCTCTTCCCAGGATCGACCAAGAACGAATTCGCGGTTCAGTGCCATCACCAGCGGAATCTCCATGGCTTCGTAGCCTGCGTCCTCGGTGAGGGTGGCCCCTGCGATGGCCGCTTCCTTGCTCTGACCTGCAGCGGCGGCGGACTGACCGACGGCTGCAAGCTGGCGCATGAACCGTTGGAACTGACTAACACCGGATGCGTCGGACAGATCGCCGTGACCGGGAATGACGTGGTCGAAGTCGAGGGCCAGCGCCGCGTCGAGCGTGTCGCCCCACTGCGCGATGCTGCCGCCCGCCTCGAGATCGATGTTGGGGTAGCGGCGATTGAAGTACAGATCACCCAGATGCAGCGTGCGGTCTTCGACGAACTGAACGATCAGGTCGCCGTCGGTGTGGCCGCGGCCCGGATGAATCAGACGCATCGTCTTGTGCCCGAACTTGATGGTTACCTCGTCTTCGAACGTTTCGTTCGGCATCAAGGCGGCTGCGTCACCTTGCCAGTACTGCGCATCGCGCGTGCGCAGGTGTTCGAGTGTTCGTTCGGTCGAGATCACCATGACGCCCGCGGCGAAGCCGGGATTTCCGTGGGTATGATCGAGGTGATAGTGGGTATTGATGATCGCGACGATAGGTTCACCTGTGATCGACTGGGCCAACTCGGCGATGCGTTCTCCCTGCAACTTGAACGTCATGCTGTCGACAATGACGGTACCTGCACCGGTTCGCAGAACGCCGACGTTGCCACCGAGGCCGGTCACCATGTGCAAGTCGTCAGTGACGGTCACCACGTCTAGGGAACGCAGCTGCGTGTACAGCAGGATGGCGATCGCGAGGCCAACCACGACAATGACCGCGGCGACACCCAGAAGCAGCTTGCGCATCACGACTCCGTCAACTTCGTGCAAAGGATAATTGTGACAGGATCTGTGCGAGCGGGCTCGCCCGCGAATTCCGCTTGGTTCGCGGGCAAGCTCGCTCCCAAGGTAGACTGACCATCAATTCCCCTGCGGAGCGTCGCGATGAAGTTCGGTCTCATTCCAGTCAATATTGGTGTGCAATCCATCGATCAGATGGTGGGGATAGCCCGCCACGCGGAGGCGTCGGGCTTCGAGTCGGTGTGGACGTTCGAACACGCGATCGTGCCGATCGACTATCAGTCCAAGTATCCCTATAACCCATCCGGCAAGATGGGGGTCGCTCCCGAGACGAACCTGGTCGACCCGTTGATTGCGCTGGCGGCGGTGGCAACCGCCACGAGCACGATTCGCCTCGGCACCGGGGTCAACATCCTGTCGCAGACCAATCCGCTGCTTGCGGCCAAGCAAGCGGCGAGTCTGGATTTCGTTTCCAATGGTCGATTCATCTACGGCGTTGGCATCGGCTGGCTGCAGGAGGAGTTCGTCGCCATGGGCACGCCGTTCGAGCGGCGCGGCGCGCGGTTCGACGATTACGTCGTGGCGATGAAAAAGGTCTGGAGCGGCGAAGTCGTGGAACACGACAGCGACTTCATCAACTGGCATGGATTCAAGAGCTACCCCGTCCCCGTGCAGAAGCCGCACGTGCCGATCATCATCGGTGGCAGCAAGGGCAAGATCTACGAGCGCATCGCGTTGCATGGCGATGGCTGGTACGCGCCGACCGGCAGCCTCGATGAACTGGCGACGATGCTCGCGAACTTGAAGCGCGTGTGCGCCGAGGTCGGCCGCGATTTTGGTTCGATCGAGATCACTACCATGTGGCCGGGCAGCGGCGGTACCGAGGTGGTGGAGGCCTTCGCCAAACTCGGCGTGTCGCGGCTGGTGGTGCCGCTCATGGCGCTGGGTCCGGATCCGATGAAGGGCATCGCTGATCTGTCCAAGGCGGTCATCCGTTGACAGCCTTGCCGCCGTCAAGGTGCGTGTCCACGGCGACGTTACGGATCTGGGCGTAGAACAACGCCAGCGCCAGTAGTGTCAGAAGCGCTGCGAGGAAGAACGCGGCGCCGGGCAGATACAGTGGGGTCTGCTGCGCCGTGAAGTATCCGAAAGTCTGGGTCATTGCCAGCGGGCCGATGATGGATGCAATACCTGCAATGCTGCCGAGGCCCCCTTGCAACTCGCCCTGGGCGTTCGCCGGTACCTGATTGGCCATGATGCTCTGAATGGCGGCTCCCGAAAGCCCCTGCAGCGCGCCCGGGATGAGGAAGACATAGAGCAGCCAGCCGGTATTCGACAAGGCATATCCAACCATCGCGATCGCACCGAATGACAGGCCGAGATAAGCCGCCATGCGTTCACCGACCCGGGGTACGACGACGCCGATCAGGTAACCCTGCGTGACCGCCATCATGGTGCCGACAGCGGCCAGCGATGCGCCAATTTCACCTGGGCTCCAACCGAATTTCTCGATGGTGTAGAACGACCATGTCGCCGGCAGCACGTGGTGACCGATCTGGTACAGAAACACGACGCCTACCAGCCCCCAGACCACTGGATAGCGAACCAGCTGCATCGCGGTGCCAAACGGATTGGCCCGGCGCCAGGAAAACGCGCGCCTGTGTTCGACCGTTAGCGATTCCGGCAGTACGAAGTATCCGAATAGACAGTTCGCCAATGCGAGGCCACCTGCGGCATAGAACGGCGCCCGCGTGCCGAGTTCCCCCAGCAGACCGCCGATTGCAGGTCCCAGGATGAAGCCGATGCCGAATGCGGCGCCCATCATGCCGAAGTTCTTGGCCCGCTCATCCGGCGCACTGACGTCGGCAACGAAGGCATTCGCTGTGGAGTAGGTCGACGCGGCCATACCGGTCACGACGCGTCCGAAAAACAGCCAGGCGAGCGTTGGCGCCCAACCCATCAGCAGGTAGTTGAGGCCGTACATCATCAGCGAAAGCAGCAGTACCGGACGGCGACCAAAGCGGTCCGACAGATTGCCGAGCACGGGTGCGAAGAAGAACTGCATGCCGGCGTAGACCACGAGCAGCCATCCGCCAATGACGGTAGCGTCTGACAGTGCATCGCCGGTGACGTCGACGATGAGCTGCGGCATGACCGGCAGGATGATGCCCCAGCCGATCGAGTCGATCACCATCGTGAGGAAGATGAAGGTGAGGGCGCGTCGGGGAGGCGTCTGTTTCATTCAAACCATGCTACACAACTATGCATCGCGGTAGGATGCGCACTCATCAGGAGGGAGCAGTCATGGTGGTCAACGGCCAGTGTGATTCGCGATTCGAAGCGGTGAAGGCCGCATTTGCGAAGAATTTCGCCGCCGGCGACGAACTCGGCGCGTCGTTTGCGGCAACCGTGAACGGTGAGTTCGTCATCGACATCTGGGCAGGCGATGCCGACGAGTCCGGTCGTTCCTGGGAGGAGGACACGATCGTCAACGTCTATTCGACGACCAAGACGATGACGGCACTGTGCGCGCTGCTGCTGGCGGATCGCGGTGAACTCGATCTCGCGGCACCGGTAGCGCGCTACTGGCCCGAGTTCGCCGCAGCAGGCAAGAAGGACATTCAGGTGCGACATCTGCTGAGTCACTCCGCCGGTTTATCGGGAATGGACGTGCATGTTGCCGGAGACGACCTGTATGACTGGGACAAGATGACGGGGCTGCTCGCGGCGCAAGCACCCTGGTGGGAAGATCGCACTCAAAGCGGCTATCACGCGCTGACTCAGGGTTATCTCGTGGGTGAAGTGGTGCGACGGATCACCGGGCAGTCGCTCGGCAAGTTCTTCGCGGCAGAGATCGCCGGGCCGCTCGACGCCGACTTTCACATCGGCATGGATCCTTCGTTGTTCAGTCGAGTGGGCGACCTCGTGCCACCGCCAACGGGGAGCCTTGGGGGCGACGCGCCCAAGGACTCGATCGCATCACGCACGTTCGCCAGCCCCGTCGTGAACGCGCGCGACTCGAGGACCAGAGGTTGGCAAATGGCCGAGATTCCCGCGGGGAACGGCCACGGCAATGCGCGATCGGTCGTGCGCGTGCAGACTGTCATGGCGTGCGGCGGTGAAGCGTTCGGCAAACGGCTGATGAGCCAGGGCGGCGCGCGCCGTGTGTTCGAACAACAGACCGACAGCGTCGACCTCGTACTCGGCATGCCGGTCAAGTTCGGCTACGGCTACGGTCTCAACTCCGCCTACATGCCGCTTGGCCCCAACCCGAACACCTGCTTCTGGGGTGGTTGGGGCGGCTCGCTCGTCGTCATCGATGCCGATGCCCGAGTCTGCATGTCGTATGTGATGAACAAGATGGGCACCGGCACGACCGGCGACGTCCGCGCCGGCATGATGATGGCAGCGCTCTACGGGGCGCTGGCGCCCACCTAGCCGAACCTGAACAAAGACGGCATATAGGGGACAGTTGACCTATTTCAGGGAACGAGCTGTCGCGTGCGCGTCAACTGTCCCCTATTTGCGCAGGTCGGCGTAGACGGGCGCGTGGTCGGATGCGTTGAAGCCGTCCTGCTTCTTGCGGAAGTCGCGGTCGATCTCGACGTCGGTCACCCGCTCGGTCAACGCCTTGGTGCCGAGGATCGTATCGATGCGCAGGCCGTGGCCGCGATGGAACGCACCGCCCCGGTAGTCCCACCACGAAAACGCCTTGGTTTGCGGATGCCGTGCGCGGAACACATCGGTGAGTCCCGCCGCCAGCAGGGCATCGAAGCGCGTACGTTCGGCGGGCGTGTGAAAGATGTCGTCGGTGACTTCGCCGAGCCAGCTGTCGATGGCAGCGGGGACGATGTTGAAGTCACCGCACAGCGCCGCGTGGTCGAGCTTCGGTGTCGTGCGCCAGTACGCGGCGAGCGCATCGAACCACTCGAGCTTGCGTGCATAGTCGGCGTGATCGACATCCTTGCCGTTCGGACAGTACACGGTCGTGAAGTCGATACCACCCACATGCACACGCAAGAGGCGCGCTCCGAATTCTTCCTGACCGGGCAGTCCGCGCAGAATCATCTCGGCCGGTTCGCGCGACAGCACGGCCACGCCGTTCCAAGCCTTCTGGCCGTGCGTGATGACGTGATATCCGAGGGCGGTGAAGACATCCGTCGGGAATTCATCGTCGGTGATCTTCAGCTCCTGAAGTCCGACGACGTCTGGCTGGCGGGATTGGAGCCACAGCGCGAGGTAGTCGATGCGGGCGCGCAGCCCATTCACGTTCCAGGTGGCGATACGCAAATTAGTCTCCCTGTGTTGCCGGGGTCAGGATCGAAAACCCGTCGAAGGCATATTCGCGAACACCATCTGTCACTGCGAATGTAACGGTGTTCGAAGTAATCGCGGCGAAGGCAGCGGCCAAGCGTTCGAGGTACCTGGCGTCGATCCGCGTCACGTTGTGCCCGGGCAGCAGATGGTCCACCAAGGATGCAATTGGCGCGAGTCGTGCGGCCGTGTCTGCGTAGTGCTCGACGTTCGACTCCGGCAGATGGGCATAGAGCGGAGCAAGGTAGAAGGTATCGCCGGTGAACAACAGCCGGTTGCCGCGATCCAGCAGACAGATCGAATCGGGCGAGTGGCCCGGCGTCGCGATGACTTCGAGCGTGCGCCCTCCCAGATCGATCATTTCGCCATCTTGGAGCGCACGCGAGATCGTGAACGGCTCGATGCGATAGCGCGCTGGATCGAAGCCGGGCGGGGTGGGTGCCGCGATCCAGCCGTCGGCCACCGCGAATGCGACCTCATCGTGTGGAAGGCCCGCGCTTCTTGCCCGGGCGAAATCCGAATCGAGCACCGCGACACCTTCGAACTGGTGGTTGCCACCGACATGGTCGAAGTGGCTGTGCGAGTTCACAACACCTACTTCGAGATCGGTCAAGGTCGAAACGAGTTCCGCAATGTTGCCGATGCCGAGGCCGGTGTCGAAGAGCACGGCGCGCTCGGTACCCGCAATGAGGTAAGAGATCACTTCCTCGAAGTGGCCAGGTTCGTAGATCGCAAGCACGCCAGGCCCAACCTGGTAAACCTCGAACCAGGGCTGCTTGGTCGGCACGCGATCGAGCGCCTGCCATTCCGGCCGCGGCAATGCATCGGCCCAGTTGTCTTTGCCGGCGCCACGATCGGCGATCAGGGGCGCGCCATCGCACGCGGTGAGCATGAACAGCATGGCGAGCGTCGCGGAATTGGAACGTTTCATGGGCGAATCGATTAGCCTTTGTACTTCGCATTGATGCGGGATGAGTGACTGTGGGCTACGCGTGGCACGACGTGGTGGGTAATCTGGGTGTCCTTGCAATCCTCGCGACCTATCTTGCGTTGCAGATGGGTAAGCTCGATCCGCGTCGCATCGCTTATTCGGCCCTCAATGCGGTGGGCGCCCTGCTCATCACCATCTCGCTCGTCTTCGACTTCAACCTCTCCGCCTTCGTGGTCGAGGTCGTCTGGGTGCTGGTGAGCCTCTATGGCGTGGCGAGGGCGCTGCGCACGAAGCAATTGGCTACCGGCCCTTGAACACCGGCGCACGCTTCTCGACGAAGGCGACTGCCGCACCCTTGTGATCTTCGGTCATGAAGGTGCGGATCATGTGCATCGCTTCCAGATCCAGCACTTCGCCGAGCGATGCGTGTTGCGCTGCGTTGAGGTTCTTCTTCATGTAGCCGAGCGCGATCGTCGGCAGCGCGGCCAACTGCCGCGCATACGCGTGCGCGGCAGCCTCGAGTTCTGCGGCGGGCGCGACCTTGTTGACGATGCCGAGGGCGTACGCCTGGGCACCGCTGATGATATCGGCGGTGAAGTACAACTCGCGCGCCTTGGCAGCGCCGATCAGTTGGGTCAGAAAATAGGAGCCGCCGTAGTCACCCGCGAGGCCGACTTTGGCAAACGCCGTGGTGAGTTTGGCGGTATCGGCTGCGATGCGCAGATCGCAGGCAAGCGCAAGCGACAGGCCGGCGCCCGCGGCAGGGCCGGGAATGACAGCCAGAGTCGGCTTCGGCATTTCGTGCAACCAGCGTGACAACTCCATGCCGGTTCGAAGTCCCTGTACCCGCGCCTCGAGGTTGAAGCCGCCACTGCCAGCACCAGCACGGCCGCTGGCCTCACCGGCGAACCCTTTGACGTCGCCGCCGGCGCAGAATGCACCGCCTGCACCGGTCAGCACCACGAGACGGATGGACTGGTCGGCCGCTAGGCGCGGCAGAGCCTCGCTCATCGCCGCCATCATCGGCCCCGACATGGCGTTGCGCGCCTCGGGACGGTTCATGGTCAGCGTGGCGATGCCGTCTTCGATGCGTTCGATCAGATGTGCGGTCATGGGCGGTCTCCGTAGCGTGATGAGTGTTGGAGCAGCGGCTCGATTCCGGTGTCTTCGATGATCGCACGGACCGCGCTGCGGTCGTCGGGGCTCAGTGTCTCGAAGCCTTCCTGCAGCCAGCCGAGGCACTTCGCCTGGTAAGGGAACGCAGGCTGCGTCCAGGGTTTGTCGTCGATGGTCGTGGTGAACTCCGCTGCTCCATTGGTAACGGCGCGGGCGTTGGCCAGAAGAAACGGCGCGTACACGCGGCCAATCTCGGTGAGGAGCCCGAGCAGATGCGCGCGCAGTGCCTGCCGCGGGAAGAACTTGGCATCGTCCACCTCGAGTCCGGAGAGATCATCGACCACGTCGACCCACGCATAGACCCGCGGTGCACGGGCGAGGGTCAGCGCGGCGGGTGTGGGGTCGAATTTCGCCAGTTGTGTGAGCTGTGCGTAGATACCGAAGTCCCCCGCGCCTGGCCGGCCGCCCGCGGCAAACGGCGCGCGCTCGAGCAGCGCCGAGAAAATATCGAGGAAGCGCACATAGCTCGCTTCGATCACTGGCGCGGTGGTTGCGTTACTTCCGACCACATACAGGCGCGAGATCTGGCGCTCCCGGATCGAGACCGTCATGCGTGCGATGTCGGCCTCGGGCGCTGACACGGCGCGCCAGCGCGGCAGAATCTCGCCCGCCTTGTCGATGTCCGCCTGGTATTGCCATCGGTAGTGGAACATGGCCTTGGTCAGCCATTCATCCGCGTAGTCCTCGATCAGGTAGTCGATGAATGCGGCAACCGGATCCCCGGGAATGACCCGACGATCCGTGAAGGCAGCCTCGAAGCGCCGGATCAGGGGGGTCGAGTCGACGACCGCCTCGAGGTCACCCGTCTTGCCGGGAATGTAGAAGGTGGGCATCAGCGCGACTTTGGGCTGCGGCAGGTCCGCGCGACGCTCGGGAGTCGCCAGCAGCAGCTGGTGGGGGATGCGGCGGAAGCGCAGCAGTGCGAGCATTTTGCGGGTGTACGGCGAGCCGGGTGCGCCCGTGAATCGCAGTGGTGTGGGAATGGATTCAGCTGCGGGCAAGCGACCCCCTCGCATCGGTGAGAGAGTCGATTATGCGGGGCATTCGGCGCTGATGCAGACGCGCTGCCGGGCCCCGCAGAGTTGTTTCAATTCGTTTCAGAGCGTAGCATCCCCGCCGCTAGGAGTAGCGCGCGCGCCGGCCCTGGGGTTTAAGGGTTTGATTTGGCGCCCAAAAAACACCAATTGAGTGGAGTGCACAGAGTATGAGAAGCACCAACGTATGGGTCCTGCCCATGGCATTGATGATCGCTGGCCTCTTGGCGCCGGTGACCGTTGTGGCGGCCCCTGCCGCCGATCCAGACGCAGTTGTAGAAGAAGTCGTTGTGGTCGGTACCCGCCGCGAAGCGCGGTCGGTCGGCGACTCACCGGTTCCGGTGGATGTCATTGGTGGCGATGACTTCGTCAACCAGGGCACCACCGACATGAACAGCCTGCTTTCGACCCTGGTTCCGTCCTACAACGTCAACACGCAGCCCATCAGCGACGCAGCGACTATCATGCGTCCGGCCAACCTGCGCGGCCTGCCGCCGGACAACACGTTGATTCTGGTCAACGGCAAGCGCCGTCACCGCGGCGCGGTGGTTGCGTTCCTCGGCGGTGGTATCGCTGACGGATCCCAGGGCCCTGACCTTGCAGTCATTCCCGGCATTGCGCTGAAGCAGGTGGAAGTGCTGCGTGACGGCGCATCGGCTCAGTATGGTTCCGACGCCATCGCAGGGGTCATCAACTTCGTTCTCAAAGACGACAACGAAGGTGGCTCCGTCGAGGCCCGTTACGGCGAGTTCTACGAAGGTGATGGCGAGAGCACCACCTACGCCGCCAACATCGGCCTGCCGCTGACGGATGCAGGCTATGCGAACTTCAGCCTCGAGTTGAACGATGTGCAGCCCACCAGCCGTAGCGTGCAGCGTGACGACGCGGCCGGCCTCATCGCCGCCGGCAACACCGATGTGCGCAACCCATCGCAGATCTGGGGCTCTCCCGAAGTCAACAACGACTTCAAATTCTTCGGCAACGTCGGCCTCGATCTCGGCAATGGCAGCAAGGCGTACGCCTTCGGCAACTGGGCCGAACGCGACGTGGAAGGCGGCTTCTTTTTCCGCAACCCGAACAACCGCGGCGGTGTGAACGACGGCCCGGAAGTGGATGATCCACTGAATCCGGGCACCATGGTGGATACCATCAAAGTCGCCGACTTCACACCGGCAACAATGGACTGCCCGCTGGTTGCGATTCGCAACAACGTACCGGATCCGACGGCACTTGCGGCCGTTGCAGCAGATCCTAATTGCTTTGCATTCAACCAGCTGTTCCCGGGCGGTTTCACGCCGAACTTCGGCGGCACGGTGAGCGATACCAGCTTCACGGCTGGCGTGAAGGGCGAGTTCGACAACGGCATTCTGTATGACGTCAGTGGCAGTACGGGTCGCAGCGAAGTGAAGTACGTGATCAGCAACACGGTCAACCCGAACCTGGCGCGGCTGGAAGAGAACATGCCGACCACGTTCAAGCCCGGCAGCTACATTGAGATCGATCGGGTGTTCAACCTCGATTTGTCCTATCCGCTGGAAGTCGAGTTCCTGGCTTCGCCTCTGAACGTTGCAGGTGGTCTGGAGTATCGCGAAGAGAGCTTCGAGATCAAGAACGGTGACCCGAACTCGTTCGCGATCGATGACGACTTGGCCGCGCAAGGCTTCGGCATCGGTTCCAACGGCTTCCCGGGCTTCAAGCCGGAAGATGCGGGCGTGTTCGAAAGCGACACGATGGCGGCATACATCGACCTCGAAGCTGATGTCACCGACGACGTGCTGGTGGGTATTGCAGTGCGCTACGAAGATTTCGAAGACTATGGCTCGACTACCGATGGCAAGTTGACGGCGCGCTGGCAGATCGTCGAGAACTTCGCGCTGCGCGGTTCGGTCAGCACCGGCTTCCGGGTACCCACTGCGGGTCAGGCCAACGTGCGCAACGTGACGACGGCGTTCACGAATGGCGTGCTTGCCGACGAAGCAACCTTGCCGCCGACGAACCCGATCTCGATCCAGAAGGGCGGTCAGCCGCTCGAACCGGAAGAGTCGACCAACTTCGCCTTCGGTACCATCTTCAACGTCGGCGAGCTCGACGTGACGATCGACTACTACAACGTCGAAGTGAAAGATCGCATCGCATTGACCACGACGCTTGAGCTGACGGCTCAAGATGTGGCCGACCTGATTGCTCAGGGCATCCAGGATGCATCGAGCTTCACTGGGGTACGGTTCTTCACTAACGGCTTCGATACCACGACTCAGGGTGTGGATCTGGTTGCGACCTATCCGTTGCAGCTGTTCGGTGGCAGCACCGAGATTGCCGCAGCGCTGAACTGGACCCAGACCGAAGTGGATGACTTCATCCAGGTGGAAGGCGAAGACATCATCGGCGATACCCGCATCAAGCAGCTCGAAGAGAACCTGCCGGAGTATCGCGCGTCGCTGACCGCGAGCCATCTGCAGGGTCCGTGGCGCGGCCTGGTGCGCGTCAACTACTATGGCGACTACTTCGAAGCGCACCTCGATGACGGTGATTTGCCGATCGATGTGGGTTCGGAGGTCACGGTCGACGTGGAGGTCGCGTATGCCTTCAACAACAACATCTCAGTGGTTGCTGGCGCGCAGAACCTGTTCGACGAGACTCCGGACGACAATCCGTGGGCAGGCATCGTCGGCTCCGAGTATCCGGCCACCTCGCCGATGGGCTTCAACGGCGGCTTCTGGTACGCGCGCGGTATCTATCAGTTCTGAGTGAACGGATGTCGCGGAAGAAAGGGGCGCATTGCGCCCCTTTCTTTTGGCGGTAGGTAATGGGGCAGTGGGAACAGGGGACAGTTGACCTATTTCGCGCCTGTCACTTAGCCAAGGCACAGGAGTCATTGCGAAATAGGTCAACTGTCCCCTATTTCCCCGCGTTACCACCGCTTTCCAATTGCTCGCGATCCGGCATAGACCACCCCACCCGCGGCCACCACCGCCAACCCGAGCAGGCCCTCTTCGGGGCGATCCTTGAGGATGTACACCAGCGTCCAGCCCGTCACCAGGACAAAGATCACCGGCGGCAGCGGGTACAACGGCATGCGGAAAGGCAGCGCATCGCGTCCCATCCGATGCCGCACGATGAACGAACCCGCCACGGTGAACAGTGTGTTCAGCCCCAGCGTGAACCCGGCGAAGACGAGAATGGATTCGAACGATGCGGTGAGTATCAGCAGCAGGCTGAGGCTCGACTGAAAGATGATGGCAACGAACGGCACGCCGTCGCCGTTGGTGCGCGCAAGCGGCCGAAATACCGCAAAATCCTCACCGATGACTTGCAGAACGCGCGGACCTGCGAGGGTCATCGCGCTCACGGTCGAGATCAGCAACAGCGCAAGCACGGCGCCCATCACGGCACCCCCCTCGATGCCGAATGCATACTCGGCGGCGATGTAGCCGATCTCCACCTTGCCCACCATCGCATCCATCGGCGCCACAGCGAGAAAGGTGTAGTTGAGCAGCACGTAGAGCACGGCGACGATCAAAGTGCCCGCCGCGAGTACGCGTGGCAGTGTGTGTGAAGGGCGGTCGAGTTCACTCGTCAGGTAGGTCGCCGCATTCCATCCGGTGTAGGCGTAGTTGACGAAGATGAGTGCGACGGCGAACGCGCCGCTCGTGATGACGGCGAAGTCGGTTGATGTCGGAGCGAGATCGAGTACGTGCTGCGCATCGGAGAACGCCAGCGCGAGCGCACAGAACGCCAGAATGAGAATCAACTTGAGCGCCGTGAATACTGTTTGTACGCGACCGCTGCTGCGACGATTGAGTGCGTGTGCGACGGTCAGCAGCACGATCAGCGTACAGGCGCTGACCGCGGCCGGTAGCGCCGGCAGCGATGCTTCGAGGTAGATACCGAAGGTAAGGGCAGCCAGCGCGGTCGGTGCCGCGAACCCGATCGTGGCGGACACCCAGCCGGAAATGAAACCAGCAACGGGATGGTAAATGCGGGTGAGGAAGTTGTATTCACCGCCTGACCTCGGCAGCGCGGCGCCAAGTTCCGCGTAAGTCAGCGCGCCGCACAGCGCGGTCAATCCGCCGACCAACCACAACGCCAGCAGCGCAACCGGTGACCGGATGTCGAGTAACTGAAATCCGAGACTGGTGAATACGCCGGTGCCAATCATGTTCGCAATGACGACCGCCATCGCCGTGCGGGCACTGAAGGTGGTTCTGATCACGCGTGTGTCGCGCTGCGACCCGCGGTGCGACCAAATACAGCGCCTGACGTGAGTCCGGTACCACCGGGGTAGTTGTGATAGAACAGGCCGCCGACCAGTTCGCCGGCCGCGTACAGCCCACCAATCGGATTTCCTTCCTCGTCGAGCACACGGGCCTGCCGGTCCACGGACAGTCCGCCAAACGTGAACGTGATGCCGCACGTAACGCCGTACGCTTCGAAGGGCGGCGTATCGATGCTGTTGGCCCAGTTCGACTTGGGTACGTCGAGTCCAAGTGCCGCGCGGCCATCTTTGACCGTCGGATCGAACGGTATCGATTGATCGACGGCCGCATTGAACGAAGCGATGGTGTCCAGAAACCTGCGTTCGTCGACATTTTCCATACGCCTGACCAGCGTGGGCAGGTCATCCGCCAACACGCGTGTCGCCTGACGGATGTGGTATTCATCCCGCAGCAGGTGATGCACCTTTGCATCGAACACCTGCCAGGCCAGTTGCCCCGGCTGCGCGAGAATTTCGGCGCCGTAGCGGGCATAGGTATAGTTCCTGAAATCCGCGCCTTCGTCGACGAAGCGTTCGCCATTGGCGTTCACCAGAACGCCGAACGGGTAGGAGTGCTTCTGGAACCCGTCGCCAACAGCGAGGTCTCCGAACTCGGGTGCATTGAGGTCCCAGCCCACCGCATGACATCCGGACCAATGGCCGCGTGTTGCGGCACCGATTGCGGTTGCCATCGCAATACCGTCGCCCGTGTTGAAGCGCGTGCCGCGCACACGCGCAAGGTCCCATCCCGGACCGAGATAGCGGGCGCGCCAGGCAGGATTGGCTTCGAAGCCACCACACGCGAGGATCACTGCATCGGTTTCGATTGCGCGCTCTTCACCCTGATGGCGGACCTGGATTGCCGAGACAGCACCATGGCGTGCGTCGAGCGCGATTGCTCGAGTGCCGTACAGCACCCGCACGCCCATGCGCATGGCAATGTCTGTCAGCGAATCGACAAGGCCGGGCCCGCCGCCCCATGCCTCGACCGTGAGTCCACCCCAGAACCGCACTCTGCCATCGACCTCGAACGACTGCCGGCCGTACAACGGCAGGAATCTGACGCCGTGCTCTTTCATCCACAACAGCGTTGCAAAGCTCTCTTCGACGAGCAGTTCGGCAAGCTGTGGATCGCATCGCCAGCGGGTCACGCGACCGAGATCCTCGTAGAAGCTCGCGCTCGAGTAGTCCCCGAAGTCGGTGCGATCGAGTTCCGCCGCTGTGAGTTCCGGCATTAGTCGACGCAGGTCCTCGACGCCTTCATAGACGACGCGCATCGCGCCGGCGGTGAAGCGCGAATTGCCGCCGCGCAGTTCATGCGGCGCGCGTTCGATCAGCGTGACATCGGCGCCGTTTTCGCGCGCGGAGATGGCTGCGGTGAGTGCAGCGTTTCCGCCGCCGACGACAACGACATGAGTCATACCGACGAGGTTACGGGGGTGCTGTACGCGGGGTCAACGCGTTAAGCTGCATCGCGATACTCAACCGATCGGTCGCAAGGACAGTCCATGATCAACCTCTTGAACGAATGGCTGGGCCAGATGCTCGTTGTCGTGCTCATCCCGATGGGCGTGTACTTCACCGTTCGTTCGCGGTTCGTTCAGTTCCGTTACCTCGGACGCATGTTTCGTGTCATCCGTGGTGCCTTTCATCACCAACCTGGTCACATCAGTTCGTTCCAGGCGCTCGCCCTGAGCATTGCGGGACGCGTCGGTGCAGGCAACATCGCCGGCGTTGCAGTTGCGATCACGCTGGGTGGGCCAGGGGCGATCTTCTGGATGTGGGTGGTCGGGGTAATGGGCATGGCGACCAGCTTCTTCGAATGCAGTCTGGCCCAGCTCTACAAGCAGGCGGAACCGGATGGGACCTATCGTGGCGGGCCGGCGTACTACATCCAGCGCGGTTTGAAGAAACCCTGGATGGCGGCGCTGTTTTCAGTACTGCTGTTCGTGACCTTCGGCTTCGGATTTCCGGCGGTGCAGTCGTTCACCATGGCGTCCTCCCTCGAGGACGCATTTGGTATTCCCACGTTCGTGACGGGAACCGGAATTGTCCTGGTGGTCGGTCTCGTCATTTTTGGCGGCATCAAGCGGATCGCGACCGTCGCGGAGCTCATCGTGCCGATCATGGCGATCGGCTATTTCGGCATGACCGTGGTCGTGATCGCGCTCAACTTCGGTGAAATCCCAGCCGTATTCATGCTCATTGTGAAGAGCGCTTTCGGGCTGGAGCCTGCCATTGGCGGTGGCATCGGTGCAGCGTTGATCTTCGGCGTGCGGCGGGGTCTGTTCTCGAACGAAGCCGGCCTAGGCAGCGCGCCGAACGTAGCGGCAGTGGCATTTGTCAGGCACCCGGCCGATCAAGGCGTCGTACAGAGCCTGAGCGTCTTTGTCGACACGATCATCATGTGCTCGTGTACCGCCATGATCATCCTGATGTCGGGTTTGTACACTCCAGGAACGGATGTCGGGGGCGTGGCGCTGACCCAGCTTGCATTGGCCGAACACGTCGGGGAGTGGGGCCGGTCCTTCGTATCGCTGGCGTTGGTGCTCTTCACCTTCACCACGATCATCTACAACTACTATCTCGGTGAGAACGCGCTCAACTTCTTCAGCGAGGAAAACCGCGCCATGTTCCTCGTCTATCGCGTGTTCATGCTCGCGCTCGTGTTCTGGGGCACGTTCCAGGATCTGGGCGCGGTGTTCGCCTTTGCCGATATCACCATGAGCCTGCTCGCAGTCGTCAATCTCACGGCCTTGGTCATGCTGGCAAAGACCGGTCTGCGACTGCTGAACGACTATGACGCGAAGCTAAACGCCGGCGACCAGGAGCCCACGCTGTTTCCTGCAGACTATGCGGACCTGGACCTCGACGACCGGGCCTGGGGTGCCGATCGGTCTTGAGGTGTGTCGTGTCAGCGATGCACGACCTGAAACTCGTCCGGCTTCATGTTGCCTTGTTCAGCGAGGAACCGCAGCGCCGAATACGGCCATAGCGTGAAGTTGTAGTCTGAGCTGTCCGTGTACCAGGAATTGCAGCCGCCACTGAACACCATCTTCTGCATGTCGCGCTGCAGGCGCGCGTTGTAGCGTGCGACGACGGATGGGTCCGGATCGATGGTGGCGAGGTTTGCACGCTCCATCATCGCCAGGCACTTCATCACGTACTCGGCCTGGGACTCGATCATGATCAGTGCGGACGTGTGGCCGGTTGCGCTGTTCGGGCCGAGCAGCATGAAGAAGTTGGGGAAGCCCGGAATCATCATGGTGCGGAAGGACTGTACGTGCTCGGACCACACATCGCGCAGGCGTTGGCCGTCCCGGCCTCTGATATCGACATAATCGGTGATGTCAAAGGGACGAAACCCGGTTGCCTCGATGATGACATCGGCTTCGTGTAGCGTACCTTTCGCGTCGCGAATGCCGCCGGCTTCGATGCGGGCAATGGCGTCGGTGACGAGGTGCACGTTCGATCGATTGAACGTGGATAGGTAGTCGTCGGAAATGCAGCGTCGTTTGCAACCGGGCTCGTAGTCCGGTGTCAGGCGTGCGCGCAGTTGCGGATCTGCAACGGAAGCTTCGATGTGCGCGATCCCGACTTTCTTGAGCCGCTTCGACATCAGTGATCCGCGGCGTAGCGACACCGTGCCCATCACGTCCATGAGCGTCCACAGAAACCAGCGGTACAGCCGCATGAGCCAGGGATGGCGTCGGAACGTGTCGCGTCGCGCATCGGAGATGTCGGTTGCAAGGCGCGGAAACACCCAGGCCGCGGACCGTTGAAACACAGTAACGTCCGCAACAAGGGGCGCAATTTCGGGTAGCACTTGAGCGGCACTTGCACCAGTGCCAATGATGGCCACTCGCCGGCCTCTGAGGTCCTGGCTGTGGTCCCACTGCGCAGTGTGGAATAGTGGGCCGGTAAACGATTCGCGACCCTCGATCTGCGCATGATTGGGCATATGAAGACCGCCCAGGCCGCTGACCACGACATCCGCGGAGATTCGATCGCCGCTGGTGGTCTCGATCTGCCAGCGCCCGTTCTCGAAGGTCACGCTCGTAACTGCCGTGTTGAAGCGGATGTGGCGACGTAGATCGTATTTGTCGACAGTACGCTCGCAGTAATCCCAGATCTCTTTGCCGCTCGAGTAGGAGTGACTCCATTCCGGATTGAGTTCAAAGGAAAACGAGTACACGTGCGAGGGTACGTCGCAGGCGACCCCCGGGTAGGTGTTCTCTCGCCATGTGCCGCCCACCGTGCTCGCCTTTTCGAGAATGATGAAGTCCTCGACGCCGCGCTTACGCAGGTTCACACCCATACAGATGCCGGACATACCGCCACCCAACACTGCAACGCGAATTGAACTGCTTGTGCTCATCGAGCCCACCCGGATTCTGACGAAGGCGCAAAGGTAGCCGAAGGGCGGGATCGAGTCACTCGAACAACCTGACCACTGCAGTTATTCTCCGCCATCGCCATTTCTGGTCGACCCCTTGAAGCGTCAACTCGGACTCGCCGCCGTCCTCGCCGTGGTCATGGGTGACATGCTCGGGTCGGGCATCTTCTTCACGCCCGGACAGGTGGCATCGGTCGCGCAGTTCGAGTGGCAGGTCTACTCGATCTGGTTGCTGTGCGGCGTGATTACGTTGTGCGGTGCGTTGACGCTGGCAGAGATCGCGACGCTGCTGCCGAGGTCCGGCGCCTCGTATCACGCGCTCGGTGCAGCCTTTGGCCCGCGTATAGCATTCATCCAGGCATGGACCATGGTGCTGGTGAGTGGACCCGGTGCGATTGCCGGTGCGGCGATTCTGTTCGGTGAGCTCGCCGCGCGCATGACCGACACCGGCGCCGCATGGATGTGGGGTGCCGCCGTGATCGTGTTCTTCTGCGCCATCAATGTGGCTGGCGTTGCGTGGGGTGGACGGACCCAGATCATTCTGACAAGCATCAAAGTGCTGGGCCTCTTTGCACTGGTAGTCGGCGCACTTGCCCTGGCGGAGGCGGTTCTGCCGACACCCGTTGCAGTGGTGGGCACGAGCGACGACGGCATTGGGTCGCTGGTGCGTGTGGTCGGTTTGGGGATCGGCTTCGTCCTGTTCACCTACGATGGCTGGATCGATGCATCGAACGTCGCCGGTGAAGTGCGCGACCCGAATCGCGCGTTTCCACTGGCCATGGGCCTTGGGGTGGTGGGCGTCACGCTGATCTATCTGATCGTGAATTTCGCATTTCTGCGCATCATGCCACTGGCCGAGATGCGCCATGATCCATCGATGGTAGCGGCGACAGTCGCGGAGGCAGCGTTCGGCGCGACCGGTGGATCCGTGCTCGATGTGTTCATCTGGGTCTCGATTGGCGGCTCGCTCGGTGGCCTGATACTGACGTTGCCGCGGCTTTACTATGCTGCCGCTCACGAGTACGTCGATCGCGCGAACAGGCGCGGCGTGGGAGCGATGTTTCGCGTTCTTTCGTATGTTTCACCCCGTACTTCGGCCCCATCGGGCGCCATTGTGATGGGTGGTGCGATTGCGATACTCGCGTTGATCTCGTTCGGCTCGTTTTCGAGCATCGTCAGCTTCTTCGTCGTACCCTTTCAGATCGTGAACATTCTGATGGTCGCGGCGGTGTTTCGATTGCGCCCAAGACTTGCGACGCGAGATACGTATCGGACGCCGCTGTATCCCTTGGTGCCTTGGTTCTTCATTGCAGTCATGAGTGTGTTTGTGATTGCGACGCTCATCTACAACCCGGTCGAGTCGTTGATCGGTTGCGCCCTGGCGTTGCTCGGAATCCCGGTCTTCAACCTGCTGAACCGCGACGACTCGCGATGAGCCGGTTCGATCGCCTGTTTCCAGAGCGCTCGGCATTGATCGGCGTGGTTCACCTGCCACCGCTGCCCGGCTATGACACGTCTCCCGGGCTGCGGACGTGCATCGATCATGCGTTGCGTGATCTTGCCGTGTACGAGGCGGCTGGTTTCTCGGGTGTCCTGATCGAGAACGAATGGGATCGCCCGCATCGGGTGCTGGCTGGACCGGAAACGATTGCCGCGATGACCGTGATCACTCGCGCCGTCGTTGCCAAACGCCAGCGGATGCCGATCGGTGTCGAAGTGCTGTTGAACGATCCGCAGGCATCACTTGCCATCGCCGCCGCCGGTGGTGCCGATTTCATACGCACGGACTACTTTGTCGATCGCATGGCGCGAGCCGACTACGGCGAAATGCAGATCGATCCGGCGGCGCTGATGGGATACCGCAGGCGGATCAATGCCGAACATGTGCTCGTTCTTGCCGACATTCAGGTCAAGTATGCACAGATGTTGGTGCCCCGTGGCATCGACCAATCGGCGCGCCTGGCGGCGGTGCACGAGGCCGACGCGATCGTCGTCACCGGCACCGTGACAGGCGAGGTTCCGCGCCGTTCGGACATAGCGCTTGCGAGTTCTGCTTCGACGATTCCGGTGCTCATCGGCAGCGGGTTGACGCCGCACAACGCCAGCGCATGCCTCGCCATGTGCAGGGGCGCGATTGTTGGCAGTGCGCTGATGACCGATGGTCGAGCGGACATGGACAAGGCGCGGCAACTGCGCGGCGCGATCTCATGAACGTGGTATGCGTCGGTGACTGCGGCATCGACCAATACCTCGCCACGGGTGAGGCGCACTGTGGCGGAATCTCACTCAACTTCGCGATCGCCGCGCGCCGCGCGTTTCCAGCGGCGGATGTCATCTCGGTTGTATCGGCTGTCGGCGACGATTCGCAAGGCGATCGCGTGCTAGCGCGATTGCGGGCCGCAGATGTCGACGTGCACGTTGCAGTGCAACGCGGCCGCACGGCGCTGCAACCCATAGCGGTCACCGCCGAGGGTGATCGCGTTTTTCGTGACTACGATGCCGGCGTGCTCGCATCGTTCGTTCCTGATGAAGCTGCGAAACGGCTCATCGCAGCCGCCGATCTCGTTGCCGTTCCCATGTACCGTCAGATTCAGGCGCTGTTCCAATCCGTGATGCGTCTGCCGACGAAGGGCATTCGGGCCGTGGATTTTGCGGACATTGGCGATGACCTGCGCATCGATCGCGTGCTGCCGTTCATCGATCGCCTCGACATTGCGTTCTTCGGTATCTCGGTGAACGACACTGCGTTCATCGACGAACTGAAGCGAATTGCAGTTGCCAAGAACAAGCTGTTCGTCATCACCCTCGGTGCCGGTGGCAGCATCGCGGTGACTCGCTCTGGCGTTTTCACGTGCGAGGCTGTGCCGGTGACCCGCGTGGTCGATACGACCGGGGCGGGGGATGCATTTGCGGCCGCGTTTCTGGCCGTGTACTGCCACGACGGCTCGATCGACGATGCGCTGGCCGCGGGTGCGGCGCGCGCTGCAGAGGTGATCACTCGCCTTGGCGCGCAGTAAGATGGCCGGGGCCTGTCATCGCACGTCGATCGCTGTGCTGTTCGCCGGGAGTTCAAACACCATCGCGTCCTCGGTCAGTAGCACGCTCGATGGCAGACCGCGCCGGAACATCCGTTCCATGAGCATATTCTGCGGCGGCGGTATCAGGTGATACAGCGCCAGCTGTCTTACCCCTGCGCGTTCGGCCAGGCCAACGAGGTCAGTGGTAGATGCGTGATAGTCCAGAATGTCGTGCAGAATTTTCGCCGGACGGTCGCGTCCTGCCGTCGCGGCCGCGGCCGCGAGTGTCGAAATGATCGGTACTGAGATCGCATCGTGCAGGAGCAGATCCGCGTTCGCAGATGCCTCTTCGAGGCTTGCGGTTGCGATCGTATCGCCACTGACGACTACCGAGCGGCCGAGGTAATCGAATCGGTAGCCGACCGCCGGAGCGATCGGCGCGTGATCGACCAGAAATGCGCGCACAATCAGACCAAACTCATCGAGTATCACGCCAGGCTCGATGGCAATCGGTTGCATGATCCCGAGTTCAGGTGGCAACAGATCGGCGCCGTGATGCGCCACCCGGTAGTCTCGATCCAGCGCGTAGGCTTGGTTGAGCCCCTCGACCACGTCGTTGACCCCTTCGGGGCCGATCACTGCCAGCGGCTCAGCACGTCCGGCGACCCAGGAGTTGAGGTTGAAGTCGGGCACGGCAGCGATGTGATCGGAGTGAAAGTGCGTGAGTAGAACTGCGCGCAGGTTCTGCAGCGGCAACCCAGCAAGGCTGGCTACCCGGGCGGAGCCAGCGCCCGCATCCACGAGATAGAGACGGTCGCCGATCGCGATGGCGACACATGCCTGGGCGCGGTCGGGTGCTGGTAGCGGCGACGAAGTGCCGCACATGAACACGCGAATACCGTCGTAGGGCGCCGCTTCGTCGTCAGAACTCATCGTTGCCACGGCGATGCGCGCAAGCACGAGGTCCTGCCCCCGTTCGGTGCCGACCATTGCAATGAATCCTGCACTGACGATCGCCAACGCGGCCAGGAGCACCCACATCCAACGTTTCATTCGCAGTTCCAATTGCCGAATCGAAGCGGGCGAAGCATCCAACAATTCTGCTTCCCATGCCAGACGGATCGGCATGTAATGAAGCCACATGAGGTGGACGTGGAGCATCGCATCGATGCGCCGCATGACCCCGATTGCAGTTGCTCTGACGGTGTCGATGGCATCGGTGACGGCAAGTGAGTCGGCGCACACCTATGGCTGTGCGTATCCTGGTCAGCGCGGTAACGTGCTGGTGCTCGTCAACCGAGCGGGTAGTAGTTCGGTGAAGATGGGCAGTCAGCGGGTACCAGCGATGCATAGCAGCGACGACGGCGAACAGACGTGGTCGTGGTCGGGCAACGCCGTGGTGCTCGGCATCGATGGCGTTGCCAGATATTTCCAAGGTCCCGGACGGGAAACGCCCACCGGGACGTTTCGCTGCAAACCACTTGGGTGAGCGGCGGATCACGCAAGGGGCTTGCACATGCAATTGAAATTAGCGGTCGAATTTCCGAGTGTTGCGTACCGCGAAGGCAGTACAGGGGTCATCAAACTCGCCCGCGCCATCGAGCAGATTGGCTACGACCAGCTCGACATGTTCGACCATGTGATCATGGGCTACCCCACAGCGACGCGACGGGCGCCGATGTATCCGCCGCAGATGCCGATTCTCGAGGCTCTGATGACGCTTTCTTATGTCGCTTCGGTTACCGACCGAATCGGCCTCGGCACCGAAGTGCTGGTGCTGCCGCAGCGCCAACCGCTACTCGTTGCAAAGCAAGTCAGTACGCTCGACACGTTGAGTGGTGGGCGTGTGCGGCTCGGTGTAGGTGTTGGCTGGCAGGCGGCCGAGTACGAAGCGCTCGGCGAAGATTTCGGCAATCGCGGTCAGCGCATGGACGAAGCGATCGTCTATATGCGTCATTGCTGGCGCGATCAACAGGTGAGCTTCGATGGTGAATTCTATCGGGCTGACACGATCGCTATGGAGCCAAAGTCACCACAGGGGCAGATCCCCGTGTGGATTGGCGGCACCAGTTCCCGCGCGCTGCGGCGCGTGGGCGAACTCGGGGACGGCTGGCTCGCGACCGCCTACACTGACATTGATGAAGTACGCGCTGCCCGGGCGAGCATCGAGGCTGCAGCGATCGCCGCTGATCGTGATCCGAGCCGGATCGGCAGTCAGATGATGATCGATGTGCCACCGCGGGACGCAACCGGCAAGGCGTTCTACCAGGACATGGATCGGGTCGCGGCCCGCGCCGAGTTCCTGATCGAGGCAGGCTTCCAATGGGGCGCGGTGAACGCCACCGCGATCTTCCAGGCCGGCGCGCGATCGGTGGATGCGATGGTCGAAGTGCTGGGCCGTGTGCACGACCGCATTCGATCAGCGACGCGTTGAGGAAGCACAAGTAAGGAGATCCAGATGAACACGTTGGCCGATCAGCAATCCGCGGTTGACGCCGTACCGCTCGATGAAATCGACGTCAGTCTTCCCGAGCGCTTTCAGAACGACACCTGGCGGCCTTGGTTTGCGCGACTGCGGCGCGAAGCGCCAGTCCATTATCTTGCCGACAGCGTCAATGGCCCGTTCTGGTCCGTCAGCACGCATCGCCTCATCAAGCAGGTCGACACCAACCACGAAGTATTTTCGTCGGAAGCCGGTGGCATCGCGATCGTGGATCCGCAGGTGCAGAATCCCGAGCAACTGCAGGGGGAGAGCTTCATTCAGCTCGATCCGCCCCGGCATGCACCCCAGCGGCAAGCGGTCGCGCCGTCGGTTGCGCCGAAGAACCTGGCCGAGCTCGAACCCGTCATTCGCGATCGAGTCATCGATATTCTCGAGAACCTGCCTGTCGGCGAGACGTTCAACTGGGTGGAGCGCGTATCCGTCGAACTGACGGGTCGCATGCTGGCGACGCTGTTCGACTTTCCGTACGAGCAGCGCCACAAGCTGATCCATTGGTCAGACATCACCACTGCGGTGCCGCAAGTCACGGGCGACAACAGCATCGACATGTCCAAACGCTACGAAGAACTCATGGAATGCGCTGGCGCCTTCTACCAGCTGTTTGCAGAACGGGCGGCGGCGCCGCCCAAGTTCGATCTGATATCGATGCTGGCGCATGGCGAGGACACGCGAAACATCAATGAAAATCCAGGCCGCTTTCTTGGCACGCTGTTGCTGCTGATCGTGGGTGGCAACGATACGACGCGCAACAGCATCAGCGGCGGCGTCATTGGCCTCAACAAGTATCCAGATGAGTACCAGAAGCTGCGGAACAATCCGAAGCTCATTCCCAACATGGTCTCGGAGATCATTCGCTGGCAGACGCCGGTCATCCACATGCGCCGCACCGCGCTGCAGGACTTCGAGCTCGGCGGTCAGCACATCAAGGAAGGCGACAAGGTCGTCATGTGGTACCTGTCGGGTAATCACGACGAGACCGTGTTCGAACACGCTGATCGGCTGATCATCGATCGATCCAATGCGCGCGCGCATGTGGCCTTCGGATTCGGTGTGCACCGATGCATGGGCAACCGGTTGGCCGAAATGCAGTTGCGCATCCTGTGGGAGGAGATCGTCAAGCGTTTTCACACGGTTGAAGTCGTTGCGGACGTGAAGCGTCTGCCCAACAACTTCATCCGCGGCATCAAGGATGTGCCGGTGCGACTGCACCCGATTTGAAGGAGTAACCCGTGATTGATCTGCACCTTCAAGATTCGGTCTTCGTGCTGAAGATGAACGCCGGTGAGAATCGCTGGACGACGAACTTCGTGCGCGCATTTTCGAAGCGCCTGGATGAGGTGGAGGCATCGACTGGCCCTGCGGCAATGGTCACGACCTCGGCGAGCCCCAAGTTCTTCTCCAACGGGCTCGATGTCGACTGGGTGCGCGCCGATGCACCCGGTGAGGGCGGTGATCAGAAGGTATTTGGGGCGGAGTTCATGCGATTGATGGCGCGGCTGATTACCTTCCCGGTGCCGACCGTGTGTGCAGTCAATGGCCATGGCTTCGGCGCCGGGTTCATGTCGGCGCTGTGTCATGACGTGCGCATGATGCGCGCGGACCGTGGATTCCTGTGCGCCAACGAGATGGCGATCGGCATGGCGATTCCCGATGCGGAGCTTGCGCTGTTTCGTCACAAGATGTCGGCGAGCGCCTTCTTCGAAACCGTGCAGCTGGCGCGGCGCTGGACCGGGCCGGATGCCAAAGGGGCTGGCTTCGTCAGTGAAATTGCAGGTGAAGATGATCTGCTGCCGCGGGCGATCGCGCGGGCGCGAGAACTCGCGCCGCTCGGCGCCAATCGCGCGCTGTACGGTGGATCGAAAGAGCGTCTATATGGGGAAGCGCCGTCGATCAATGCCCAGGCGGGTGCGGCGTATCTCCTCCGCAACCACAATGGCCACTGACCGACTCGATAGAGTGGGAGCGTGCTTGCGTGCGAGTTGACGCCTTCGCGGCCAAGGCCGCTCCCACCGAGTAGCGACTGACTATTGCTGCCGCGCGGCCCGATTGCGGCGTACCGACCAGCCTTCCTTGGCGTGGCTCATATCGAGCAAGCGCTCCTTCTGCGCCAGCAGGTCCTCATAGGTCACGTCGAGTCCCAGTTCGATGTCGTCGTTGCTGAAGATGGCGCAGGTCGAAAAGCGGCCGTTGCCGGCCTGAATGATCTTGCCGGTGGGCGCGTCTTCGCCGCACATCAGCAGCACCGCTGGCGTGACCAGCCGCGGATGTGATTCGGGGCGCGGGTTGTCCGGATCCACCTGCCGACCGGGGATGGTACCGATCAGCCGCGTTTCCGCGCCGGGAGCCAGTCCATTGACGCGCACGTTCTTCGATGCGCCTTCGATGGCGAGTACGTTGATGAAACCGAGCATGCCCATCTTTGCCGCGCCGTAGTTGGCCTGGCCGAAGTTGCCGTAGATGCCGGAGGTGGAGCTGGTCATCACGATGCGGCCGTAGTTCTTGGCATACATGATCGGCCAGGCGGCATGCGTCACATAGGCCGTGCCATTCAAGTGCACGTCCATGACGATGTCCCAATCGTCGAGGTTCATGTTCTTGAAGCTCTTGTCGCGCAGGATGCCGGCGTTGTTCACCAGGATGTCGACGGTACCGAACGCTCCCACCGCGTCATCGACGATGGACTTGGCGCCGGCGCGATCGGCGACCGACGCCTTGTTGGCGATGGCAACACCGCCCGCCTTGCGGATCTCGGCAACGACCGCATCGGCCGCATCGCCGGAACCGGTACCGTCGCCCTTGCCACCCAAGTCGTTGACCACCACCTTGGCGCCGCGACGGGCGAACTCCAGGGCGTGTGACTTACCGAGTCCACCCCCGGCGCCGGTGATGATGACGACTTTGTCTTTGAATTCGCTCATGTGTGTGTCCTTTGATTGAGACTGCGATGTGACAGGCGAGCCTAGAGAAATCGACGTTCGGGATCAATCGACGTCGCCATGCGACCTCATGTGTCTCATGAGCAGCGGTGGGAACGCATCGGGCGATTGATCCGTCACGAAGTGGCCGACGTTGGGTAGCTCGACGAAGGTGAACGGTGCAGCGACCATTGTGCGGGTCAATTCGGCCGCGGCCCGCCCGACCGTTGCGTCGGCGTTGCCCCAGACGTAGAGCGTGGGAGCGGTGACTGCGGGAATCTCGGCTGCTTTGAACTTCGAGTCTGCCGCGGCCCGATACCAGTTCACTGCAGCATCGAGGGCATCTCGACTGCCGAGCGTTTCCAGATACACATCGGCGTCGTAGTCGGACACCGCCGAATGAGTGTAAATCGCGCGCAGCTTCGCTGCGTTGTCCTTGAGCAGTTCATCAGTTGCCTCGGCGCGCAGATAGGCGCGGTGATGACCGGAGCGTGTGGATTGCTCGGCGTCATGCGTCATCGCCCGCACGAAGGCGGCGGGGTGTGGGCGAGATATGACGGCGAGCGTCTTGACGCGCGTGGGGTGCAGCGCCGCGGTTATCCATGCCAGGTGCCCACCCCAATCGTGACCCACGAGATGAAAGCGCTCGGCATCGAGCGTATCGGCCATCCCCAGCACATCGTCGACGAGATGCTCGATGCGATACGCATCGATGCCCGCGGGGCGCGCACCGGGGGAGTAACCGCGCTGGTCCGGTGCGCAGGCGCGCAGGCCGGCGGCCGCAACACCGATCAGTTCCCGACGCCATGTGTGCCGGGTCTGTGGATAGCCGTGCAGCAGGATCACGAGTTCGCCACTGCGTGGCCCGGCTAGATCGGCGGTGAACTCGAAGCCGCTCGCGCCGAGCAGCTGCGTGCGAACTTTGGTGTCGGCCATGAATCTGCCCGTGGAGTACGTCCGCGAGAGCGTGTCACCTGGGACGGCCCACCTGCAACAGACGGTTAGCGTAGTAGCCGCGATCGAGTTCGACCACCTCGACGCGGCCGCCCGATGAGGGTGCGTGCACGAATTTGCGATCGCCGACATAGATGCCGACATGGCCGCTCTTGTTCGAGGTGTCGAAGAACAGCAGATCGCCGATCTGCAGGCGCCGACTGTCAACGGCAGGTAGCGCGCGGCGCAGTTGCGTCGATGTGCGCGGCAAGCGCACGCCGGACCTGCCATAGGCCCAGTACACCAGGCCGCTGCAATCGAAACCGTCAGGTGTCGCACCGCCATAGCGATAGGGTGTTCCGACCATGGTGAGCGCGTGCTGCTTAGCACGCTCACCGAGGGTCAGTGCGGCGGGTGTGACAACGACGGTCTCGGCAGTAGGCTCGGGCGGAGGCAGGGGAGGCGAAGGCGCCTGCGATGCACAGCCCGTGATCAAGAGCGCGGCGATGAAGAGCACCGTCGATTTCATGAAGCCATCTTGCGAATCGCGATGAAACGGGTCTGTGACATGGATCGCCAAATGCGCTGTTCAAGCTGAACGGCGTTCAGACTCACCCGCGAATCGTTCGATCGTCGCTTGTAGCGCCATGCAACGATCCAGGATTTCCAGATCCGCATCGATCACTTCGGACTCACGCATGTAATCCCGCCATTGGCGGCACACACGCATGACGTCGCGCGCAATCGTGCGGGCATTGTCGGCGCCCAGCCCCATGCGTTTTGCCGCTGCGTTGTAGTTGTCGATGCTCGGTGTGGTGCCGAATGCGCCAATCGCGATTGCGTGCGAGCCCTGCAATCCGGTGTGTGGTACGACATCGTAGGCCGGCGTGAGTTCGTACTGGGCGCTGCCGGCGCGCTTGAAGAACGCGTGGTTGCGTAAGTGATCGTCGGTGTTGCCGACGGCGACGTTGAACAACATGCGTCGGAACACGCGATTCGCAAGGTGGCGTGTGTCGCCCGAGATTCGTTTGCCGAGTTGGAAGATGCCCGGATATGACATGGCCGACTCGTCGTACTGAGTGATATCGAATTTATTGATGAGGCTCGCGACCGAAATCAGATGATGCTGCGCCTGCGCATCCCGGTCGAAGCGCTCGACAAGCACCACGGATCCGCGACCGGTCTCGGTCAACCGCACGTCTGGTACATCGATGCCTGCGGCGCGCGCCATGCGCATCGATGCATGCTCGACACGGCACATGTCCACGAGGTCCGATTCGCGGCCGAACTTGGCGATCCAGTGTCGGCCTTCGTGTTCGATGAGGGTCTTTGGGCGAGCGCCACCGATACCACTGCCCTGCAGAAAGTACGGCGCCAGGCTGCGATCGATTTCGCGACCGGCTTCGATATCTGCAGCGATGTGCTGCAGATGCACCAGGCTGTCGAACGGTCGTCGTGGTGGCGGCTTTGGCTTGTCGCCCACAGCGGCCGTGAAATGGAGCGCGCCCACGCCTTCGCCGGAGGCCGCAAGCAGAAATTCGACGTGGCTAACGGGCGGTGGTGTGCGCGTCTTCGACAACTGGCGACGTCCCCACTCATCGGGTCCGGCATCGAGCAACACGCCGAAGATCCCGGGTGCCTCGCGCGTGCGCGTGCTTTCGCGCACCTCACTCGACAGCGGCAGGTTGACCGGGTCCAGCGCGAACGCACGCGGATGGTCGAGGTAGGATTTCGCGTACTTGAATCGGCCGCGCAGGTTGTCGAGCAGCAGCTGGCCGGCGAGCAGCGCTTGCCCGCCTCCGAGATCGACGTGGACGAACAGTTTCTCGGCCATTACAGCTCCCACTCATCGGCGCCGCCGCCCGGTGAACGGGCGCGTTTGCGGATCCCATCGGCGCGCAGCGCGAGGCCCAGCGTGTCATCGCCCTCGGCCAACAGGCGGTCCGGGGCATCCGGCACCCCGAACACGTCCAGCAGAGCAAGGTACGCCGCCACCGTGATGTGTGCCGAGCCGGCTTCCACCTTTTTCACCGAACTCGCCGACAGACCAGTTCTGAGGGCCGTTTCCGCTTGGGTCCAGTTGCGCAGCAGTCGGGCCTGTTTCAAACGCTCGCCGAGCCGGACGAGGCTTTCGAGTGCGGCATCGCTCAGGAGGGCATGGGAGCGCGAAGATCGGGGCATATAGCACCGTTAAATTAGTTTACAGATCTATATAAACGAATTTCGGTGAGTTGACAATTGAGTATTTATATAAGTCCTAAAATTAACTTAATAGATTTATATAGATCTAAATCGTGACCGCGCCATCTCCGTATCGCCGCGCCGGTACCTTGAACAGGGCGCCGGTAGGGGTTTCGAGAAATTGCTCGAACGGGACCTCCTCCTGCTTCAAGAACCCGCGCTGGGCGAGCACGCCGCGGCGCACGAGCTCAATGACCGCGACCACCGATGCCGAGGTCGTCCATGCGATCGCGGTGGAGACGACCCCTGCGACATTGAGCGGCCGGTACGCACGCACGAATTCGCGCCGTGCGAGTCGACCGTCGATCATGCCTTCGCTCGACACGTGGACGTACACCACATCATCGTTCACTGGCGGCTTTGCGTTGGTGAGAATTTCGCCAGCGAGTTCGCGCCGCTCTCGCATCAGGAGTTCGTGGAAGAAGAAGTTCATCAGGTTCATGTGACCGGGGTAGCGCATGGACTTGTAGTCCACGTTGTCGACTTTGCCATGGAACGTTTCGCACAATGTACCGAGGCCGCCTGACGTGGTGAATGCCTCCAGCGCGACGCCTTCGACGTACAACGTTTCGTGCCACTCCATCGACGAGACGATCTTGCGCACGCCCTGCTCGATGACCTCGCAATCGTTCAAGTATTCGTTGACTACACCTTCGGGCGACCAGTTGAACGCGTAACCCATGAGCCCGGTTGGGTTCTGGGGCAGGGCGCCGACGCGCAGTCGCAATGCGCGGCATTTTTCGAACGCGGCCACTTGCGCCGCACCTACGATGCCGACGAAGCCCGGGGCGAGGCCGCACTGCGGTGCCATCAACGCGCGCGATGTCTTGGACAGTTCGATGATCGCGTTGGTGGTCGGTACGTCCTCGGTCAGGTCGAAGTAGTGCACACCCTTCTTGTGGGCGGCGGTAGCAATGGGTTTGTTGAGCGCATAGGGCAGGCAGGACAGTACGGCGTCGCAGCGGCCGGTGACTTTGTCGATATCGCGCGCGCTCGCAAGGTCGACGGCTTCGACAGGAAACGGCAGCGCGTCTTTCGCGTCTTTCGGCGGCCGCGCATCGAATCCGGTAACGGCAAGTCCGCCTTCGTGGAGCAGTCGAGCGGCCAGTGTGCCGACTTTGCCGAGACCCAGAACCGCAATCGAATCCAGTGCCATATCCACTCCTGTGACTTCAGATGTCGAACTTGATGCCCTGTGCGAGCGGCAGCGCGCGCGAGTAGTTGACGGTGTTCGTCTGTCGCCGCATGTAGCCCCGCCATGCATCGGAACCGGATTCGCGGCCACCGCCGGTTTCCTTCTCGCCCCCGAAGGCGCCGCCGATTTCGGCACCGGATGGTCCGATGTTGACGTTGGCGATGCCGCAGTCGGAGCCGGTGGCAGACAGGAAGGTTTCCGCTTCGCGCACATCGGTCGTGAAGATGCACGATGACAGGCCTTGGGGCACGTCGTTGTGCAGGTTCACCGCCTCTTCCAGGGTCTGATACTTCATGACATAGAGGATCGGTGCGAAGGTCTCGGTGCGCACGATGTCGGTCTGGCCTGGCATCGCAACGATCGCGGGGCGCGCGTAGAAAGCGGCGGGATACTTGGCGGTGAGCTCGCGCTCGCCCCCTGTTACGACACCACCCTGTTGCACCGCGCTCTTCAGTGCGCGCTGCATTCCTTCGTAGGACGCTTCATCGATGAGCGGGCCCACCAGCGTCCCGTCAGCCAGCGGATCCCCGACGGGGAGCTTGGCGTAAGTCGCCTTCAGTCGTGTTAGCAAGGCGTCGTGAATGGATTCGTGCACGAACAATCGCCGCAGCGTGGTGCAGCGCTGGCCAGCCGTGCCGACCGCGGAGAACACGATCGCGCGCAGGGCGAGTTCGAGATCCGCGGAAGGGGCGACGATCATGGCGTTGTTGCCGCCGAGTTCCAAGATGCACTTGCCGAATCGTCCGGCCACGATCGGTGCGACGGCGCGGCCCATGCGCGTGGATCCGGTCGCCGACACGATGGCGACGCGATGATCTTCGATGAGCGCCTTGCCGACCGCCGCATCGCCGATGATGACTTGAGACAGGTGTTCCGGTGCGTCGCCGAAACGCGCCAGCGCCCGCTCGAAGATCTTCTGGGTCGCAAGTGCAGTCAGCGGGGTTTTCTCAGAAGGCTTCCACATCACGGAGTCGCCGCAGACCAATGCGAGCGCTGCGTTCCAGCACCACACCGCAACCGGGAAGTTGAATGCCGAGATGACGGCGCAGACGCCCGCGGGGTGCCACGTTTCGCGCATGGTGTGACCGGGGCGCTCGGAAGCGATGGTGAGGCCGTACAACTGTCGCGAAATGCCCACGGCAAAGTCGCAGATGTCGATCATCTCCTGCACTTCGCCGAGACCTTCCTGAAGGATCTTGCCGCACTCGAGCGACACCAGCGCGCCCAGGTCCGCTTTCGAGGTACGCAGTTCCTCGCCGAGCAAACGGATGAGTTCGCCGCGGCGCGGTGCGGGCACGGCCCGCCAGTCAAGGAAGGCCGTGTGTGCGCGCGCAATCGCGGTATCGACATCCGCCGGCGTGTGCATGGCGATTCGCGCCAGCACCGCACCGTCGATGGGTGTGGCAACGGTCAGTGGGCCGCTGCTCAAACCGGACTTGGAAAAGCCGTTGCGGCTGAGCACTTCCTGATGGGTCATGATCGATCTCGGGCGGGTGAGAAGACGGCGCATAGCATGGGCAAAGCGCATCATGCTAGGCAAGCGCTTCCACTTTACGTACGGTTGGCCGGCAACCCCTTCGGATATCGAATATGTCGGACATACGATCGTTTAAAATCGCCGTCGATGACTCGGCGCTCGCGGATCTCGCGCGGCGGCTGAGCCACACGCGATGGCCCGATGAGGAAACACCATCGGACTGGACTCAAGGCGTGCCGCTGTCATTCATGCAATCCATCACTGCGCACTGGCAGCAGAAGTACGATTGGCGTGCGCGTGAGAAACGCCTGAACGCGTTCCCACAGTTCGTCACCGAACTCGATGGGCTCGACATTCACTTCATCCATGCGCGCAGCCGGCACGCCGATGCACTGCCGATTGTCATGACCCACGGCTGGCCGGGATCGACGGTCGAGTTCATGGAGGTCATCGCGCCGCTCACCGATCCGACCGCGCATGGCGGCCGCGCCGAAGATGCATTTCACGTGGTGTGTCCGTCGCTGCCTGGATATGGGTTTTCGGGAAAGCCGGCGCAGACGGGGTGGGGCATCGACAAGATCGCAACCGCGTGGGATACGCTGATGCTGCGACTCGGCTACTCACGCTATGTCGCTCAAGGCGGCGATTGGGGCTCGGCAGTGACCACTGCGATCGGTGCGCAGAATCGCGGTCATTGCGCCGCCATCCACGTCAACATGCCGAATGCGCGCGCCACGAAAGAGTCATTGGCAAAACCGACGCCGCGTGAGCAGCGAGCGCTGGACGGCGCCAAGTTCTACCAGGACTGGGACTCTGGCTACTCGAAACAGCAGGCAACGCGGCCGCAGACATTGGGTTACGGATTGGTCGACTCACCCGTGGGCCAGGCCGCCTGGATTCTCGAGAAGTTCTGGGCCTGGACCGACTGCAACGGCAATCCGGAGAACGCCATCGATCGCGACCGTCTGCTCGACAACGTGATGATCTACTGGCTCACCGGCTCCGGCGCTTCATCGGCTCGCCTGTACTGGGAGAGTTTCGGCAAGGCATTCGGCGGCGGCAGCGACGCACCCGTCGAGATCCCCACCGGCTGCAGCATCTTCCCCAAGGAGATCGTGCCGACACCGCGCTCCTGGGCGCAGCAGCGCTACCGGAACATCGTCTACTGGAACGAACTCGACAAGGGCGGCCACTTCGCGGCGTTCGAGCAGCCGGCGTTGTTTGTCGAAGAGCTGAGGAAGTGGAGGGGACAGCTACCCTCATAGGGGAAATAGGGGACAGTTGACCTATTTCGAAGTCGGTCCCAGTGCGCCAACGCGGGCGTATCGAAATAGGTCAACTGTCCCCTATTTCCTGTCCCTTATTTCGCTGTCGCCTTCACCCGCGCCCGGACATCGTCCTCGAGCAACCGCTCGAAGGGGATCAAGAGCTGGCCCACCTCGTTGGTGAGCTTGCGCAGCTCGTGATCCCGACCCGCGGCCATCTGCAGCGCGATGCGGTACTGCGTCTCTTCTTCGGTGAACATGCTGCGATCGCCTTCCGTCGTCGGGTAGAGGAAGTCGTTGAAGTTCGCCTGCCGCCACGGCATCCGTGCGGCTTGCGCGGCGCGGGTGAGATAGCGCGGCGCGAGGACGTCGATGGTTTCACCCTCAGCGCGCGAGTTGAGTGTTTCCGCCAGTGCCTGGCTCTGCAGCGCCGCCGATGACATGCCCTGGCCGTAAGTCGGATTGAAGCTGCACAGGGCGTCTCCAATCGGGACGAACCGGCCGACCAGTGACTTCAACGCTTCGTAGCGACGAAAGCGGTTGGCCGGATAAATGATGCGCTCGACGCCGGACTCGAACCGACCGGCGCGCAGCGCGTCGGCCAGCGCAGGTCGCGGCAGGCTCGCGGCAAATTCGACAAACGCCGCTTCATTGTCGGGCGGATAGTCACCGGCGCGGCCACCGAGCGAGCAGATGTAGCGACCACCTTCGATCGGCAGCAATACACCGCCGCGGGCACCGACGCGCGGTAGGTTGCCGAGCGCGAGCGCTTTCCAATCCCGTGGCGTGTCGGCGAGCGTGAGTGTCGCGCTCGCATAGCCGAAATCGACTTTGATCTCGTCCACCGCTGGCACAGCGAGACCCAAAGCCTGCAGCCAGCGCAGTCCGCCTTCGCCGCGACCACTGCCATCCACCACGAAGTCGGCCGTGATGGTTTCACGGTCGCCAGCCGTCTCGACTTCGACCCCGGCGACTTGACGCTTGCTCGCATCCAATATGAGGCCGCGCACCGTGGCGCGCGTTTGCAACGTGATGTTCGGTGTCGCTTCGAGCACCTGCTCACGCAGCGTGTGTTCGAGAAACCAGCGACTCTGGCTGTGCAGATCGAGCTTTGCATCCCAGCGCGGCGCGACACCGAGTTCGGACGCTACTTCCATATCGAGTCCGGCGCGCAGCGTGACCGAACCATTGGCTTCGATCGCGTCGCGAAAGCCCGGCACCATGGCTGCGATGGCGTTCTCGCCGCCCTTGAGCAGCAGATGCACGTGGTGGCATTGCGGTGTCATCCGGCGTGGGCCGGGCGTGCTCGGAATGTCGTCCCGTTCGATCACGAGCACGGTGCGGAAGTGCGGCGCAAGCGCGCGCGCGGCGAGCATACCGGCGAGACTGCCACCGACGACGACGGCGCGCTCACCGAGTTGGGGTCGTTTACCCATGTCAGTGAATCGCTCGCAGGAAGTCGATCAGATGCTTGTTGGTTTCCTCGGCGCGCTCCTGCTGAATCCAATGTCCGGCGCCATCGATGATGGTCGATGCGTGCAGCTTTGGCAGCGTTTCCTTGAAACGCGCGATCGCCGGTGCGCCCCAGATGGTCGGGCCATCCTTCGATCCGCCGACGAAGAGCGACGGAATGGTGATCGGCCGATCGGCGAATGCACCGAGATCATCGAAGTCGCGATCGACGTTGCGGTAGCGATTGAGCGGTCCGAAGAAGCCGGAGTACTCGAATTCTCTGGTGTAAACGTCCAAGTCGGTGTCGGTGAGCCAGGCAGGCATGGTGGTCGGATACTGGAACTTGTCCTTGAGCTGGGTGCCGCGCTCGACGATCGCGATGTTGGGCCCGTTCACGACGTCGCCCGATGCGCACCAATAGAAGCCCAACAACCATTTGCGAACATCGGCTTCGATTTCGGCCTCGGCGCGCCCGGGCTCCTGAAAGTAGCCGACGTAGAATTCGTTCTCGCCGGCCATCGCCTTCATCCGCACGGTGGGCTTGGGTCCCGTTGGCGCCGCAGGCGGCGCGTACGGCACCGACAATCCCGCTACGCCGCGAAACAGATCCGGACGTAACAGCGCGCTGTTCCACGCAATCGGTGCGCCCCAGTCGTGGCCGATGACGGTAGTGGGCTCGTCGCTCAGAGCACTGACCAGATGCACGACGTCGCCGACGTTCTTCACCATTCGGTAGTCTTCGACGCGCGTGGGCTTCGACGAACGCCCGTAGCCGCGCACGTCCATGGCCACCGCCCGATAGCCCGCCTTGGCGAGTGCGGGCAATTGATAACGCCAGGAATACCAGGATTCCGGAAATCCATGGATCAGCAGCACCGTCGGTCCCGTGCCGCACTCGGCAACGTGCAGCCGAATGCCGTTCGCATCGACGATCCGATGAGTGATCTGGCTCATGAGCGCACTCCGGTGAGCGCGCACACCTGACCCACGCGCGCGTCCGTGTAGGCGCCGCTCGCGTAGGCCAATGCACCGTTGACCACCACGGCATCCATGCCGATGCACTCGCGCACGTAACGCATGCCGCCGCCCGGCATGTCGAACACCGCGCGTTCGCCGCCGCGGTCGATGCGGTCGGCGTCGAACACGACGACATCCGCAGCCATGCCTTCTTCAATGGTGCCGCGTTCGGAGATGCCCCAGATCTGCGCGGTATCGCGCGTAATCTTGCGCACGGCATCCTCGAGAGAGAGATGCTGCGTATCGCGCACGAAGTGACCGAGCAGATAGCTCGTATCACCATACGTTGCGAACGATTGGATATGCGCGCCGCCATCGCTCGCGCCGACGTGTACATGGGGATGCGCGAGCAGCGGACCGACCCGATCGCTCGCTTCGTGGCCGAGGCTCGCGGCGAGGAATGGCACATTCAGATCGCCTTCGAGTGACACGTCGATCAATGCCCGCGCGGGCGTCGTATTGCGCTCGTCGGCGATGTCACCGAGCTTGCGACCTTCCAGCGCTTTCGGTGCGCCTTCACCGCCGCGTATCGTCAATCCACCGAGCATCATGCGGCCGCCGTCGGCACCGGTTTCGGCGACGAGTTTGTCGGCCGTTGCCGGATCGCGCAGCGCAGCGAGGCGCTCTGCTCGCGGCATGCGCATGACGCGGTACCAGGTCGGAAAGCGGGCGAAGAACAGGCTCGGATGCTCGAAACTGAAGCTGATGTCGATCGGGCGTGTTTGCACCTGTGGCCACACGCGTGCGCCGCGGGCGAACTGCTCATCCACGCGCGCCATGACACGCGGCACGTTATCGGGCGTTGCACGTGAGTCGAACAGAGGTGAGAACGTGGTGGGGATGTCGTACTTGAGCGACAGTTCCGCGAGTTGATCCACTCGCGCGATCGTGATGTCGGTGGCGTAGAACTCGGGCACCACCTGCAGCATGCGACCGTATTCGCCAAGCACGGCGGCCAGCGCATCGAGTTCGGCCGCCGCGGCCCATCGGCTGGGCACTGGATGCAGATGTTCGTCCACGTCGACGAAGCTCGTCGACAGGCCCACGGCGCCGGCATCGAGGCATTCGCGCAACAGATCCTGCATCGCTGCAATCTCGTCAGCGTTGGCGGCGCGCTGTTGCGCGGCATCCCCCATGACCCACAACCGGATCACGCTGTGGCCAACCAAGGGTGCCACGTTGATCGCCACGGTCTTTGCCAGCGCATCGCGATAGCCGGCGAAGGACTCCCACGTCCACACGAACGCTTCGGTGAATGCCGCCGGCGGCAGTTCCTCGATCTGCTGGAACATACCGACCAGCCGTGGACGATCGGCAGCCTTCAGTGGTGCCAGTGACAGCGAGCAATTGCCGGGCACCACCGTGGTGATGCCATGTTCGAGCGCGGGTCGGGCCTGCCCGTCCCACAGCAGTTGCACGTCGAAGTGTGTGTGCGGGTCGATGAACCCTGGGGCGACAATGCGGTTGGTCGCATCGATCACGCGCCTGGCCTCGCCGTTGACCTGGCCAATTGCCGCGATGCGGCCATCGCGAATGCCGACATCGCCGCGCCAACGGGGGCGTCCCGTGCCGTCGATGATGTCTCCGCCTCGAATGATCAGGTCGAACATGTTGGGTCCTCCAGTATTTTGTTCCACGGGTGGCCGGCGAGCGCCGCCGCATCATCAACGCCACAGTTGCGCATGAGTCGCATGCCGGCCTCGGTGTCGAGCACGACTGCCGTTCTGCCGCCGCTCGCAAAGCGTAACGTCACGATGAGTTCGGCCTGACCGTCGTGGCCGCCGCCGACCTCCGCGCGTTCGATCAGCGCATCCGGGCGCGCGCTCAAGCCGGGTCTTCGGTGAATACGATGTCGCTACCGAGCAGCACGCCCGACGGGCGGCGCAGGAAAATATGCAGATTCCAGCTCTTCAGCTTCTCCACTGCGGCCTCGAGCGGCTCCTTCGGCAGGGCGCGGTGCGCGATTGCCTCGAAGGTTTCATCAGGCAGAGGATGCATGAACTGGCGTGTACGACTGACTTGCATGGTGATGGCTCGGTTCCGACGGGCTTGCATCGTGACGGGCATGATGCGTAAAGTTCTAACGCGTTATAAAGTTCTATCGAGCCACCGTCAATGTCGGTAAACAGCGGTAAGCGTGGCGGTGAGCTGAAATAGCGCCCTGGGGAGGACTATGAGCTACGAAATCAAACGGTTCGAAGTGCCTGGCACGATCGATGCCGATGGTCATGTGCTCGAACCACCTGATCTCTGGGAGACCTATCTGGAGGCGAAGTATCGGCCGCGCGCGTTGCGCGTGCGGGTCGATGACGAGGGGTTCGAGTATCTGGAGATCGACCAGCGGCCATCGAAGCGCGCCAACAAAGGCGCGCTCGGCATCATGGGCGCGATGGGAGAGCAGGACCTACGGCCCCGGCCCGATCGGCGCTACGTGGACAATCGGCCGTTTGGTTCCGCCGATGCGGCGCAGCGTCTGAAACTGCTCGATGCCGAAAATCTCGAATGCGCGCTGCTGTATCCGACGATTGGACTTCTGTGGGAAGTGGAACTGCAGGATCCCGAGCTTTCGCTCGCCTATGCGCGTGCCTACAACCGCTGGATCGCGGACTTCTGTCGCAATTCCAAGGGCCGTCTCGTGCCCATCGCGCAACTCACGTTGCTCGATCCGGAGGGCTCCGCCGCAGAACTCGATCGCGCCGTGAAGGACGGTTGTCGCGGTGCGTGGGTGAATCCGTTCAACCATCGCCGAGTCATTCATGGCGACGCACGTCACGATGTGCTGTTCGCCAAATGCAGCGAACTCGATGTGCCACTGGCCATTCATCCAACCTACACACCGCATGCTGCCGCGGAAGGCATCTTCGACTGGCCCGCGCACGGGCGCGCATGGGGTGAAGCCATCTGGCTGCGCGCGATCGTGCAGCAAGCCTTCATATCGTTCTTTTCACTCGGCACGCTCGAACGCTTCCCAAGGCTCTCGCTCGGCATTCTCGAGGCCGGATCCGGATGGGTCGGGGCGATGCTCGATCGACTCGATGCATTCAGCGCGTCGCTCAACCTGTCGGGGCGTCATACGCCCGCCAGCGAGCTGTTTCGCCGACAGTGTTTCGTCTCAGGTGATCCGGACGAGACCGTGGCGCCGCATACCATCGACGCCGTGGGCGCCGACAATTTCATGTGGGCGACCGACTATCCCCACCCGGACCACCCGCACACGTGGGTCGACGACCTGACGCGCTATGCGGCGAAGCTCTCGCCCGAGACGCGGGCAAAGGTACTTGGTGGCAACGTCAAGCGTATCTATCAACTGAACTATGAACTGCCTTCGCGCGCCGCATCCGCGGCGTCGGTTGGCCGCAACTGAAAGGAAACTTGGGGGAGTACAACATGAGTGAACCGACCTATCTGGCACTGCTGAATTCGATTGCTGTGAACGAACGCAAGGGTGAGATCCTGCTCAATGCATGGGCGAACAATACGAAGGACGAACAGCTTGCGGGTGTGCTGCGATTCGTCGCCATTCGCGAAGGCGAACACGCAGCCGCGTTCACCAAGCGCATGTGTGAACTCGGGCACGCCGTTTGTGAGGAGAAGGCCTATCAGGTGTTCAAGGATTTCGATGGGCTGGTCGCCTGCGCGAGTTCCAACGCAAGCGATGCGGAAAAAGTAGCGATGCTGCAAGGCCGCGATCGGAGCGCCGAGCGCGGCGAACGAAAAGACCCGTTTCGTTCGTTCTTCAACGACGTAACCATCGATCCGCAAACCGGCGAACTGCTCGGACGCTACATCGCCGAAGAGCGCGACAGCGGCCGACGCCTGCAAGCCGAGTACGATCGTGTCTGCAAGCAGACGATGCCGAGCAACGAAATGGCTGAACTCACGGCGCGTGTCGATGCGCTGCGCGAAGAAGTTGCGCGGCTGCGCAATCTGCGCAGCGTTGCCTAGCGACGACAAGCGCCTGCGGTTTGGCCACCCGGGAAGAAGGTAAGGATCGGCGCCGCCTCGACATCGTCCGGGCGGCGCATCGCCTTGTGCAGCAGACCGGCAGCACCGGGTTCTCCATGCGCGCGCTTGCGGATGAAGCGGGCGTCAGCGTGGCGACACCTTACAACCTGTTCGGTTCGAAGCAGGCGATCATGTACGCAGTGCTCGATGCCGACATCGAGGCGTATCAGCAAAGCCTCGAGCGGGTGCGTGCGGATGGCATCGATGTTTTTTTCAAAGCAGTCACGCTCTCGACGTCGCTGTTCGCCAAGGAGCCCGAGTTCTATCGTACGGTGTTGTTCGCCGTGTACAGCGATGGCGGACGGGAATATCGCGCGATGTTCAGCGGTCCGCGTCACGCCATGTGGCGCAGACTCGTGGTCGAAGCGCGCGATGGGGGGCTCCTGTCGCAGGATGTCGACCCCGATGCCTTCGCATTGCAACTGGGCCGATCGTTCTTCGCCTCGATCCTCGAGTGGGTCCTCGGGGAACTGACCTTGAAAGAGCTCGACGTCTGGGCGCAATACGGCTTCGCACTGCTCTTGCTTTCGATGGCAACACCGACATCGCAGACGCGCCTGCGTGACCTCGTCACTGCAACGCAGAAGCAGATCAGGGCGTCCTGGCGCGAGCGCGCCAAGCAGGTCAACGGTAGTGAGTCGCGCCGTTCGGCGGGCTGATCAGATATTCAAGTCAACTAAGTCAGGGAGTGAATGATGGATTTCGATATTCCGAAGGAAATAGCCGACTACCTGGTCGAGCTCGATGCGTTCATCGAACGCGAGATCAAGCCGCTCGAGAATCAGGACGACAACATCCGCTTTTTCGACCATCGCCGCGAGGATGCGCGCACGGATTGGGACCGCGGTGGATTACCGAGCGAGGAGTGGGAGGCACTGCTGCGCGAAGCACGGCGCCGCGCCGATGCAGCCGGCCATTACCGCTACGCCTTTCCCAAGGAGTATGGCGGTCGCAATGGCACCAACCTGGGAATGGCCATCATTCGCGAGCACTTCGCCGCCAAAGGGCTCGGTCTGCACAACGACCTGCAGAACGAACACTCCATCGTGGGGAACAACGTTGGTCTCCTGCTGATGATCAACTACGGCACCGAACAGCAGAAAAAAGAGTGGATCGACGATCTCGCCGAAGGCCGTCGCGGCTTTGCGTTCGGCATCACTGAACCGAATCATGGCTCGGACGCAACGCACATGGAGACGCGTGCGGTGCGTGATGGCGATGAGTGGGTCATCAACGGTGAGAAGACCTGGAACACGGGCATCCACAAGGCGCAGTACGACCTGGTCATGGCGCGCACCAGCGGCAAGGCCGGTGACGGCGATGGCATTACTGCGCTGCTGACACCGATGAAGGCCCAAGGCGTCAAGATCGAGGAGATGTTGTGGACGTTCAACATGCCGACCGACCATGGCCGCGTGTCGTTCACGAACGTACGCGTGCCTGCCGACGCGGTATTCGGTGGCGAAGGCCGCGGCCTCGGGGTCGTGCAGCACTTCTTCAATGAAAATCGCATCCGCCAGGCGGCATCGAGCCTGGGTGCGGCGCAGTTCTGCATCAATGAGTCGGTGAAGTACGCGAAAGAACGCAAGCCGTTCGGCAAACCGCTGGCGAGCAATCAGGCCATTCAGTTTCCGCTCGTGGAGCTGCAAACCCAGTGCGAGATGATCCGCGCGCTGATCCACAAGACCGCGTGGAAGATGGACAAGGAGGGCGCCTTCTCGCAGTCCGACAAGGTGTCGATGTGCAACTACTGGGCGAACCGTTTGTGCTGCGAAGCGGCCGATCGCGCGATGCAGGTGCACGGCGGGCTCGGTTACTCGAGACACAAGCCGTTCGAACACATCTACCGGCACCACCGTCGCTATCGGATCACCGAAGGCGCCGAAGAGATCCAGATGCGCCGTGTGGCCGGCTACATGTTCGGTTTCATGAAGCAGCGGGCGCCGAAGGGCGTACGGGAAACCTGAAATGGCGGAGTTTGACGCAGCGTTGCGAGATGTCCTCGCGCGCGCGGTCGATGGGTTCGTTGGCCTCACCAGTTGCGAACGGTTGTCGGGTGGTGCGAGCCAGGAGACGTATCGCATCGTCATCGACACACGCACCGGCGTGCGCAAGCTCGCCATGCGTCGCGCACCGGGCGGCGCGGCAGTCGAAGGCGGCGCAGAGAAACCGGGCCTTGCGCTGGAAGCCCGGCTGATGGAACTGGCGTTGGCGGCCGGTGTACCGGAGCCTGCGATCGTCCATGTGCTCGAACCAGGCGACGGTGTCGGTGAAGGCTTCATCATGGAGTGGCTCGCGGGCGAGACGCTGGGCGCGCGCATCAATCGCGCACCGGAATTTGCCGCGATTCGGGACAAGCTCGCCTTCCAATGCGGTGCGCTGCTGGCGCGCATACACAGCATTGATCTCGCGGCGACCGGGCTCGATGCGCGCCTCGGGCGCCTCACGCCGGAAGCATTCGTGCGCCAGAAGTGGGAACAGTATCAACTGTTCGAAACGCCGCAGCCGATGATCGACTACACAGCACGCTGGCTGCTCGATCACTTGCCGCCGGTCACGGATCTGAAGCTGGTGCACAACGACTTCCGCAACGGCAATCTGATGGTGGATCCGAATGTCGGCGTGACTGCCGTGCTCGACTGGGAAGTCGCCCATATTGGCGACCCGATGCGCGATCTCGGCTGGATCTGCACCAACTCCTGGCGCTTTGGTGGCGATCAACCGGTTGGCGGCTTCGGTGAGTACGCGGATCTCTTTGCCGGCTATGAGTCGGTCACCGGGGTGCAGGTCGACGCTGCGCACGTGAAGTTCTGGGAAGTATTCGGCTCGTACTGGTGGGCGATCGGCTGCCTCGGCATGGCGTTCGCGTATCGCAATGGTCCGGACCGAACGGTGGAGCGGCCCGGCATCGGCCGGCGCAGTTCCGAGTGTCAGGTCGACTGTGTGAACCTCCTGATTCCCGGTCCGGTTTCACTACCCACGGAAGCCGTGGGCGCGTCGTCGACCGATACACCGCGCACAGATGAGCTCCTGGTCAGCGTGCGCGACTTTCTGCGAGCCGACGTCATGGCGGCCACCGAGGGCCGCACCAACTTCCTCGCCCGCGTTGCATCCAACTCGTTGGACATCGTGTTGCGCGAGCTGACGTTGGGGCCTGCGCACCTCGCGGGCGAGCTAGCGCGACTGCAGAAGCTCCTGAACAAGACGGCGCCGCTCGTGGATTTACGATGGGATCTGGTGCGCCGGCTGCGGGACGGGTCCATTTCGCTCGATCATCCGGGACTGAGCGCGCATCTGCGTGAAACAGTCGTGGGTCAGATCGCTATCGACCAACCGAAGTATTCGGGGCTGAAAACTGCACTGAAATTCAAGGGAGATTGAAGTATGGCTTACTCGACGATACGCACTGAACTTGCGGACGGCATTCTGACGATCACGCTCAACCGCCCCGAGCGCCTCAACGCCTGGACCTATCAGATGGGCGCGGAACTGAGCGATGCTGTCACCAAGGCGAACACGGACGACGCCGTCCTGGCGATGATCGTCACGGGTGCCGGGCGCGGCTTCTGCGCTGGCGCAGACATCGGCGATGTGTTCAAGGCTCAGTCGGAGAAGCCGAGCGTCGCCACCGAGCGCCCGCGCACCATGAACTGGGTCGATCTGGTGCGGGCCTCGAAGCCGATGGTTGCCGCGGTCAACGGCGCAGCGATCGGTGTCGGCCTGACGCAGATTCTGCCGATGGATCTGATCGTTGCATCGAGAACTGCCAAGCTCAGCGTGCGTTTCATCAAGATGGGACTCGTGCCGGAGCTTGCGAGTTCGCACTACCTGCCGCTGCGCGTCGGCTTCGGTGCCGCGAGCGAACTCATGCTCACGGGCAAGACCATCGAGGCGCCGGAAGCGCTCGAGATGCGGCTCATTGACAAGATGGCCGAGCCAGCCGAGTTGCTCGACGTTGCACGGGCAGCGGCGCGCGCCATGGGCGAAAACCCGCAGTCGGCGCTGCGCAGCGTCAAGACCCTGCTGACGCAGAATGCGGCGCAAGGCGATACCACGCTCGTGCAACAGCGCGAGATCGCCGCGCTCGGTGAAGCGTACAAGTCACCCGAACACAAGGAAGCGATCAGCGCATTCATGGAAAAGCGAGAGCCGAATTTCGCCGCGGCGCGTGGAGTCAAGTGACATGTCGTTCACCGAGCTCACCTATGAAGTGACGGATGGCGTGGGCGTCATCACACTCAACCGCCCCGAAGCGATGAACGCGCTGACCTACACGTTGTACATGGAGCTCGAAGACGTGGTGCGGTCGTCCACTGCGCGAGCGCTCGTCATCACGGGCGCTGGACGTGCGTTCTGTTCCGGCGACGACATGAAGCAGATTCTCGGCGGCACGCAAGGTCCACCGGCGGAGTCCATCGAGCGCGGACGCAGGACCGGCGGACTTACGCCAGCGGCTGATGCGTTGCTGCATACCGACATTCCCGTGATCGCCGCGGTCAACGGTCCGGCGGTGGGCTGGGGCATGGAGCTTGCGCTCATGGCGGACATTCGGGTCGCGTCCGAGCGTGCCAAGTTTGCCGAGCTGTTCGTGGTGCGTGGGCTTTGTAGCGATGCGCCCGGGCTTGGCCGGCTCGCGCAATATGTTGGCCGCGAGAAGGCGGCCGAACTACTGTTCACCGGCGAAGTGATCGATGCAAAGACGGCGCTCGAAATCGGGCTCGTGTCGCGCGTTGCCGCGCCCGATGCACTGATGGACACCGCACTCGGCATCGCGCGCAAGATTGCAGCAAACCCGCCGCTTGCGGTCAGAGCGCTCAAAGCGGGGTTGCGACGTACGCTCGACCCGGACTGGCGCGACGTAGGTGCGTGGGCAATCGGCCAGATCCAAACGCTGCGCAAGACCGAAGATTCGATCGAAAGCGTGCGCGCGTTTCTGGAGAAGCGCGAACCGAAGTTCTCGGGGCGCTGAGCGAGCGAACTATCCGCGATGCAGAAAGTCGAGCAGTAGCTTTACCAATGCACCCGGCTGTTCCTGTTGCACCCAGGGGCCGGCGCCGGCCACCAGGTGCGTGCCTCGATACTGGGTCGTCAGCGTGCGTTCGAGCCGCCCGAGGGCGCCGGGGCTCTGATAGGTGCCCCAGTCCTTCGCGCCGGCGATGAAGGTGGAGGGCACATCGATGGTGCGCCCGGCGAACAACGCCAGCGATTCATCCACCAGGCCGCTGCGATACCAGTTGAGCCCGCCCTGAAAGCCGGTGCGCGCGTATTCTTCGACGTAGACAGCGAGCTCGCTATCCGGCAGCCAGGTGTTCGCTGCGATGATGGCAGGTGTCGGCATGTCGCACGCCACCTGCTCCGCCATGCCCTTGTCCAGATCCATCACGTAATAGCGCGGCAGCTTCGCCCACTGCGCAACGGTGCGGTCTGCCAACGGATGCGGCGCGTTCCCCTGCCAGTCGGCGCTCTTCACGTGGTAGTAGGCGCGCAGGAAGTCCATCAGACCATGCGGCGGATGCCAGAGGTTGTCGTTGGCCTCGGCGCTCTGGTAGTAGCGCTGGTAATGCTTGCGGGGCGGCGTCAGCGCGGCAAGCTCAGCGTGGATTGCATCCGCATGCTGTCCGCGCCGTGCACCTCGATGTGCGTTTGCCGTATCGAACGGCAGCATCGGCGGGCCAGCGAATGGCGCACTCAGCATTGCGACGGATCGAAACACGTCCGGACGCGCCAACGCGCACCAGCCGGCCAGCGGCGACCCGTGATCGTGACCGATCACGCCCGCAACGGATCGACAACCCATCGCCGATACCAGCGCAAGGACGTCGGTGATCCTGTTGATCGTCGCGAACGGACGCAGGTCATCGTCGTACGCGACTGGTTCCGGCGTCGTGCGTCCGTAACCGCGCAGATCCGGCGCGAGTACGCGATAACCGGCCGCGGCCAGCGGCCCCATGATTCGACGAAAGCTGTAAGCGAGTTCCGGGAAGCCATGCAGTAGCACGAGCACGGGACGGTCAGGGCTTTCAAATCCCGCTTCGAGCACGTGCATGCGCAGTTCGTTGACGCCGTCGACGTGTCGCGAACGGACGCCGTCAGGAAGTAGCTGCTGATCGAGCGCGCCGATTTCGAACCGAACTCGCATACGATGCCAACTCCTATGCAGCGGCGCAGGCCGCTGCGCTTCGGTGTCGATGGCCTGCAGCGGCACTCATTTCGCGTAGGGGTTGCTGGCCGGCTCGCCTGCGCAGTCGCACCAGAGGTCATCCGGCTCGGATCGATCGCGGTGGCAAACGCGGTCATGGTCGGGATAGGTGATTCGATCAACGGCTGCTCGTGTGCCGACGACCAGACACCGTGTCGCCGACGCACTCCGGTTCTCCAGGCAATGTCCGATCGCAACGCCGGCGCAGAAGGTTGCCGCATCTCCCGGCCTTAGCACGATCTCGTTCTCGCCTTCCACCACCGTGATCTCGCCTTCGAGAACGTAAACCATCTCGTCTTCGGCACTGTGCCAGTGCTTGATTGACGACCGAGATCCAGGCTGAAGCACTTCGACGAACGCGCCGAACTGAGTGAGTCCCCCAGCCTCGCTGATCCAGTAATTCCGATTCACTTGCTCGCAGTTGCTCGTCGGAACTTCCTCGGTGACGAACTGGTGTGGATTGAACACGGGCATGGCGGTCTCGCTGATGTGGAATAAACCGGGTGAATAGCACCCGAGGGCGTATCAAAGTGTGCCAAGTGGATCTGGTTTGGCACACGTGCAGACCATCCTTCGCCGATGCTCTGCACCGTGGATCCTCATTTGCGGTAGAAATCAGCTCGATAAGTGCTTGCTTGGATCGAGCCGCGCGCCACCACGGGCACGAGCAACGGTGACTCATGGGACTCGAGTTGGGCGACGGTTGGGCACAGTGTGATTCTCGAAGCATTGTTGTGTGCTTCCGCAATCGCGTGTTGATAGTTGCCCGCCGGCTTGCGATACGAACTCACGACAACATAGGTCTTCGGATCGACCAGCTGATTCGAATGCAGGCGCAGGAGGTATGGTCGCGAGCTGTTCCTGTATCTAAACACACGGTAGGTGCGCGCCCCGCCGGATTCACATTCCCGCAAGAATATGTAGAGCCCGCTCGACATATAGGCTTTCAGCTCGAGCGTGCCGTCGTCCATTTCCGATCGCAACACGCAAGACAGCGCTGCATCGCTGGCAATGCCCCCGCGTGGCGTGATCCACCGGATCGCCGGATGGGCGTCCGCTACTTCATACGACAGTACGTCGCCGCACGAGCCGGGAACCTGCGTACTCGCCGCGCCAACGCGCGTTGCAGGCGAATCGGATTGTGCCGCGCAACTATCGATCAACAGACACAGCACGCACGATGCGGCAACGCGGGCGGTTCTTCCGAACGATGCGCCTCTGATCATGTTGTACGGCTTGAATGGCTCATTGTCCGCGGCGCTCCCGAAAACCGGCCGAAGCCCAGTGATCAAGGCTGCCCGCGGAACGACCGAGCCGTCAACTGCCCGAGTTCGTATCAGACGTTCCGCGTTTCGGTCGTCACACCATCGTCACGGTTTGCGTGCGAACGTCGTTCCCGCTGCACAGACATGTTCGGCAAACGCACGGAACCCTCCCATGCGCAATCGGCGTGGACTTAATCACCAGGGCGCAGTGGCTTTACGGATTCGCCAATCGCTTCCACGCGTCCGGCGATGTCGCTACCGACGATTCGTACCTTGGGTTGGAACATGCTACGCAGCAATGGTTGGCCGACGCCGCATGCACGCGGACCAGGACTTCGTGGCCTTTGGGCGTGGGCATTGCCACCTCCGTCGGTTCCAGGACGTCGGGAGTCCCGTACCTGTCGATGACGACTGCCTTCATGAATGGGTCGCGAGCAGGCAACGTTGTTCCATGAGGGGGCTGCCCGAATCGCTCAGGGGATCAACAGCGCCGCAACGAAATCCGCGTGCGCTTCGATAACCGTCGGGTCCCTCGGATCGACCCCAGTGAGTCGCTGACAATTGGCGGGAACGGAGAAGATCAGCGTGCTCGCCCCGAGCAGTGCGAACAGCGCATGCGGCAGCTTGCTGGGGCCATCGCCCGCTGCCTTGAGCAGCCCGAGCCCACTCATCATTTCGAACGCGGGTCGGATGTGCGTATCGACGAGCCAGTTCGTACGCGCGTCGTAGCGGTGACCCTGATCGACAATGAATCGAAAGAACTCGGGGTGTGCCCCCATGGTGCGCACATACGTGCGAATGAGTTCCCGCGCTCGATCTTCGGGGCTCACATCGCGTGTCTGAACGAGTCGCTCGAACACCCGTTCCCGCAGTGTGCTGAAGACCTGGTCCGCCGCTGCTCGCCAGAGCGCGTCTTTGGTTCGAAAGTGGTAGGTGAGCAGACCCTGCTCAACGCCTGAGCGTCGCGCGATCTCGCGTGTGCTGGCAGCCTCGAACCCATGATCGGCAAACGCGGTTACGGCGGCCGCGACGATTCTCAGCCGCGTTGCATCGGCATGGGCCGCGGGTTGCCGCTTGCGTCGGGTCTTAGTCACTTGACTAATTTAGTCGGTTGACATAATCGGTGCAAGGCGTATTTTGTCAGTTGACCTAATATGTTGAGTGATCCAACCATGAAACTCATCGAACCCGATCCCCGTTCGGCCACGCACCAGCTGCGCGCGTTGGTAACCATCGCTTCGGCGGCGCCAATCGGCTTTGGCCGGCCGCAGGTCGCCCTCGTAAGCGCGATGCAGCGCGTGATCTTCCGAACCAATGACAACATCGAAGAATTGCGACCGATTGCACCGGCGGAGTTGGCACGTGTCGGTGATGCCGATGAGGCGTTGCAGCTTGTGCGCCTGATGATCGTCCTGTGCGTTGCCGATGGGCCACCCAGCGCCCGCCAGGTATCGCTCGTTGCGGACTTCGCCGACGTGCTCGCGGTGGATGAGCCCGCAGTCAACGTCATCGCGTACCTTGCCAGCGCGAAGCTACTCCGTTTTCGGATCGCCTTCCTGCGCCGTTCCCACATCCGTCACTACTTCCGCAACACGTATCGGATGACAGGCGGATTACTGCCGGTGATTGCTGCTGTGCTCCGGTTTCGAGGCGTACTTGGCGAAGACAAATCGATGTTGTCGCGCTTCGAGGCCCTCGAGAGATTTCCCCAGCACACGCTTGGCTACCAGTTCTACCGTCATTGCGTTGACGCCGGCATCGCGTTCCCCGGAGCGAAACAGGGCTTTCCGGAGGGTGCAATCTTCCACGACGTCACTCACGTGTTGAGTGGCTACGACACCTCGGCACAAGGCGAGCTCAAAAACGCGGCCTTCCAGGCGGGATATACGAACGGCGCGCATGATTTCTTCACCTGGCTGATCGCCATGGTGTTGCACGGTGCTCGGATCAACCTCACACCGTTTCCAATGCCAAACATCCCGGGGCTCCTCGGCGAGAATGGCTTAGCGGAGTCCATGCTGCGGGAGATCACGCGGGGCAGCGCTGTGAACGTCGATCTCGGCGATGCCTGGGACTTCTGGGACTATGCGGACCGCCCGATCGACGAGGTGCGCGATCAGCTTGGTATCGTCTCCGCATCGCGTTCGGCCGAACGCCACGAAGTGGGCCAGATGCGTTGACGGTGCCGTCTGCCGCAAATGCTCAGCAGGTGACGTTTGGCCCGCCTCAAACGCAGCTCAGGCGTCATCCGGCGCGAGCCGAGCGCGCGGCGATCATATAGCCAACCAGATCAACGATCGACCGAGGAAACGACATGGCTTTGAGTCGCCAGCAGGGCTTTTCGTCAGAAACTATTCGGCGTTTCACTTCTAAGTTGAACTCAGACGTCATTCGCATACTACGATCGTGGATTGACGCGCTTTGTCCATCTTTTCTCTGCACACACGCTGGTACCAGATGACATAGAGAATTCCTTTGCTATCCAGCGCCATTGGGTACGGCAGGTGGTCGCCTTCGAACAGGCTCACGAAGTAGAACTCGTCGGGAACCGGTTCTCCGTTGAGGCTTTCAAAAGGGTAGGTCCCGAAGCCTCGCTGTACGTGCGAACTGAAGCGGTAGTGCTCCGTCGCCGTGCCAACAAAATTGGTCTTGGCGTCGTCGCGATCTGTCCCGAGTCGCTCACACGCAATCGCGTACGCTCCGGGTGCGATAGCGTAGATTGGGCTCCCTAGGCTGTAATGAAATGGCGCACATGCATCGGTCATCGAGAACGGGAGCATCGCCAAATCGAGCGAAGCTGCGAAAAGCCGTGGGGCGGCGAACCCCATGACGCCTAACGCCGCCGCAGCGGATTGTTAGGCGGTGGGCACCACAGAACTAGCTGCCGGATTATTGGGGATTCCATGAATCCACTCGGAGCTTCCACAGACCTCCGACCTTTATAAACACCAATGCAAAACGGTTTTTTTTGGACTGCCGATTCAGCATCGGTGATGAGAAGCTGGCCAGTGGCGAAAGCCAGGTCTCCTTCGCTTCCAGCTTTTTCGGTAATTATCTCGACTTTTTTTCGGATTAGTTGCGATTACAGACTTCCAGAACGCTCGGATCGATTCCTTACCACATGTTTCACCAGCCATTGGCGCAATGACACAACCATCGTCGGTTTAATCGTTGACCAAGGATTCAATGTCACCGGCCATTAGGGCTTTCGCGAATGCTTTATTGGCCGCATCAAGTTCTGCGAGCGCCGAATCGGCGCTCGATGCAGGTGAGAAAAGAATGCCGAGCAAAATCGTAACGATTGCGGAGAATTTAGACACAATCTGTGCGTCCTCTACTGTGAGTTAATAACGCTGCCAAACGCTCAGTAGACGGATGACTTCCGTCTATTCCCATCCTCCCACGTTTCGAGTCGACCACGGATTCAGACATCTGCGAGTGCCTCCTCGTAGGCGAATCCGGAAGACAGCGATAATCTCGACCGGAAACGAACGGTGGAATCCATCTAACGTCGCAAACGCTTACTTCGTGACGGCCGATCGAAATTCAATGCTGATCCTGTGCGGCAATTCGGTTCAATTGCTGCAACGCACGGGTCTGGCTGCGTTCCAGTTTTCTTTGACTGATGGGTAGCACGCGCATGCGGTGACCGTCCGATGCTAGAACTCGATCTGCGGGCCTGCCCACCACCAGATCGCGCCGATGAGCACGAGCAGACCAAACCAGCTGGCGACCGCTACGCGGGTGGACTTCTTGGCGGTGCCTTCCTCCCACCAGAACTGGGGGTGGATCCCGTAGGCGAGAAACGTCGCGATGCCCGAGAGATTCACGCAGGCGACGTTGATCAAGTAGAGAAGGGCAGCGCCGAGCGCTGGCTGTATGTAGCCGGCACCGACGAACAGCGCGCTCGTGACCAGCGGCGGGAGTAACGCCACGGCGACCATGACGCCAATCAACGCTGCAGGGACGCCACTTGTGAATGCAAGCGTTCCGGCGGTGCCGGCGGCGAGCGCAAGTGCAATGTCGCCGAAGCCGATATTCGTGCGAGCCAGCATCGCGGGTGTTCGCGGATCGATGTCGGCAACCCAACCGATTGCAACCGCAAGCACGACCGCGGTCGCAACACCGGCCATTCCGGTTTGGATGGTACGGCGCGCGAGCTTCAGATCGCCCAGGGTCGCGGCGAGCGCGAGAGCCACGTTCGGTCCGAGCAGCGGGGCGATCACCATGGCGCCGATGATGACGGCGATGTCGTCGCGGATGAGCCCGATGGTCGCGACTACCGATGACAGAACGACGTTGATGAGGTAGACCGGGGACAGCTTCGCGGCGGTCGCGATGTCTTCGTACAGCTCTTGCCGGCTGATACGTCCAGACGTCTGTTCGCTGACTTGCTTCGGCTCGTCGTCGTCCGGGTCGAGCGAGGGGATCGTCGCTTCCACCGCTTGCCAGAACACCCGGAAGCCTGGCGTGCCGCCAAACGCCTGGGTCAATCGGTCTACCAGAACCTCAGTGTCTTCCGCGCGCAGCAACACAGTCATGCGAACGAGGTCGTCGTTGAGCGGGCTCGACCAACGTTGATTCGCCGGGATCTTCTCGAGCAGAGGCTCGGCCTTGGCAACCGCATCGGCGGGCAGGATGAGTTCGAGCCGCCGTGCGGTCATACCGGCAGGTCGGCGGATCTACAGCGGCTGGTAGCTGAACTTCTGTCCGCCCACGCTTGCTTCGTACATCAGGCCGCCCTTGGCAACCGTGAAGATTGCCATGCCCTTGTAGTAGCCCGCGCCTGCCGTTGCAGCGTTCTTGCTGCCGCCGCTGGCACCGGCGGAGCTTCCCGTCGTGCTGGTGGATGCCGACACGCCCGCCGTGATCGCAACCGCGGTCACCTGTGCGCCGAACTCGAAGCCGCCGCTGGTGAATTCATCGAATGCGCGCTGATCTTCGAAGAAGATGATCTGACTGTAGGCTTGGCCGCCGAGCTGGAATCCGACGGTGACCTGCGTCATCGACGTTGTGCCGGTCTGAGTTCCTTGTCGGTACACGTTACCTTTGCCGTGCGCCGCACCGACCACCAGACCGCCCTTGCCGACGGTTGGGAACACTGCATAGCCGAATGCGTTCTTGAAGAAGTGGCTGCTTTCGCCGGCGGCCTTGAAGATCTCGACGGTGTCCGTGTAGTCGTCGGCATGCGCCGCCGGGTTGAACAGGGCAAGACCAGCCAATGCGAGCAATGTTCTAAGCATGAGTAAGCCACGTGAGTTGTGATTCGCTGATTAACCGTGGCACGGCTGTCGTTGTCAACTTCGCCCCGGCCGGCTCACGTCGACGCTGACGGTAAACGTCCGTGTTTCGCTGCCGCTCAATGCGCCGACGCCGACGACGCGTCGCAGCACTTCGACCCCTTGTTCGTTCCGCATCGAAACGACGACGGAGTATTCCCATGCATCGCCGCCCGGGTGCCTGATCGTGCCTTCGACGTTCAGCGCGGAGAAGGTCGGCGTTGCGCGCACTTCGCCCTTGCGTTCGAAGCGCAGATGATGGTTACAGGCAGGGCAGACGCTCGCACTGTCGAGGATCTCTGCGCGGCAGTGCGGACAAACGCGGGTCTTGCCTGGCGAGGCGACGCGCGCTGAACTCATGCCGTGGTCGAGGATCCTGACTTACCCGACGATGCAGTGTGTGACGATGCGGTCGACTTCGCCGGCGTTGCGCGGTCGGTCCAGCCGAACTCGACCTTGCCGCGCATGCGCGAACCGGCGGCGACGGTCAGGCTGCCGGCCTTCAAGTCGCCGTTCAGTACGCCGGTGGATGTCAGTTCAACCGAAGTCGCGGCCTCGATGTTGCCTTCCAACTCGCCACCCACGCTGACTCGAGCGGCACGCACGCCGCCGGTGACCTTGGCGCCCGGTTCGATCGTCAGATTGCCGTCGACGTTCACGTCGCCATTGAAGTGACCGGCGATGCGCACGTGGCCCGAGCCTTCGATCTTGCCCTCGATGACCAGTCCCGATGCGATCAGTGACTCGCTTGCGGTCGATGCCGCGCGTCGGCCGGTGTCGCTCGACGTGGATGAGGCCGGCGTGGGCGATGACAGTGATACTTCGGGGCCACGGGCGGCGGTAGTGCCGGCCGATGGCGCGGATTCGTTTTCGTTCTTCCATAAAGCCATGGTCAAAGCCTCTTCTGTCCGTGTGAGGAGCAGTCAGTGTACTACCAAAATCGGCCCCGGCGACCGCGGCGGGAGCGCGGTAACATGGTGGCTTCCGGCGCTGAAGATCGGCGCTAGCACGAGGGACACCCCCATTCTGTGACCGACTCCGCAATCTCTGCACGCCCGCATTTCGACAACCGGTTCGTGCGCGCGTTGCCAGCCGATCCCGAGCCACGCAATTTCCGCCGGCAGGTGCAGGGTGTGTGCTACTCACGCGTGGACCCACTGCCCGCGCGGTCGCCCCAACTGGTGGCGTACGCCCCCGATGTGGCCGCGCTGGTCGACCTGCCGCCATCGCCTGATCGGACACTGATCGAAGTGCTGGCGGGCAATCGTCTGTTGCCCGGCATGCTGCCGCATGCGACCTGCTATGGCGGCCATCAGTTCGGCAATTGGGCGGGGCAGCTCGGCGATGGCCGAGCCATCAACTTGGGTGAAGTGCGTAACCGTCGGGGCGAACACTGGACTGTGCAGTTGAAGGGTGCAGGACCCACGCCCTATTCGCGCACTGCGGACGGGCTTGCGGTGCTTCGATCGTCCTTGCGCGAGTTCCTCTGCAGCGAAGCCATGCATCATCTGGGCGTGCCGACGACCCGTGCGCTGAGCCTGGTGACGACCGGAGACATGGTGACGCGCGACATGCTCTATGACGGTCACCCGGCGGAAGAGCCAGGAGCAGTGGTCTGCCGGGTTGCGCCATCGTTCACGCGCTTTGGTCATTTCGAGATTCTCGCCGCGCGCGGTGAAACCGACCTGCTGCGTCAACTACTGGACTTCACCATCGAAGCGCACTTTGCGGACTTGCGCAGCGCGCACGCATCCAACGGCAAGGCGAGGTACCTGGCCTGGTTCGAGGCGGTGTGTAGCTCGACAGCGCACATGGTTGCCGAGTGGATGCGCGTCGGTTTCGTGCACGGGGTGATGAATACCGACAACATGTCGGTGCTGGGCCTGACGATCGACTATGGCCCGTATGGCTGGCTCGAAGACTACGATCCGAACTGGACGCCGAACACCACCGATGCCGGCCAGCGGCGCTACCGATATGGCCAGCAACCGGCAGTCGCTCAGTGGAATCTGCTGCAGCTCGCAAATGCGATCTACCCGCTGATCGAAGAGGCGCCGTCGCTGGAAGCGGCGCTGGTCAGATATACGCAGACCTACGCTGCGCTGTGGCAGGAGGTGCTGCGCCGCAAGCTCGGCTTCGCGCGCTTCGAAGCGGATGATGCCGCGCTCGTCGAAGACATGGACGCGATGCTGCAGTCCGCAGAAACCGACATGACGTTGTTTTTTCAAGGCCTTGGCCGGATCGATCCAGCCGATGACAGTGCAACTCGCATCGAGTCGGTGGTGGATGCGTTCTACCTGCACGAGCAGTTGACCGATGAGGTGCGTGCGGGGTTTGAGGCCTGGCTGGCCCGATATGTCGCGCGACTCAGGCGCGACGGTGATGGCCACGACCGGCGCTCGACCATGGCTGCGGCAAATCCGAAGTATGTGTTGCGCAACTACCTGGCCCAGCTTGCGATCGACGATGCGCACAAGGGCGACTTCGCGCTAGTCAACGAACTGATGGAGGTCTTGCGCAATCCCTACGTCGAGCAACCCGGTAAAGCGCGCTTCGCGCAGAAGCGTCCGGAGTGGGCGCGCCATCGCGTCGGATGTTCGATGTTGTCCTGCAGTTCGTAGAACGAACGCTCAGCCGATTGCGGTGCGGTAGGCGGGTCGAGCAGTCAAGCGCTGCCAGTAGACGTTCAGGTGCGCAAGGTCATCGAATGGCGCGACTTTTTCTGCGAGAAACAGCGAGTATCCAGTCATGATGTCGGCTGCGCTGAATGCATCACCCAGTAGGAACTGCTTGCCGTTCACCGCCTCATCGAGCGCGATGCAGCAGGCGCGTGCGCGGCCGACCATCTCGGCGACGACGTCCGCCTTTTCGCTGGGTCCGGGAAATGCGCGGCGGTGGTTGAAGACCTCGCCGAGCGGGCGCGCGAAGGTCGCTTCCGCAAACCATGACCACTGCAGATAGATCGCATGTGCAGGCGTACCTCGCTGCGGTTGCAGACGGCCCGCGCCGTAGCGGTCGAGCACGTACTGCACCATCGCGCCGGACTCGAACATCGTCAGATCCCCATCCTGCAGCACCGGTACCTTGCCAACGGGATTCAACCGCCGCCACTCGGGCGTCGCTCGAAACTGCGGCGAGAAGTCGATGTCGACGCGCTCATACGGCAACTGCAGCTCTTCGCAAGTCCAGATGACGCGAATCGAGCGGGTCATGGCGGCGTGGTAGATCTTCATAGAGAAATAGGGGACAGTTGACCTATATCGAAGTGTAAGCGCGACGAGTCGAATGCGCAGTCGATATAGGTCAACTGTCCCCCATTTCCCTATGCTTAGTCGGGCAGCCCCAAGACCCGCTTGGCGATAATATTGAGCTGAATCTCCTTGGTGCCGCCGGCAATGGTGAGCGCCTTTTGCCGCAGCCAGGTGCGGGTGGCGCCGACTTCGTCGCGTGCGAACCCCGCGCCGTCCCAGCCGATGCCGCGCAAGCCCATCGCTTCGAGCATCAACTCGTCACCCTCCTGCGTGTGGAGCGCGCCACTGAGTTTCACGGCTGACGAAGTGAAGCCCGGCGCGCGCGCCTGCATTTCTTCGATGGCGCGCTTCTGCGTCAGCCGCTGGGCATGGCCGTTCTGCTCGAAACGGATGAGGCGTTCGCGTAATACCGCATCGGCGATGCGACCCTGCCGAGTCGATGTATAGCGTTTGATCAAGGCGGGCATCTGGCTGTCTGCCACGCGCCCGCCCTGTGAGCCCGAAATATTGATGCCCGCGTGGGTCGAGCGTTCGAACTGCAGCAGCCGTTTACCGACGGTCCAACCGTTGTCGACACCGCCGATCACGTCGTCGGCACGGGCAAACGCGTCCTCGAACAGCGTCTCGTTGAAGGGAGATGCGCCGGACAGCAGTCGAATGGGACGCACGATTACGCCGGGTTGATTCATGTCGACCAGGAGCAGGCTGATGCCTTCGTGTTTCGATGCCTGCGGATTGGTGCGCGCCAGAACGAAGATGTAGTCGCAGTCCATCGCGTCTGATGTCCAGGTTTTGCGACCGTTGATGACATAGTGATCGCCGGTGAGGACCGCTTTCGTTGCGAGGCTCGCAAGATCCGAGCCCGCACCCGGTTCCGAATACCCCATCGCCCAGCCGCCTTCGCCGCGGGCGATGCCCGGCAGCCATCGTCGCTTCTGCTCCTCGCTGCCGAGCTCGAGAATCGTCGGCCCGATGTAGTTGACGCCGCGTCCGGTGAGCGGTGTGCGCGCATCGATGCGTTTGAGTTCGTCGATCAGCACGGAGTACTGCGCACGGTCGAGCGCTGCACCACCGTATTCCCGCGGCCAGGTGGGCACGGTCCAGCCGCGCTCGGCCATCCGTGTGAGCCACAGGTGCGTGTCTTCATCGAGCGCAATCTTGGAACTTCCCCAAGGCGTTTGACCCGCGCCGCGCGCGCCGGGCGGACAGTTGGCGGCGAGCCACGCGCGGGTGTCGTGACGAAACGAATCCATGCTGGTCATGCGCGTGTCCAGGTCGTGCCGCTGAGCCTCCAGCCAATGCGATGGTGGAGTTCCCGCGACGACAAACCGAGCCGAAACTCGTAGCCGCATGGCTCGAGCTGCCATCCCCGCGTGGCGTCGTAGTAGCGCAGATCGTCATCGGCGACGTCGATCTCGAGCCGCACTCGTTCACCGGCGGCGATCGAGACGCGGCCGAAGCCCTTCAGCTCCTGGGGAACGCGAAACACTTTCGATTGAAGGCAGGCAACAAAGAGTTGCACCACCGTTGCGCCTTCACGTGCCCCGGTGTTGGTAACCGTCACGTGAATGCGGAATCCATTGCTGCTGCGTTCGACAGTCGCATCGGTCAGGGCGAACCGCGTGTAGCTCAAACCGAAACCAAACGGAAACGATGGCTCGTGTCCGTGGTGGTCCAGATAGCGGTACCCGTGCAGCAGATCGTGGGGAACGTTGAGGGCCGCGATATTCCATGGCATCAGTTGATTCATGGTGCGCGGAAAGCTCACGGGCAGGCGTCCGGAAGGATTGGCAGCGCCGAACAGCAGGCGGGCGATGGCATGACCGCCTTCGCGACCCGGATACCACGCCATCAGGAGTGCATCGACATCGTTGATCCAGTCATCCACGAGAATCGCGCTGCCGCCTTCCAGTACGACAACGGTACGCTTGGCTCTGACACTCACGCGGCGGATCAGATCGAGTTGGTGTTGCGGCAACGCGAGGTCGCCGCGGTCACCACCGCGGGCGAGGTCGCCGCCTTCGGCTACCTGCTGGGCGGTCGGAATGAACTCACCTTCCTCCTTGTATGTGAGCCCGGCGACGACGATCGCGACGTCGAACCCATCAACGTCCGACAGATCAGCATCCGATGCAAAGTACTCGAGTGTGCCATGGCGGATGTGTTGCTCCAGGCCCGCGCGCGGCGACACCGTTGTGGTCGATGAGACGAAGCTGCTGCCGCGATCACCAAGGTTTGCGATGTTCGCAAGGTCGCCGATGAGCGCAACGCGCAAGCCCGGTGAGTCATTCAGTGGCAACAGATCGGCTTCGTTCTTCAGCAGCACGATGGACTGTTCGGCGACTTCAGCTGCGAGTGCCACATGGGCATCGCACTCGACGACACTCGCATCCGGTCGAGCGTGATCTGCCAGGCCCCAGGCGAGCTTCTGGTACACCGCGCTGTAGGCGTTGCGACGAATCCGATCGGCGGAAATCAGACCTTCCTTCATGCCGGCGACGAGCTTCTCGTCGGTGAAGCGATAGGGCGCCGGCATTTCGATGTCCATGCCGGCGTTGATGGCGTCCGCCGTGGAGCGCGTGCCAAGGAACCAATCGGACTCGACGAACCCCTTGAAGCCCCACTCCTCGCGCAGGATCGTGGTCAGCAGCTGCGGGTGCTCACCACAGTAGACGCCGTTTACCTTGTTGTAGGCGCTCATGATCGAGGCGGCCGCCGCTTCCTGCACACAGCGTTTGAAGTGCGGCAGGTACACCTCGTGCAACGTGCGCGGGTCGACGTCGGCGCTCAGATCGAAGCGCGTGTTCTCGAGGTTGTTGAGGGCAAAGTGCTTGGGGCTCGTCAGCACATGGTTCTGCGCGCCGCTGATGAAAGCAACAGCCATTGCGCCCATGTGGTGAGGATCTTCGGAATAGGTTTCTTGAGCGCGGCCCCAGCCCGGGTGACGCAACAGATTGATCGTAGGGGCGAGCAGCACGTTGCCACCTCGCGCGGCGACCTCGAGGCCGATAGCGAGTCCGACCCGACGTTCGAGTTCAACGTTGAACGTAGCAGCGCGCGCAATCGCAACCGGAAATGCAGTGGCCTTGCCTGCGCGAGCGCCGCGCGGGCCATCCACCATCGCGTATGGCGGTAGACCGAGGCTTGCATCGCCGCCTGCATAGTAGAGGCCATCGATGGGCCCCTGCTGCAACCCGCGCAGTTCGTTGAACTGCTGCGCAAGCGTCATCGAATCGACCAGGGCATCGGCCCGTTTGGCAATGCGCGCATGATCGATGGCGAGGCCCTTGTTGCCGCGGTGGATTGCCGCAGCATCGAATGCTAGTACTGTCTTCATCTATCTCTCACTGAGCCCGAATGCCTTCGGCGATCGATTGGCGTGCCGCTCGGATGGCCGGTGGCAGACCACCGATGACGCCGATCACCACCGCCCAGACTACACCGATAACGACGAGATCAGCGCCGATGTGCAGACGCAACGCGATCTGCGACAGTGCGCTGCCGGTTGCAAAGGCATTGCCGTTGAACAGGAGCCAGGCGATGGACGCGCCGAGGCCGGCGCCGCAGAGCGCCAGAATCACCGCTTCGGCAAGCACCGAAGTCACCACGGGCAGGGCACCGAAGCCGATTGCGCGCAGCGTTGCGATCTCCACGGTGCGCGTTGCGACTGCGGTGTACATCGTGTTGAGGGCGCCGAGCAGGGCGCCCACCGCCATGATGCTCGCAACCGCCTGTGCGACAAACTCGATGATCTGCACCGAGCCCTTCGACTGATTGAGGTAGTAGTCGCTTTCGCGCTGCACCTCCACGCGTAGCTGGGGGTTCTCATCGAGTGCCTTCGACAGGGCGTCGAGGGAGCCGGGCTCGTTCAGGCGCACGGTGGCGCTGTTGAACACGGTTCGATTTGCCGCTGACATCAGCGTGTTGGCGTCGACCCACAGTTCCGACTCGTGTGCGTCGCCACCGCTAACGAACACACCAACGATGTGCCACTGACCACCATGAAAACTCAGGGCGTCGCCCAGGCGAGCGTTGCTCAATTCGGCGGCCAATGCGCGGCCGATTGCGACTTCGCGCAGTCCCGGGATAGCCATGCGACCTGATTCCATTCTCACCTCGGGTCGCAGACGCACGCTCGCCTGCGTGATGCCACGCACCGCAACTGCGGCCATCTGATCGTCGCTTGCGCGCGGCAGGCTGACCGACACGACGACCTCCGCAGCGACTGCCGGCCCGAATTCGTCGCGGGCAATGCCCGGGGCGGATTCGATGACCAGCATTGCCTCTCTCGACAGGGTGCTGAGCGGTTCCGCCTGAGCGCCGGTGCGCAGAACGATGGCCCGATCCGCCTGCCCGGTGCTGCTCACTGTTCGTTCAAGGCCGGTAGCCATCGCAAGGACCGTGATGAGTACCGCAACTACACCCGCGATGCCGATGCAAATGACGAAAGAGGCACCGAGCCTGCCGGGAATGCTGCGCAGGTTCATGAGTGTGATCGCGACAATCTGCCTGATGGGGTTCACAGCACCTCAGCCTCGCGCCAACGCGGCCGCCACCGACAGACGTCGGGTCTGCCAGGACGGCAGGCAAGCCACTACCAATGCGAGCGCCGCGGCAAGACCGATGCCATGTACGTACACATCGGTGGACAGATGAATGCCACTGATGCCGAAGCTTGCAAACACCGACGGAAACACGACGGCAGCGATGAGCAGGCCTGCGACCGCACCCGTCACGCACAAGCACAGCGACTCAGTCACCACCAGCGCGAGTAGTGAAAACTCGGGAAAGCCGATCGTCTTCAGCACTGCAAGTTCCGAGGTTCGCTCACGCACTGATTGCACCATCGTATTGCCGGTGAGAAACATCAACGTGAACATGACTGCGCCGAGTATTGCGTACACCAGGTAGCTGACGTTGCCGACCTGGCGCACCATCGAGCGCAGGTATTCCTTTTCGTTGAGTGTCGTGGTCTCGTCGGAAGAATTGGCGAACTCGGCATCGATGGCGCCGATGATCGCGTTTGCCCGTGCTGTGTCATCGATGCTGACGACAAACTGATGCACCGTACCGCGACCATCGAGCCGCGCCTGGTCGAGGTAGTCGAAGTGGAAATAAATCTCATTGGCGAACTGCGGCTCGTCGCCGGGTTCGCCGTTGGCGATGGCAGCAATGTCGAAGTCCCAGTTGGAGGTGCCGTCCGCGCGGGTCCACATCGGCGAAATCATGGTGACGCGGTCACCGAGTTTCCAGGCGTGACGCTGGGCGAGTTCGCTGCCTACGACCGCACCGGTTCTTGCGGTGAGCAGTGCCGCCCGCTGGTCGGCTGGAATCCTGATTTCAGGAAACACGGTGAGGAACTCTTCCATGGAGACACCCGCGCCGGTGATTCCGTTTTTGGGATCCTGATAGTGGCCGATCAGTATGCTGACGTACGCCACCGCCAGTACGCCATCGATGCGTTCGATTCGGTGCTTGTGGGCCAGCGGCAGCGGTTCGAGTACGTTGGCGCGACTCATCACCCGCAGACGGGTTTCGCTCATCTTGTCGAGTGCGCTGTCGAAACCTGCGACGACGCCATGCATTACGCCGAACAGGACAAACGCCACCATCACCGACAACACCGTCAGCACGGTGCGGATTGGTCGCCGACGCAGGGCGGCCCAGACGAGCGGAAGGTACTTCACGCCGATCTTCGAAGTGTCGATGTAGGGACGATAGCGAAGGCGTGGCGTCTCGGCTATAGGCTATAGTCGAATGCAACAGCAGCAATCGAGGAAACCATGAGCGCAGTCCTTTCGGGTCGCTTTGCGGGAAGTAACGAGGCGCCCAGTTGTCACGGTGGCCTTGCCAACCTCGATGACGAACACAGCTATTGGATCGATGAGATCGACGGCAACCTGCCAACGAATCTGATCGGCACATTCTTTCGCAATGGCCCCGGACGCCAGCGCATCGGCGAACAGCCCTTTGGGCACTGGTTCGACGGCGACGGCATGATCTGTCAGTTCAGCTTCCTTGGCGATCGCGTGCATTTCAGGAACGCCTACGTGAGGACCCCGAAGTACGTCGAGGAAACCGCTGCGCAGAAAGTACTCTATCGGGGATTCGGCACGCAGCTGCCGGGTGGCATGTGGGCAAACTTCATGAAGATGCCGGCCAACCCGGCCAATACCAGCATCATCTATCACGGCGACAAGCTGTTGGCCCTGAACGAAGGCGGCCGGCCGTGGCGGCTCGAGCCCGGGTCACTCGACACGGTCGGTGAGTTCGACTACGAAGGCGGTTTGAGCAGGACCAATGTGTTCAGCGCCCACGGCAAGGTGCACCCGAGGACCGGTCAGTACATCAACTTCGGAGCAGGCGTATCCGGCTTTGGCATGACCGGACCGAAACCCTGCATCAACGTGTATCGAATCGCGCCCAACGGTACGCTCATGCAGAAGACTCAACTGCCGCTAGACCGCTTTCCCTTCTGTCATGATTTCGCGCTGACCGACAAGTACGCGATCTTCTTCATCAACTCGATCGTCATGGGCGGGATGCTGGGCTTCATGCTCGGCAAGCACAGCATCTCCGACAACATCGCGTTCGATGAGTCGATCAACATGCGGGTGATGGTGGTGGACCTCGATTCCCTCGAGGTGGTGAAGGTGTTCGAGACAGACCCCGGCGCGATCATTCATTTCGGCAATGCATTCGAGCAAGGAGATGAGATCGTCGTAGATGGCATGTTCCAGGACAACTTCGACGCCAACGCGACGCTCAAAGACGTGTTCAATCCCAACGGACGGTTCGGTGGTGGGTTCTACAATCGCTACGCGCTCAACATGACCACGGGCAGTATGCGTGTGGAACGGTTGATCGACACCGAGTGCGAGTTTCCAACCTTCAATCCGGTCGTCGCTGGGCAGAAACACCAGTGGTGCTACACCGCCTGCAGCGTGGCCAATGGCGCGAACAGCTTCTTCAACGGGTTTCAGAAAGTTGCATACGATGGTGAGGCGTCGCTCGTGACCTTACCGCAGGGCCACTACGGGTCCGAGCCGATGTTTGCCGCCGCGAACGATGCGCGCGGTGAAGATGATGGTTATGTGCTCGAGGTGGTGTACGACGCCTTTGCACATCGCAGTGAATTGCAGATCTATCGTGCCGCAGATGTGACGGATCGCGTCTGCCGGCTGCCGCTGCGACATCATGTGCCGCATCAGTTTCATGGCCACTTCACACCACAGGTCTTCGTTGCCTGATGAGTTCGCGGGCAAGCCCGCTGCCACGACTCAGTTCGAGTAGAGAACGGGATTCAGCTTCGATGCAGCGATCTCGCCGGGCCGGACGCCAGGCAACCACATGCGCGCATCGAAGCGGTGGTTATCGTGTTCGGGCTCGATCAGCCGGATGTTCTCATCCATGTAGATGATCGTGAATGCCGCACGGGTGGCGTCGGTCGAGTTCGGCCCGGCACGGTGGCAGGTCCATCCAGAGTGGAAGCTGACGTCACCGATATCGAATGCGGACTCGTCGACTTCGAATTCCGACATGAGCTGCGCGAGCCGCGCTTCGCTTTCGTCGCTGATCGCCAGTTGCGCCGCGAGACCCTGGGCTGCCGCGCGATGCGAACCTCTGGCAAACGCAACCGGGCCCATCTGCAGAGGCACCGCCTGCAATGGAATCCAGAGCGTGGTGGTGTTGGCGTTCGACAAGGGCCAGTAGAACTGGTCCACGTGCCAGGGCGTATGACCGCCGTGCGCCTCCTTGAACAGCGCCTGGTCGTGGTAAAGGCGGACGCCGGTGACATCCATGAGTTGGGTTGCGATGCGGGCGAGTCGCGTGCTGCGTACAAGCGTTTCGGCCAGTGGCGAGAACCGCCATAGATTCGGCCGCTGGGTGAACGCCCGTGCGTACGTCGATTGCGGACCGGCCGCTGGCGCTGCGAAGAATTTCGCCGCCTTGTCCGCGAACTTCGTGCCGTAATCTTCGGCCAGGCGCGCGTGGACTTGTGCGAGATAAACGTCGCGCACCACGCGGGTCAGCTCGGCGCGAAATGCGTCGATCGTGATGGCCGACAGCACTGCCTTCAGCTTGACGAAACCCTCGTCTCGATAACGTGAAACGGCATCTTCCGAGAGGGAGTAGGGCGTGGAGAGTTCGTCCATTGGCGAATTATGCGCGTGCGGGAATATGTGAGACAGTCTGTCGATCGTCTTACGTTGGATGGGAGGGTTCATGAGTAGCGCCGCTGTGCCGCTGAACAGTCTCGATGTCAGTGCCGCGCACCTGTACGCGGGCGAGGGTTGGGCACCGGTGTTTGCACGCCTGCGCAAGGAAGATCCGGTGCATTACTGCCCTGAGAGTCCGAACGGACCGTACTGGTCGATCACGCGCTATGCCGATATCAAACACGTCGACACCAACCACGAGGTGTTCTCGTCCGAAGCAGGTGGCATCACCATCGCCGATCAGGACGCGGAGCCCGAAGTGGAGCTGGCAAACTTCATCGCTATGGACGAGCCAAAACACAGTGCGCAGCGCAAGGCGGTTGCGCCGTCGGTGGCGCCTTCGAATCTCGCTAATCTCGAGCCGCTCATCCGCGAGCGCGTGATCGACATCCTCGAACACCTACCGACCAACGAGCCATTCAACTGGGTCGAGCATGTATCGGTGGAATTGACCGCACGCATGCTGGCGACGCTGTTCGACTTTCCCTATGAAGATCGCCACAAGCTGATCTATTGGTCAGACATCACCACTGCGTCACCAATGCTGATGGGCGAGGCAGGGCTCGCGGTCGACGTGCGTCAACGGGGACTGCAGGAGTGCGCAAATACGTTTGCCCAGCTGTGGCAGGAACGGGCTGCGCGTGCGCCCGAACACGATCTGATCTCGATGATGGCGCACGGTGAGTCGACGAGGGACATGATGAGTCGGCCGACGGAGTTTCTCGGCAACATCATGCTGCTCATCGTCGGCGGCAACGATACGACCCGCAACACCATCAGTGGCGGTGTGCTGGCGCTGAATCAGTATCCGGATCAGTACGACAAGCTGCGAGCGAACCCGGCTCTCGTGCCGAACATGGTGGCGGAGATGGTGCGATGGCAAACCTCGGTCATTCACATGCGCCGCACGGCGATGGAAGACACGCAACTCGGTGGCAAGACCATCCGCAAGGGCGACAAGGTCGTCATGTGGTACCTGTCGGGGAACCGCGACGAGACGGTGTTCGCGGATGCCGAGAAGTTGATCATCGATCGGCCGAATGCGCGGCAGCACGTGGCATTCGGTTTCGGTATTCACCGCTGCATGGGCAATCGGCTGGCGGAGATGCAGCTACGGGTGCTGTGGGAGGAGATCCTGAATCGCTTCCGCCACGTTGAAGTGGTCGGCCAGGTGCGGCGGCAGCCGAACAACTTCATCCGTGGCATCGGCGAACTGCCGGTGCGGGTGCACCGGCACTGAGGTTGCAAATCTAGAACTGATTCATCGTGTTGGCGGCGCCGCCTGCCAGCAGTGCCTTCTCACCCAGGAAGTACTCCTTGTGGTCGTCACCGATGTTGGAGCCCGCCAGATCCTGGTGTTTGACGCTCGCGAGGTCCCGACGGATCTCCTGGCGCTGCACGTCGCGCACGTAAGCAAGCATGCCGAGGTCTCCGAAGTAGCCTTCTGACAGCACATCGGTGCCGAGCGCCGCTTCATGGTAGGTCGGCAGCGTGATGAGGTGGTGGAAGATACCGGATTCGCGCGCGGCATCCTTCTGGAACTGCTGCACCAACGCATCGGCGCGTTTGCCGAGCTCCGTGCCGTCGAGTTCAACGCTCATCATTGCCTTGACGTTCTTCTTCGGGTCGGGATAGGCCGATACGTCTTTGCCCGCCGCCTTCATCTCTTCGTACACCTGCTCGCGGAATGCGAACGTCCAGTTGAAGGAAGGGGAGTTGTTGTACACGAGCTTGGCTTCGGGCCGCACCTTGCGCACCGCGTTGACGAGCCCGGCAATCTGATCGAGGTTCGGCTTCTCGGTTTCGATCCACAGGAGGTCGGCGCCATGTTCGAGGCTCGTAATGCAATCGAGCACGACGCGGTCGGCACCGGTGCCTTCGCGGAACGCGTACAAACCATTGTCCAGGCGCTTCGGCTTGCACAGGCGGCCACCCTGGTGGATGGCGATGTCCCCGTCCTTCAGTTCATTGATGTCGTTGACCGGCGTCGTTTCCAGGAAGCTGCAGTACTTGTCGCCGAGGTCGCCGGATTTCTTCGAGACCGGCACCTTCTGCGTGAGGCCTGCGCCAAGGGAGTCGGTGCGCGCGACGATGATGCCATTGTCGACACCGAGTTCGAGGAACGCGTAGCGCACCGCGTGAATCTTCGAGACGAAGTCTTCGTGAGGTACGGTGACCTTGCCGTCCTGGTGGCCGCACTGCTTTGCGTCCGACACCTGGTTTTCGATTTGAATGGCGCACGCACCCGCCTCGATCATGCGTTTGGCGAGGAGGTAGGTGGCTTCTTCGTTACCGAAGCCCGCGTCGATGTCGGCGATGATCGGCACGACATGGGTCTGATAGGTGTCGATTTTCTTGACCGCATCATTGATCGGTCGACCCGCGCGGCGCGCGTCGTCGAGTTCCGCGAAGATGTGCCGCAATTCGCGCGCATCTGCCTGACGCAGGAACGTATAGATCTCCTCGATCAGGTCCGACACGGTGGTCTTTTCGTGCATGCTTTGATCCGGTAGCGGGCCGAACTTCGAACGCAGTGCGGCGACCATCCAGCCGGACAGATAGATGTACTTGCGATCGGTCGTTTTGCGGTGCTTCTTCACCGACATCACCATCTGCTGGGCGATGAAGCCGTGCCAGCAGCCGAGGGACTGGGTGTAGTGGCCCGGGTTCTTGTCATAGGCCGCCATGTCGCGGCGCATGATGTCCGCCGTGTACTTGGCGATCTCGATACCGTTCTTGAAGCGGTTCTGCAGGCGCATGCGCACCACGCGCTCGGGATTGATGGCCCGCCACTCGTCCCGCTGCCGCAGTACGCCGCGTACGTCTTCGATCTGCTTGAGATAACCCGTCATTGCTCGCTCCATCGCTGAATTGGTGTCGATTCCTGAGTCTGCACCAGGAAGGCCGCGCACGTTAGCAGGCGTGCGCTAGAGGAAAAATGGAATATTTGAAAACTAATACATGCCCGAATGGAATAGATCATGGGTTGAACTGCAGGCTCAGGTGATGGAAGCCGCGCAACATCTGCGATGGCACGCGCTCGACGGGGCCAGCGCCACGGGACAATTCTGGAAAGCGGGCGAGCAGCGCCCGCATCGCCGCGCGGGCTTCGAGGCGCGCCAAAGGGGCGCCCATGCAGAAGTGGATGCCGAAACCAAAGGTGTGATGGTGGTTGCGTGCCCGGTCGAGATCGAACGCGTCCGCCCGGTCATAGGCGCGCGGGTCACGGTTGGCGGACCCCATCAGCACGGTGATCGCCTCACCGGGACCGATTGTTTGATCGTGCAGCGCCAGTTCTCGAGTCGCGCGGCGCATGACGAACTGCACTGGCGCATCGAAGCGCAGCGTTTCTTCGACGGCGTTGTCGATCAGCGCGGGTTGCGCTGCCAATCGCGCGTACAGCGCCGGTCGATCGACCAGGACGTTGAGCAGGTTCCCGAGCAGATTCGTGGTGGTCTCGTTACCGGCGATGAGCAAGAGAATATTGAAGCCAACGATGTCCGCGTCCGACAACTGTTCGCCGTCGATCTGGGCATTGACCACTGCGCTGACGAGATCCTCTCGGGGGCGGGCGCGGCGCTCGGGTATGAGTGAGTGGAAGAAAGCGCTCATCTGCCCGATGTCCTGTGCGCGCGTGGCTAACGCTTCGGTCGTGCTGGTACCGGTCAGTGCGTCGGACCATCGCTTGAAATCGTCGGACCGCTCGTTCGGTATGCCCATCATCTGGGCGATGACAGCAACCGGCAGCGGTGTCGTCAGCGCACGCACGATGTCGATCGGGTCCCCAGCCGGAATCTGCGCAACAAGATCCGCGGCAATCGATGCCACCCGTTCTTCCAGGGTGCGCAGCATGCGCACCGTGAATGCGCGATCGACCAGCGCGCGCATCTGTGTGTGGCGCGGTGGATCGTCCATGAGCAGCGGCAGATGGAAGTTCACTGCCATCGCGGCGGAGGAATAGGTGGTGGAGTCCTTGAGGGTGGCGCGCACATCATCGTGGCGACTGACGATCCAGGCGCCGACTTCCTGGTCGCGCCACACGGGCGCCTGATCCCGCCAGATCGCGTAGTGCGGGTATGGATCGGTGATGAGGGCAGGATCCAGAAATCGCATTGTCGACACCCGTGTTCCGGCGAATACGATAGTAGACCGTGGTTGCGAGATTAGGCGAGGATCAGCGCATGGATGCATCACAGATCAAGACGCTGCGACGGCTCATGGAGTTCGAGGCGAATCGCACGTCTCCGCCCGCGGGATTCCCGACGCTGCCTGACATTCCCGCCGGCCGCTACACCGATGCACGGTTCTTTGCACTCGAGCGCGAGCATATATGGCGCAAGTCGTGGCTGTTCGCCGCGCACATGGATGAGATTCCCGAGCCGGGGTGTTTCCGCCGATGGGAGATGGCGGGCCAGCCGGTCGTCATCGTGCATGCCGAGGACGGCGCGGTGAATGCGTTCTACAACACGTGCAGTCATCGCGGCGCGCCAGTGGTAACCGATGAGTCGGGCAAGCGGCCGCGACTCGTATGCCGCTATCACGGCTGGACCTACAGTCATTCGGGTGATCTGCTCGCGGTGCGCGACCCCGAGGACTTCTCCAATCTCGACATGAAATGCAGAGGACTGCGCCGCGTGCGCTGCGAGCGCTTCGGCAATCTCATCTTCGTGAACTTCGACGATGACGCGCCACGTCTGCGCGATTGGCTCGGTCCAATCGCCGATGAATGGGCAGAATTTCAATTCGACAAATGCCGACTCGCTGCGCGGCATGTGTTCGACCTCGACTGCAACTGGAAGATCGCGATGGAGGCAAACACCGAGGTCTATCACGTGCGCAGCATTCATCCGAAGACCGTGTCGCCGATTCTCGATGACCGGCGCAACGTCAATACGCTGTATCCGAACGGCCACGGTCGCATGGTCGCGCCGGTACCGAAGGGCGCCAACAACTTAGGTGCGGTGCGATTGCCGACATCGACGCCGGAGATTGATACCGTCGGCGAGATAGCGCGCACGTGCACGCAGTCGTATGGGATCTTCCCGAACTGGGTGTCGCCACTCAGCGCCCGTGCGCTGCCGCCGCTGTTGTTCTGGCCCAACGGAATCGACAAATGCCGGTTCGAAACCTGGACCTTGGCGCCCGATTGGGGCGATGGTGAAAAGCCGGACATGTGGACGGTGAACGACGGCGAGAGTCTCGTGCAGGTGCTGCTCGAGGACACGCAATTCGGCGCGCTGATTCAGAAGTCCATGCAGTCCTACGCGTTCAAGGGCGTGCCGCTCAGTTACCAGGAAGCGCGTATTTATCACTGGAACCAGGCTGCCGATCGGATGATCGGAATCGACAACGTTCCGCCCGAGCTGCGCGTGGCGCAGGTGATTGGGCCCGAGTGGGTCTATCCGAACGATCCAAGGCTCGCGCAGATGGAGTAGGGGGACAGGGAAGAGGGGGGACAGGCAAATAGGGGACAGTTGACCTAATTCGAAGGCGACCGCGGACGCGGATCGGGCCGCTCACGAAACAGGTCAACTGTCCCCTATATGCCTGTCCCCTATCTCCCCTTTTTGCCCGCTTCGCCTCAGCCCTTGCTGGGGTTGATCAGGTACTTCTCGCCGGTTGCCTGCTTGCCGTAGACGCTGATCGCGCCCAAGGACAGTGCTTCCGCGAGCGATACTTCCTTTGTATAGGTACTCGCGAATGTGGTCTTGATTTCCCGGGCCACTCGCTCGCGCAGCTTCTGTGCTTCCGCGTTGCCAATCTTCTGCAGGAACGGAGTGAGCAGCCAGCCGCCGAGACTCCAGGCCATGCCGAAAGCGCGGTTCAGTTCCGTCGGTGAGCGATCGAGGCCGCCGTAGATGTACACCTGTTTGTGTACGGTGGAGCCGTAGCGGCTGAATTCCTTGGCCGTCTTGTTGGCGGCGACTTCCATGGCGGTGAGTATTTGACCCGCGAGCTTGCCGCCGCCCGTGGCGTCGAAGCCGATCGTGGCACCGGTTGCGACGAGCGCCTCGATCAAGTCCTCCATGAACGTCGGCGCGCTGGAGTTGACGACGTATTTTGCACCGATCGACTTGAGCAGTTCGGCCTGCTCGGGTTTGCGCACGATGTTGACGAGTTCGACGCAGTCCTTTTTGCAGAGATTGACCAGCATCTGACCGAGGTTCGATGCCGCTGCCGTATGCACCAGTGCCTTGTGGCCCTCGAGCTTCATGGTTTCGACCATGCCGATCGCCGTCAGCGGATTGACGAAACAGGATGCGGCATCCTTTGGTGTGGTGCCGGCCGGCATCACCAGGCATTGCGATGCCCGAATAGCCCGATACTGCGCATACATCGCGCCGCCGAGAATGGCGACGGTCTTGCCCATCAACGCTTGCGCCGCTGGGGACGCACCCGCCTTGATGACCACACCAGCGCCTTCATTGCCCACCGGCAACGCCTGATCGATGCGGGGCGCCATGGCGCGTAGCATCGCTGGCGGTACCTGCGCGGTGACCACGGCACTGCTGCCGGCACCGGATACCTTGGCCGTACTCATATCGGCGCCGCCGAACAAGAGCCCCAAGTCGGAGGGGTTGATAGGTGATGCCTCGACCCGCACCAGCACCTCGTCGTCCTTCGGCTCGGGGATGGGCACCGAGACGAGGCGTAGTTCGAGCACGCCTTCCTTCTTCACGTTCGACTGCAGTTGCAGTCCTTGATCCTGAGCCATGGTTGATCTCCTCATATGCAGTAGGCGAACTGTAAATGTTCGATTATCGGAGCAGCTTAACCCATGGCCAATGCGCAGGACGAATTCGTTGAACTGCGCTGCGCGCGGGCGTAGGTTAGGGGTTCGAAAGGGGACAGTTGGGTTCGGCACATCCTTGGCAGCGCGACGTTGCCCGGTGCGTGCCGGCATGGGGGGCGCGGGGCACATCGCGACGGCGATCGTGCCACAACTAACGGACAAGGCCCTGTGTGTAGACCGTTGCTGCTCGGCGGGTCTGCCTTCGAATACCTAAAACGACAAGGAGTACACACATGCAGATCGTCAACCGGTCCGTTCGTTGGCGCATTGCCGCATGCATGATCGCAGGCCTCACATCGACGACTTCGGTGATCGCGGCGGATCGTGCCACGGATCGCACCGATGCCCTGCGCGCAGACATCGAGGCGATGAAACTCGATGTACCGATCGAGCGCGCGGACATGCAGTTGCCCCGCGGGCAGGGGGTGTTGCATCCATCACTCTCCGGCGCGACCGGTCGCCAACAGGTGATCGTGCGGCTGCGAACACCAGCGGTCGGCGCCATGGGCGACGAACTCGCCTCGGCGCGCGTCAATCGCAAGTTCGCGATCGACTCCGAACAGGCGTCATTCATCGCCCGTCGAGGCGGATCCAATCGCATGCGTGTCATGGCACGCACGCAGCGCGTGATCAACGCCGTGTTCGTAGAAGTCGATGCCGCCGCGCTGGCCAGCATTGCGGCCGACCCGGATGTCACGCGCATCGCGCCGGTACGCAACTATCAACTCGACCTTTCCGAAACGGTGCCCTACATCGGCGCCACTGCGGTCCATAACGTCGGCGTCAGAGGCGAAGGTGTCCGGGTAGCGGTGCTCGACAGCGGTATCGACTATGCCCACGCCAATTTTGGCGGCGCGGGAACGTTTGCCGCGTACGAAGCGGCGTACGGAGCGGATCCTTCGGACCCCGCCAACACATCGCGCGATGGGATGTTCCCAACCGCCAAGGTGGTTGAGGGTTACGACTTCGTTGGTGAAGTGTGGCCCGACGGCGCCCTTGCCCCGGACGATGATCCGATCGACTTCCAGGGCCATGGCACCCATGTCGCCGACATCATCGGTGGCCGCGGCGGCGTCGCTCCGGGCGTTGATCTCTATGCGGTCAAGGTCTGTTCGGCCGTCGCCACGTCCTGTTCCGGTGTGGCATTGATTCAAGGCATGGAATACGCAGTCGATCCCAATGGCGATGGCGATCCGTCAGATGCGGTCGACATCGTCAACATGTCGATTGGCTCCGCCTACGGCCAGCCCTTTGACGACGATCTTGCGCTGGCGGTGGACAACGCAACGGCGCTCGGCGTGTTGACGGTGGCATCCGCGGGCAACAGCGCGGACAAACCTTATGTCACCGGTACGCCGGCGGCAGCGGACACCGCATTGTCGGTGGCTCAAACACAGGTGCCGTCCGCCCGCCTCGATCGACTAGAGGTCAACGGCAATCTCTACTCGGCGGTGTTCCAGCCTTGGTCGGCACCGCTCATGAGCGCGATCTCAGGGCCGCTCGTGTATGGGGATGGCGCGGGCGGTAACCTCGACGGCTGTGCGCCCTTCGCCGCGGGAGCACTGAACGGCCGCGTGGTGGTGGTGGATCGTGGCTCCTGCAACTTCACAACCAAGATTTTCAATATCGCCAATGGTGGTGGAGTCGTGGGCGTCATTGGATTGATTGCACCGGGCGATCCGTTCGAAGGTGCATACGCCGATCCTGGCGGTCCCATCACCGTACCCGGCTACATGATCAATCAAGCCGCAAGCGTTGCCACCAAGGCGGCCATCGCGGCCGGCGGCGCGCAAGGCAGCTTCGATCCCGCCGATGCGCTGCCACTGGTCAGACAGATGGTCAGTTCCTCGTCGCGCGGACCGCGCAACTTCGACAGCCGCGTCAAGCCGGAGATCGGGGCACCGGGCGCATCCGTCTCGGCCGAGGTGGGCACTGGGGTCGGCGAAACCGCCTTCGGTGGCACGTCCGGTGCGGCGCCAATGGTGGCCGGTGCCGCGGCGCTCGTGATCGAGGCATTCAGCGAACCGAGTTCGCCGTCCAAGGGCAAGAGCCGTGGCTGGGGGCCGCCCAAGCGGCGCATGATCACGCCGCTGGAAGTCAAAGCGCTGCTCGCAACGAACGCCGAGACCAATATCGCGACCGATCCATTCACCGGGCTTGCGCCAATCACGCGCATTGGCGGTGGTGAAGTGCGCGTCGATCAGGCGATTGCCTCCGGTGTCGCGGCTTGGGATGCCATCACGGGCTCACCGACCGTGAGCTTCGGCTTCCGCGATGTCGCCCGCGATCGGGCGTTCGCGCTGCGGCTGCTCAAGGTGAAGAACCTGAGTAAGCGCGCCGTCAAATACGACGTGTCCGCGTCGTTGCGCTATGCCGCGGACGCGGCCAGCGAGGCAGTCTCCGTGCGCGCATGGCCAACCAAGATCCACTTGCCGCCGGGTGCTATGCAAACGGTTCTGGTGTCGGTGTCGATCGACGGTGAGCGTCTGCCGGTCAATGTCATGAATTCGGGCAGCAGCGGCGCCAATCCGGCGACACTCACGGCCAACGAGTTCGACGGCTACGTCAAACTCGACGACCGCAAGAATCCGCTCGAGATTGCGTGGCACGTGCTGCCGCGCAAGGCTGCACATGTGGTGGCGGATGCGAACTCCGTCGCCGCCGATGGCGCGGTGGTTGGTCTCACCAACTACGGGGTCGGCACCGCGCAACTCGACGCGTATGCGCTGCTCGCAGTCAGTGGCGACCTGCCCGAAGGTGCACGCGGCGCGCAAAGCCCGACCCCGGATCTGCGCGCGGTGGGCATCAACACCTTCCCGGTGCCTGCCGGCTTCTGTTCGGAAGAGGAGTCGTTCCTGTGGGCATTCGCGATCAATACCTGGGAGCGACAGACTCACCTGGCGCCCGTCAGCCACACCATCTATCTCGATACCAATCGTGATGGTGCGATCGACTACGAGGTTTTCAACTTCGATCTGTCGCTCAGCGGGCAGCTCTCGGATGGCCGGCAGTTGTCGTGGGTGTTCAATCGCGCTACCGGCACGACGTCGGCGTTCTTCTACGCGGAGCACGCAACCAACACCGGCAACACGATGCTGCTCATCTGTGGTGAGCAAGTGGGTCTGACGGGTACGGACATGCTCGTGACCAACGTCGGCATGTCGGTCGAAGCCTTCGACTGGTACTTCGGCGGTCCGAGTGACTTCATCGATGGGCTGGTCGTAACGCCCTACGGCGAGCGCTTCGTCGGTGTGCCGGCAGCAGACATACCCGGCAACAGTTCCGGCACCATGGATGTTTATGACTTCGGTGCATTCCCAGGTAACTCACCTGAGCTCGGCGTGCTGTTGTTCACCAACGGCGACCGTGGCGCCAGTGCTCGCGGCGGCGCAACGCGGCGCACCGAGGCGATGACGATTGGTGCCAAGGGCGCAGACCTGTCGCCGCTGAAGCCGGTTTCACGACATGGCTACATGCCGGGTGGCCAGGACGACGATGACGATTGATCGCGACTGAGGAGCAGTTCGAACATGCGGGGCCCGATCAGGCCCCGCTTTTTTTGGCGCGGCTAGCGGGACGGTGTCGTCGCATCCGCGCTCGATCTACTTAGGCAGCGTTTGACGGTGCCCTGCATGTTCACTCGATAGTCGAACGTCTCGCCCGCGATAACGTATACGACGTGATATCCGGGCACCGTCGCCATCGTGTAGAACGCACCCGGCTCGGGGCAGCCGAGCGAACCATCGTTGAAGATCACCTGCTCGCTACGCACCAACTGGGCCGTGTCGGCCGCAGTGCTGTCCTGCGACAGTTGGGCGCGCACGCGTTGCATCACCGGTGCGGGCACTTCTCCGGTTGCAACACCTTGCGAATCTGCCGGCTGCTCGACTCGAGTGATTGGCTTGTCGGGGTGCTTGGTGCGATCCGTGATCGACTCCGGCGGTGCGGAACAAGCCGAACTGCTGACGGTGGCGGCGAATGCGAGCGCCATGATCCGTAATCGGATTGCATCCTTGTTTATGGCTTCATTCATCGTGCATGCTCGGGTGATTCGTTGGCGCCAGTATGAACTTCGGAGGAATGGAAGTGAGCTACGAGTGTTTTGAAGTCACGATCGAGTCGAATGTGGCCCACGTTCAGTTGAGTCGACCGGACAAGCGCAACAGCATGATTCCCGCATTCTGGACCGAACTGCCGGCGATCGTTGCGGACATCGACAACAATGCCCGAGCGCGGGTGATCGTGCTGTCCTCGCAGGGCCCTCATTTCTCTTCGGGTCTGGATGTATCGGCGTTTCAGCGCGATCCGCCGGCCATGAGCGAGCAGGACAAGACCGCAATGCGTATCCGCCGCGGCGCTGCGTTCTACGAGAATGTGCTGCACATGCAGCGGAGCTTCAGTTGCCTCGAGGCGGCGCGCATACCGGTGATCGCGGCAGTTCAGGGCGGGGCCATCGGTGGTGGCGTGGACCTGTGCACGGCGTGCGACATGCGTTATGCAAGTGCGGATGCGTTCTTCACCATTCACGAAATCAATATCGGCATGACAGCCGATGTCGGCACCTTTCCGCGTCTGGTGAAGCTGATTCCCGAGGGGATCGTGCGTGAACTGGCTTATACCGGTCGCCGCATGAGTGCGACAGAAGCGCAGGCGGCGGGACTCGTCAATCGCGTGTTTGCCGATCATGCGACGTTGCTCGATGGCGTCATGCAGATCGCGTCCGAGATTGCATCGAAGGCGCCGCTCGCCATCTACGGCTCCAAGCGCATGATCAACTACGCGCGCGATCACTCGACCGCCGATGGCCTCGACTATATCGGCATCTGGAATGCCAGCATGCTGCAGACTGAGGAGATCCGAGAGGCGTTCGATGCCAACGCCAATCGCCGGCCGGGCGCGTTCGTCGATCTGCCGGTCAAGAAATAACGGTGACGGATTCAGCCACGTTCGATCTCGGCAGCGTCGATGCTGTGCTTGGCACGGCGCGGTCGGTGCGCCGCAATCTCGACTTCGAGCGGCCGATTGCGCCCGACCTGCTGTTCGAGTGCATAGACCTTGCAACGCAGGCACCCACGGGACTTGGCGGCGAAGGTTGGCGTTTCGTCGTGGTCACCGACGCCCAGCGCAAGCGCGAGTTGGCGACGCTGTACGAGGCGGTACTGGACGATCTGCAGCGGGCGCGTGGTGTCACCATCAAGGCGACCCAGCGCGCGTTGGTGGATCGGTTGCATGACATTCCGGCCATGATCTTCGTCTGCTCGAAGGGGCCGGCGCCGGGTGCGGACCTGCCCGGACAAGTCGCCTTCTATGGATCCATATTGCCCGCGGCGTGGTCGTTGATGCTGGCGCTGCGCGCTCGCGATCTCGGTGCCACGTGGACAACGCTGCTCACCGCGCGCCAGCGCGAAGTGGCGGCGATCCTCGACATGCCTGATGAGGCCGTGCTCACGGTCATGCTGCCCGTTGCACACACCAAGGGTGTGGTCTACCGGCGCGCGGAGCGCTTGCCGGCCAGGTCGGTCACGTTCTGGGATCAGTGGGGACGAGTTCCCCCTTGACCAGCCGTCACTCGTCGATGAATCCGTGCAGCCGCTGCGCTGCCTGCAGAAAGTCCTCCATGAACTCGTACACGACCGCCCGCACCGACTGACTGGTGTTCATCAACCCGACCCCTTGACCCACCCAGTAGGTGGCAAGTTGGCGTGCGCCGGGATCTCCAGCCAGCGCGAGCTTGTCGATTTTGCGCAAGGCGGGTTCACTGACGAGGCTCTGCAGGGGCATGGGCAGCGGCTCGGGCGCATCGGGGCTTTGCCAGGCATCGGTCCACGGCGAACGTAACTGGCGCGTGTACTTACCCGTGCGGCTGCGCGAGCGGACGGTTTGACGTGAGTTTGCCGACAGCATCTTCTCTTTCACCACGGCGTTGGTTTCTGCCTCCGCCGTGGTCAGCCAGACCGAGCCGGTCCATGCACCTTCGGCGCCCATCGCCATGCAGGCCGCCATCTGTTTGCCAGTGACGATGCCGCCCGCTGCGAGCACCGGTATGTTGCCGTAGGGGCGCAGCGCTTCGATCACCTCCGGCACCAGCACGAGGGTTGCAACGTCGCCACAGTGACCGCCGGCTTCACCGCCCGCCACGATCAACACGTCAACGCCGGCTTCTGCGTGTTTGACGGCGTGTTCCTTGGCGCCGGTCAGTGCGCCGGTCAAGACGCCTTCGCGCTTGGCCCGCTGCAGCATGAAGGGCGGCGGCACGCCAAGTGCGTTCACCACCAGCTTGATGGGGTGCGCGAACGCGGCATCGAGTACGGCGGAAGCGCCGCGCTCGCGCATGCTGTCGCCGAAGGAATCCCCGACGCCGCCGCGCCACAGATCATTGGTCGCGATGCCGTGCCCCGCGAGGATGCCTTCGACGTAGCGTTTGTGCTCCGGCGGTATCCGCGCTTCGATCTCCGCCGCGGTGAAGCTGCCTTCCTTGTCGGCAATGCTGGTGGGCACGATGAGATCGACTCCGTAGGGCGCGCAGCCAACGTGGTCGTCGATCCAGCTCAACTCGACGTCGAGAGATTCGGGGGTGTGGCCAGCGGCGCCGAGCACGCCAAAGCCGCCAGCCTTGCTCACTTCGGCAACGACATCCCGGCAATGGCTGAAGGCGAACAGGGGGAACTCAATTCCGAACATGTCGCATACACGTGACTTCATGACCCGGCTCCTCTAATCGATATACCCACCATTGTGACTGTAACCCGGCACGAGGGAAGGTCTGCACACTGCCCACAACCTCGCACAAGTCGCCGTGCGGCGATCACTACCATGCTGCACATTGGATCGACGTGACGTTACGCTTTGCCGCAGGCTTCCTTCACAGCGCTGATGGCGACTCTTGCGGTCGTGCTGCTCGCGGCGTGTGGCGGTGGCGGCGGTGGCTCTGCGGTGGCACCGATCCCGAGTTCGGCACCCGTGGCGCCGGCACCATCGACTCCGGCGGGCGTCACCTTGAGCGGCATCGCAGTGACGCCTTATGCGGTATGGGCCGATGAGTTGCCGAACGTGACAGTTACCGTCACGGCCCGCGCCACACTTGCGGCCGGCGCGCACCTTGCCTTGTCGTATTTTGATGGCCTCGTCGGCGCGACCGGCAGCCAGCTCCGCCGGACCATGTACGACGACGGCACGCATGGCGACGTCCGTGCGCTCGATGGTGTGTGGACTTTGGCATTCGCCCCAGCACTCCAAGAGCCCGCCCTGTTGCGGCTGTACGACGCCTCGATCGATGCGGTGCCCATCATGATCGAAGCGATTGCCGCGGACGGATCCGCGATGCAGCCGAAGAACCTCATCGACAGCCGGCTGGAACTCGCGGTGGTGAGCCGCGCCCTCGCCGGCGAATTTCCGCTGCGCAATCTGGCAAGCGATGTCGCCGCCACCGATTACATGATCAACGTCGTAGCCCCCACCTGGGATGGCGAGCACTTCGCGACGATCACCGAACGCGCTTATGCCGTGCTCGGCGGTGACCCGTTCGACTTCATTGCGATCTTTCACACCCGGGCTACCGGCGATGGCATCCCGCGGTCGTTTGCGGTTCGCAACGACGTCGTCGGCATCAACCTGGGAACCTATGACCACTCTGCCGCGTACGGCAGCGCGGGACGTCTGCAACAGCTCGTGTTCCAGAACGTGCGCACGCTTGGTGTGGAGCTGAACCACGAGATCGGCCATCGCTGGGCCGCGTATCTGAACGAGGACGCGCTCAACCTGTCGCTCCACACCGGGTTTCATTGGGGCGCGTCCAATCATGTCGGCCAGATGGGCAACGGCCCGCACCTGTCGCCGACTGCGGACGGCAACTACCTCGTCACCAACGCCGATGGATCCGAGAAGTTCGTGGCCAACGCATTCTCCATGCTCGAGCTGTACCTGATGGGCATGGCGTCGCCTGGTGAAGTCGATGCCCTGCGGTTCGTCACCGATCCGAGTGTCGACGTTCGCTTCGGCACGACCGTTGCGGCTGCCGATACGCGAATCGTCACGATCGACGACATCATCGCAATTTACGGCGCGCGGACGCCTGCGGTGATTGCTTCGCAGATCGCTTTCACTGCCGCCCTGATCGTGGTCTCCGATGCCCCGATCGATGAGGCGGAGCGCACGCTGACGTCGACGATCGCGCGCTATGCGGCCGGTACGTCGGCCGGTGGCGAGCGCGCCGGTGGATTGTTCGCCGTGCTGGATCCGATGTCATTCGGTGCCGCGACGCAGTTCCGCGCCACGCTCGAGACTCGCATTCCCTGATTCAAGCCCGTTGGCTGTGCGTATGCCCGCCGCTGCGGTTGCCCCCTCGACTCGGCCGCAGCTAGACTGAAAAAAGCGCGCAAACGCGCGCACGCAAGAAACCGCGCACGCAAAAAACAGAGAGGGGGGAGGGGATGAGCACATCCACGTTGTACGAGATTCGCGCGGGTGCGGCCTGGATCACCTTGAACCGGCCGGAGAATCGCAACGCTCTGTCGGCCGGCCTCGTCAACGAATTGTACGATCACTTGAACGCCGCGCAGTCGAACGCAGATGTCCGGTGCATCGTCATCACCGGGGTTGGCCCGGCCTTCTGCGCGGGCGCGGATCTGAAGAGTCCACCCGGGGAAGCCATTGGCGGCGGTCGCGCAATTCCCTATGCCGATGTGTTGACGCGCATCCTCGACAGCACTAAACCGGTCATCGCCGCAGTCAACGGCGCAGCGTTCGCCGGTGGCCTTGGCCTGGTCGGCGCAGCCGACATCGTCATCACCAACGCATCGGCACTGTTCAGTTTCTCGGAAGTCCGTATCGGCGTGATCCCCGCCGTCATTTCGGTGGTGTGTCTGCGCAAACTCGGCGTACATCACGGCATGCGTCTGTTCATCACTGGCGAGCGCTTCGATGGCAACGATGCGGTGCGCTACGGCCTTGCGCATCGCGCGGTTGCGGCGGATGCGCTACATGAGGCGGTGAACGCCGAAGTCGCCGCAATCTGTCTGGGCGGCCCGATTGCGGTAACCGAGGCGAAGAAGCTCGCGCGCACGATTCCCGAACTCTCGGTGGAAGAAGGGTTCAAAGTCGCGAGCGAGTGGAGCCTGCGCCTGTTCCGGTCCGAAGAAGGCGCCGAAGGCATGGCGGCATTTCGCGAGAAACGCAAACCGCGTTGGGTGTCCGGGGACAGAGCGTGAGTGACATCATTCGCATCGCCAACTGCAGCGGGTTCTACGGCGACCGACTGTCTGCTGCACGTGAGATGGTCGAAGGCGGACCGATCGACGTGTTGACCGGCGATTACCTCGCCGAACTCACCATGACGATTCTCTACAACCAGCGGCTGCAGCGCGGCGCATCCGCCGGCTATGTCGGTACGTTTCTCAAGCAACTGCGCGAGGTGATCGGCACCTGCCTCGACAAGGGGATCAAAGTCGTCAGCAATGCCGGTGGCCTGAATCCCAAGGGTATGGCGGACGACATCGAGGCGATGCTGGCCGAACTCGGTCTGTCGGCGCGCGTCGCCTACATCGACGGCGATGACCTGATGCCGCGAATGAGCGATCTGCAGCAGCAGGGCGAAGCGTTCATCAACATCGACAAAGGGGTGGCATTGGCGGCCTCGGGCCTGACCGCGGTGACTGCGAATGCCTACTTCGGCGCCTGGGGCATCAAGGAAGCCCTCGATCAAGGCGCCGACATTGTCGTCTGTCCGCGCGTCACCGACGCGGCGGTCGTGATCGGTCCTGCGGCATGGAAATTCAAGTGGCGTCGGCAGGACTATGACCAGCTAGCAGGGGCGCTGGCGGCTGGTCACATCATCGAATGTGGTGCGCAGACCGTTGGAGGTAACTACTCGTTCTTCGAGGAAGTACCGAGCTACCGCGATGTCGGATTCCCGATTGCGGAGATGGAGGCCGACGGCAGCTTCACCATCGCCAAACACCCGAACACGGGCGGACTCATTTCCGTCGGCACGGTCACCGCGCAGCTGCTCTATGAAATCTCGACGCCCGCGTACATCAACCCGGACGTCGTGGCGCACTTCGATACGCTGAAGATCGAGCAGGTTGGTGCGGATCGGGTGCGCGTCAGTGGATGTCGAGGCTCGAGCCCGCCTGCCACGCACAAGGTCTGCATCAATACCGCAGGGGGGTATCGCAACAGCTGCGACATGCTCCTCACCGGGCTCGACATCGAAGCGAAAGCCGAGATATTCACCGATGCGCTGTTTCACTCACTCGGTGGGCAGGATCAGTTCGACGAGGTGAACATTCAGCTCATACGCAGCGACAAGGAAGATCCCGACTCGAACGAAGAGGCGTTCGCATCGCTGCGCATCGACGTGCGGTCGAGCGACGCCGACAAGGTCGGCCGGTTGTTTTCGGCCAAGGTGGTCGAGTTGAGCCTCGCCAATTTTCCCGGTTACACCGGTCGCAACATGGTCAGCTCCGGGGCACCCTTCATTGTCTACTGGCCGGCGTTGATCGACAGTCGTCATATCGTCGAGCGAGTGCACTGTGGCGGTAGGGTGACGGATGTCATTCCAACCAGTCAGCTCGGGCTCGAGGAGATCTACTATCAGCAGCAACCGACCAGAATTCCGCAGCCGCCCGGCGGCGAGGCGATGCGCATCCCCTTCGGACGCTTGTTCGGTACCCGGTCCGGCGACAAGGGCGGTTGCGCCAACCTCGGCGTATGGGCAAAGACCGACGCCGCATATGGTTTTCTGCACGGGTTTCTGACGGTTGCAGCCTTCAAGCAGCTGCTGCCCGACATCGCGCAGTACGAAGTGGAACGCTACGAACTGCCCAATCTGCGCGCGCTCAACTTCTATGTGCGCGGCATGCTCAAGGATGGCGTATCGTCGACCACTCGCATCGATGGTCAGGCGAAATCGTTCGGTGAATACCTGCGCGCCAAGTACATTGAAGCGCCGCGCAGTCTGCTGAACAGAAATACAACAATTGGATAGAGGTCATCGATGAAGCCAAGCTTCCAGAATCTGTTTTCCATCAAAGGCAAGGTCGCACTCGTGACGGGGGGCTCGCGCGGCATTGGCGAGATGATCGCGGCCGGTTTCCTTGCCAGCGGCGCGCGCGTCTACATCAGTGCCCGAAAAGCGGAAGCGTGCGACGCCACGGCCGCGCGTTTGTCGGCGGAATACAGTGGCGAGTGCATTTCCATTCCGGGCAATCTGGCGGAGATGGCGGGCATCGAAGCGGTCGCGGCGGAAGTCGCCCGACGCGAACAGAAGCTCGACATTCTCGTCAACAACGCGGGAGTCTCTTGGGGCGCACCGATCGACGAGTTCCCGGAGATGGGCTGGGACAAGGTGATGGATACGAACGTGAAGGGTGTGTTTTTCCTCACACAGAAGTTGCTGCCGCTGCTGCGTCGTGCAGGTACCGCTGAGGATCCCGCTCGCATCATCAACGTCGGTTCGATCGACGGGATCAAAAATCCAATCTTCGAGAACTTCTCCTACGGCCCTTCGAAGGCGGCGGTTCATCACTTGACGCGCGTTCTTGCTGCCCACCTGGTCAAGAAAAACATCATCGTCAACGCCATCGCACCGGGGCCGTTCCCGACCTACATGTTGAGCACGGGTGTGGGCGGGCGCGGTGACGTCGATAAGACCGATTGGGGCGCGGTGGGTCGCGGTAACCCGCGTGGCCGTGTCGGGACGGCGGAAGACATCGCGGGTCTTGCGATCTTCCTGTGTTCACGCGCAAGCGCGTATACCGTCGGCGAAGTCATCACCTGCGACGGCGGCTCGGTCATCGTTTGAACAATTACATGGAGGACTGCAAATGAACAAGATTGTCGAAGACCCGCGAATCGACCCGCGCATCAAGGCCATCTTTGGCGCGATGGATCTGGGCGGTGGAGGCAGTGTCGCCAGCCGCGAAGCGCTGCTCGCCGAAGTGAACACGGAAGAGTCGATTGCAGCACGCACGGGGCTGGAAGCGTTTCTGGACATGTGTGACAACGAGACCATCGCCCCTTCTGCCGGGCTCACGGTTTCCGAACACGCCTTCGTGTCCGCGCCGGACGGCAACTCGGTGAAGATCCGCTTCGTCCGCCCGGACGGCAATGAGCGGCTGCCGTGTGTGTATTACATTCACGGCGGTGGCATGCAGTCGATGTCGTGCTACATGGGCAACTATCGCGCCTGGGCACGGATCATTGCGGCCCAAGGTGTGGCGGTGGCGATGGTGGATTTTCGCAACGCGCTGACGCCGTCGTCGGCGCCCGAGGTGCTGCCGTATCCGGCGGGGCTGAATGACTGCGTGGCGGGCGTGAAGTGGGTATCGGAACACGCCAGCAAACTCGGTGTCGACCCAAAGCGAATCATCATTGCCGGCGAGAGCGGCGGTGGCAATCTGACGCTTGCCACCGGACTGCGGCTCAATCGCGAAGGGGCGATGAACCTGGTCAGTGGCCTGTACGCACTGTGCCCTTACATCGCGGGTCGCTGGCCGCTGCCGGAAAATCCGTCATCCACCGAGAACAACGGCATCCTGCTCGAGCTGCATAACAATCGCGGGGCGATGGCCTACGGCATCGAGGAACTGGAAGCGGGTAACCCATTGGCGTGGCCGGGGTTCGCGACCGAGGCCGACGTCAAGGGATTCGCCCCGACGATCATCAGCGTCAACGAATGCGACCCGCTGCGCGACGAAGGCGTGAACTTCTATCGCCTGCTGCTACGTGCCGGTGTCAAAACGCGCTGCCGCCAGGTGATGGGCACCATCCACGGCACCGAGATCTTTCCGATCGCCTGTCCGGACGTGAGCCGTGATACGGCGGTGAGCATCGCGGACTTCGCCCGGGCGGGTTGAACGGAAGAGATAGGGGACAGGAAATAGGGGACAGTTGACCTATTTCGGGATCGGACTCAGATGGCCAGCATGCCTGCCTTCGAAATAGGTCAACTGTCCCCTATTTCTCGGCGATGGTGTGCAGCCGCGTGATGCGTTCGTCGTCGACGCCGACGTACTCGATCAGTACCGCGGTGACCTTGCTGATATCGAGTGTTTGAGCCGCCCACATTTCTTCGAGGTCGGCCCAGTCTTTGGTGCGATTGAAGAAAGCCTTGAACACAGCAATGTCGTGACACGACAGGAACGGAATCTGCTGGCCCAGAAACCTCTCCCAGCGCGTGCGCTCGGCGACGCCCTCATGGAAGGGGGTGGTATTGAGAAACAGATCAATCGGGGTTCGGTCCCACCAGAGTCTCACCTGGCCGTCGCGCATCGCTGCCGCGGCGTCCTTGCTGCCGCGCTTCACGCCATTGGGCAAGGCCGCGAACACCGCTGCGGTTCGCTCGACCGGCGTGAATACGTTGATGTCGATGTCGATCGTGCCGCGCGCCTGGCCCGTGCACCAGGCGAGGGCCAATGCGCCGCCGAAGGCGTGGGGCAGCGTGGCCGCCTGCAGGGCCTGATGCAACGCGACGATTTTCTCCGGCAGCTCGATCATGCGGCGGTACGTTTGGCAGGCCCGAACTTCGGAAAGCGCAGCGCCCTGGCCGGCCGTGCTGGAAATGCCGCCGCCAGTCGCAGCACCGCTTCGAGTTCCTCGCCCCGGTCAATGCCGTTGCGGGCGCGGACGCGCGGCGACAACTCGACGTCTCCCGCCAGATCACAGGCGTCGAGAATGCGCATGACGGTGACGAAGGAGGGCATCTTGCGGCCGCTGCGATAAGCAGACAGCGTCGCGTGGGAGGTGCCCGCCCGGCGCGCGATCTCCCGTAGCGACAGACCCGAATGGAGCCATGCGCGGTCCAGGAGCCGCCCCAGCTGCGCGCGCAACCGTGTTTCGTGCTCAGATCGGGGGCGGCTGTTCATGGCGGCCATGGTATCTGATTGGATACCATTTGGACAAGTTTTCGAGTCGGCACCGGTGCCGTCGCGCGCCGTTTTGACGCTACTATCGCCCAACTACCACCCGCGATCTGATCGATGAGGACCGAAGCCATGACCGAGCGTTTCCGAACCGAAACCCGCACCTGGCTCGAGGCGAATTGTCCGCCCAGTATCCGCACGCCGATGCCAGCGGATGAGTATCCCGGCGGCGGTCGCCGGGCGCGGTGGAAGAATCCGGAGTCCAAGCGCTGGCTCGATGCCATGGCTGAACGGGGCTTTACGGTGCCGGCGTGGCCGAAGGCCTATGGCGGTGCCGGCCTTTCCCGTGAGGAGCAGCAGGTATTGCAGGAAGAACTGCGGCGCATCAATGCCCGGCCTGCTTTGCTCGGCATGGGCGTCAGCATGATCGGTCCTGCGCTGCTCGACTTCGGCACCGAAGACCAGAAGCGCGAGCACCTGCCGAAGATCGCCCGCGGCGACATCTGGTGGTGTCAGGGATACAGCGAGCCGAATGCCGGCTCGGATCTGGCCAGCCTGCGCACCAGGGCGGTGGACCATGGTGATGAGTACCTGATCACCGGCCAGAAGGTGTGGACATCCGGTGCCGACAACGCGGATTGGATCTTCTGCCTCGTGCGCACCGACTTCGATGCGCCCAAACACGAAGGCATCACCTTCATTCTGTTCGACATGGATCAGCCCGGCGTCACGGTGAAACCCATCCGTCTGATCAGCGGCATGTCGCCATTCTGCGAAACGTTCTTCGACAATGCGCGGGCGCTGAAGAAGAACGTCGTCAGTGAAGTGAACAAGGGATGGACCGTCGCCAAGCGGCTCCTGCAGCACGAACGGACATCCATCGGCGGCATCGGCGGCGGCACTCAGCGCACTGAATCAATGGAAGACATCGCCAAACGCTACATCGGTGTGCGGCGTGGTCGCATCGCTGACGAGACGATCCGGCGGCGCGTGCTCGAGCATCGAATGAACGATCGCAGTTTCGCGCTCACCATGCGACGTACCATGGAGGAGTCGGCCACCGGCAACGCGCCCGGCGCTGCATCGTCGATGTTCAAGTACTACGGCACCGAGCAGAACAAACGTCGCTACGAGTTGCTGATGGATGTGATGGGGACGCAGGCACTCGGCTGGGAAGGGCGACCGTTCAAGCCGCAGGAAGTCGACACCACACGCGCCTGGCTGCGCTCCAAGGCCAACAGCATCGAGGGCGGCACGTCGGAGGTTCAGTTGAACATCCTCGCCAAGCGCGTCCTTGCGTTGCCGGACTGATCGCTTGTGGCAATGAAAGCGACCACCTACGTCGCGCTCGGGCTCGACCAACCGCCGCCCGTGGAAGTCAACGGCCGCTCGAACAGCGACATTCTGGCGTCGCTCAACCATGCCGGTGATGCGCCCTACCATCCATGCCCGGAATCGATGCCGGCGGCAGACGTACCCGCCGGCGTGGTGACCAAGCACGCCGATTGGAATGGGTCGCGTGTGTTCGCCAACATGCTGCGTGACATCTTCGTGTACCTGCCGCCCAACCTCGACGCGCGTCATCCGGCGTCGCTGATCGTCTTCAACGACGGATTCGGGTACGCCAGTTCGCGTGGACCCGTGCGCGCACCACTTGTGCTCGATACCTTGCTCGCCCGTGGCGAGATCGAACCGACTGTTGCTGTGTTCGTCAATCCAGGCCGTCCTGCGAACGGCGGTGCGGCGGAAGATCCGGAGCAACGCGCAATCGCGATGCGGCAGCGCAGCCATGAATACGACAGCCTCACGCCCGACTACGGCCGCTTCCTGATTGATGAGGTGTTGCCGTTCGTGGTGCGCGAACACGGTATTACGATCACCGACGATCCGGATCGACGCAGCGTTTGTGGCATCAGCAGCGGCGGCATCTGTGCGTTCACTGTGGCGTGGCAGCATCCTGAACATTTCCGCCGGGTGCTGAGCCATTGCGGCTCGTTCACGAACATTCACGGTGGCCACAACTATCCGTATCTGATCCGTGCGACGCCGCGCAAACCCATTCGCGTATTTCTCCAGAGCGGGGCGAACGATGCGCAAACGTTGTACGGCGACTGGCCGCTGGCGAATCAGACGATGGCCAATGCGCTCGCCTATGCGGGCTACGATCATCGCTTCGAATTCGGCCAAGGCGGCCACAGCCTGCGCCATGGTGGTGCCATCTTCGCGGAGAGCCTGCGTTGGCTCTGGCGCAAGGCTCAATGAACGCTCGATTCACAGCCGATCACGTCGATGCCTGGCGCCGCCATGGTGGTGTACTGATCGAACGCTTCTTCGGCCCTGATGAAGTAGCCGCCGTGCGCGCGGATTTCGAACTGGTGTTCGGGCGCAGCGAAGGCGCGGATGCGCCGCTGGTGAAGAAAAAGGCCGGCGAGATCGGCAAGTTCAACCCTGCCCAGTTCAGTACCTTCGAGGCAATCCCGTTTGAGTGCTCGCCTGCACTCAACCTGATTGGCGTTCACCCGGCACTGATCGAGTTTGCCCGTGCGGCGCTGGCCGCCGATCAGGTTCATCTCTACCAATGCCAGGCATGGGCCAAGTTCACGGGCGATGCCGACTACGATCAGCCGTTTCACTGTGACTTCGTCAACCACACGCTGACTGCGCCGTCCGAGGATGCGCGCTTCAACTCGGTGACGATCCTGTGCTACTTCAGCGATGTCAGCGAAGGACATGGCCCGATGCATTACGTGCCGCGTAGCGAAAGCGAGCGGTTCGCGGGACCGGAAGCGACGTTGACCGGCGATGCCGATCTTCAGCGCCAACTACAGGCGCACGAGCGATCGAGTGCCGCACCCGCGGGTAGCATCTTTCCGTATGGCATCGACGTGTTTCACCGCGGCACCAACATGACCGTGCCGCGCGGCCATCGCTATGCAGTGATGTCCTGCTTCAAGAATGCACGCGACGACACCATTGGCTATCACGCCTGGCCGTTTCATCACACCAAGCCCTGGCATCACATCTTCGAGCACGCAACGCCGGAACAACTGGCATGCTTCGGCGTGCATCCGCCGGGACATCCGTTCTGGAGCAAGGTCACGCTTGCTCGCGCGCAGGCGCGCTACCCCCACTGGGATCTCGGCCCCTATCGGGCCGCGATCGATTAGCTTTCAACTCAAACTACTTACGAGAAATACTCGCCATGAACGGTGCAGAAAGCATGCTCGAGACGCTGACGAACAATGGCGTCGACGTCTGTTTCACGAACCCCGGTACGTCGGAAATGCACATGGTCGCGGCCATGGGTGCCACCGACCGCATGCGCTCGATCCTGTGTCTGTTCGAAGGCGTGTGCTCGGGTGCCGCGGACGGCTATGGCCGCATCGCGGACAAGCCGGCGGCTACGCTGTTCCACCTCGGACCGGGTTTGTCCAACGCATCCGCCAACATTCACAACGCGCTGAAGGCGAGTTCGCCGATGATCAATCTGGTGGGCGATCATGCGACCTACCACAAGCAGTACGATGCGCCGCTCAACTCGGATGTCATTGGGCTCGCCAAGCCTGTCTCGCACTGGGTTCGCACGTCACCCAGTGCCGAAAGTCTGCCGCGCGACGCGGCGGATGCGGTGCAGGCGGCAAATGTGAAGCCTGGACGGATCGCAACGCTCATCGTGCCGGCGGACTGTGCGTGGAACCAATCCGGCGCGCCCATTGGGCGACAGGCGATGCCGCAGATGCCAACGGCGAGCGAGGATGCCGTCAAGACGGCGGCGAAGCTCCTCACCAACGGTAAACCCACCATCATCCTGATGTCGAAACTCGCGTTGTCGGAAGCATGCGTATATCTGGCCGATCAGATTGCACAGGCGACCGGCGCACGCGTTTTTGCCGACACGCTCAACAGAAAACTCAGTCGCGGTGATGGGCGGGCACGTATCGAACGGCTCGGCTACTTCGCCGAACAGGCCATGGAACAGATCAAGGACACCGCCCAGTTCGTGCTGGTCGGCACCAAGGGGCCGGTCGGGTTCTTTGCCTATCCGGGCAAGCCCAGTGAGTTCTATCCAGCGGGCAGCACGCTGCACACGCTCGCGCACTTCACCGAAGACGCCGAACTTGCCCTGCAGCAGCTGGCAGACGAAGTGGGTGCGCGCAAACGCGCACCGCGCAAGGTGGCGCTGGCGCGGCCCGGATTCGTCACTGGTGAGCTGACGCCGAGAACCATCGGCCATGCCGTGGCGGAACTGCTACCGGCCAACGCCATCGTGGTCGATGAGGGTGGCACCTGTGGTGGGCACAGCTACGGGATGACGGAGACCAGCGCGCCCCACGACTGGTTGATGATCACCGGTGGATCGATCGGGTATGGCCTGCCCGCTGCAATCGGCGCGGCGGTGGCGGGTAAAGATCGCAAGGTGCTGTGTCTGCACGGCGATGGCGGTGCGATGTACACCATTCAGTCGTTGTGGACCATGGCGCGGGAGAATCTCGACATCTGCACCGTCATTCTCGCCAACCGCAAGTATCAGATTCTGCGGGTGGAGCTCGCCCGCGTTGGCGCGCAATCGATGAACAAACGCGCGCTCGATATGATGGACCTCTCCAACCCCGATCTCGACTTCGTGAAGATCGCCGAAGGCATGGGTGTCAAGGCGGCGCGTGCGACGACGGCGGATGAGTTCAACAAGCTGCTCACCGCCGCGATGAAAGAGAAGGGCCCGCGATTGATCGAGGCGATGCTCGACTGATCAGGAGAGCGGCGTGCCGAACACGCCACGAAAGAGCACATCCCGCGCGCCAAGTATCGGACTCATGCGCACACGTTGCGTCGCCGTCATGCGGACTTGTCCTGCAGTGGGTCGCCTTCGCGCCAAGGTGAGAGCTGATGGGCATACACCGCGGGCCCCTTGCGGAAGTGGGCAGCTTCTTCGAGGGTCTCGACGAAGGGCATGTCGGCCGGATACAGCGCCGTACCGCGCGGGCGTGGGCCGGACTTTGACACGTGACCCCACAGCGGATGACCGACCACTTCCTCGGCGATGGCTGCTGCCTCGATGAGTTTGTCGAGCTTGTAACCGGTCTCGATCCCCATCTCATGGCACAGATCGACGAAGTCCTCGGTCGGTACGTGACCCGCCGCGCGACCGTTGCCGCAGTACGGGCAGCCGCCCATGCCGCCGATCGAGGTATCGAACTCGCGCGCGCCGAGTTGCAGGGCTTCGTAGTAGCTTGCGATGGTCGCGCCGCGGGCATTGTGGAGATGACAGTGAAAGTCGGTGATCTCGGGCCAGCGCTCGCGAATTGCGAGCATCGTTTCCCTGACCTGATGCGGCAGGTTCCAACCCATCGCCTCGAGGAAGGAACAGCGCTTCACGACGAAGCCCGCCTGGTGCCAGGCATCGATCATCACGGCGAGCAGTTGCATGCGCTGCGTGAGCGAGAACGGGCCTTCGAAGTTCGATCCGAACGGATTGCCGATGGCCACGGCGCCGTGTTCGATGCCGGCTTCGCGGGCACCCGCGATCGCAGCGGCCATTGCGGCAAGCTGTTGAGCCTGCGATCGGTTGTAGTTGCGGCGCGCAAAGGTGTCGCACAGTTCGACATGGGTGACGAATCGCTTCTGGCGCACGTTGATCTTCGGGAACCAGCGATCGGCGCGTTCGAAACCCTTCCGATTGAACACGGCTGCTGTGTAGGTGATGCCGGGCTTGGGTATGAACCGCTCGGCAATCTCGTCGATGCAGGCCATCTGTGGCGTCCACTTCGGGTGCGCGAACGAGCCGATTGAAATGACTTTTGCACCGGTGTCGCCGAGTGCATCGAGCAACCGCAGTTTGGCGTCGACCGCGATCTCAGCGCTTTCGATCTGCAGACCTTCACGCATGGTGTCATCGGTGATGATCACCGAGGTGGGTAACGTGGTCATGCCGTGCCTCCTAAACCGCCTACCTCCCTTGTAGCAGGAGTTGTCGGCAACGTCGACGCGGTTGTCAGTCGGTGCGGACGGCCACCGCGGCCTGCTTCGCGCTCGAACTGCCGTCGTTGTAGGAAGGATCAATGCAAATGATCTCCAGCACACCACCCTCCAGGGCCGGCGCTGGAATGGGATTGTTCGACATGCAGACCCGGCCGTCTTCCGTGAAGCTCATATCCCGTGTGTAGGTGCCAGAGAGCGGCACGGGGTAGGCGACAAACCGTTCTTCGTCCGGAATGAAGCGATAGATACGATCGGTCATGTTCTCGTTGATCCAGATTTCCTGGGTCTGCGGATGCACGCCGAGCGCATATGGCGCGGGTCGATACCCCGGTGCGAATTCCGGCATGTCGTAGACGCGGCTTGTGAACGGCTCCACGTCGATGCGGGCAAGCTGCCCTTCGGAATAGCCTGTAACCCACAGCACCCCGTGCTTGTCGAAGCGCATGCGGCGGGGGCCGCGTATGGGCGAGTCGTACTCTGTGATCGCGAGTGTTGCCGGATCGACCCGGCCGATCTTGTCGCCGAACAGGCGGCCGTACCAGGTCGAGTCATCGCGCGGATTAATGTCGATGCCGTAGGGCTGCGTGCCACCGGATATCCCACCCGGCACAACGGGTGGCAGGTCGAGGATCGTGAATGTTCCCGTCACGGGATCGAGTCGGCCGATCTTCTCCGAACCGGCGAGGGTGAACCAGACCATGCCGCTGCCGGCGACACGAATGGTGTGTGGATATACGGCGCCGGTTTCCCGAGGAATCTTGAAGGAGGCATCCCACTGATTGGTGTGCGGGTCGAAGACACCGATGCTGGTGCTGCCGGTGTTGGTGACGTAGTACTTGCCATCGCGCCCCATGTCGAGGGAGTGCGGCCCGTGCCGATCGGTCGGATTGAACAATCCGACGTTGCTGCCTTGATTGGGGTTGCCGACGTGAAAGTGGGTCGCACCCCCTTCGGACTGCACCACGTACTCCGTCCGCCCGGTGCGCGGATCGGTAATCGCCATGTGGTCCATCTGCTGATCCACCGTGTAGATCAAGCCGTTGTCCGGATTGACGATGGCGTCGTGCGGTACGCCGATGTTCTGCAGTGAGTACTCGTAGAGCTTGGTGCTGGGTAGGGACAGATCGAGCGGAAACACTGGTCTGACGCTGACCGGTTTACCGTCGAACCCCTTCGAGAGAATCACGGATCGGGCATCGCGCAGTTCCGCGTCGAAGTTGCCAACCATGCGATGCATACGCTCGATGGTAATGGCCCAGGACTCTGGCGTGCGCGGGATCCGCGTGAACGAATTGCCGAGCTGATGGCACGAGAGGCAATCGCGTTGGAACTGGAAACGGTTGAAGCTTGCGTCCGGGCCGGACTCGAACGGCAGGTTACCGAAGTGATAGGCCGCAGGCAGGCTGTTCGAAATCTCTTCCGGGTCGGTCATTGGTTGCATGACCAGATTTTCTTCGGTACGCGAGTCTCCCGCGAGTTCGACGGTTGCCTGCGCGTCACGGAAGTAGGGTGTTCGAGCGCGCACCTTGAGTGTCCCGTGCAACTCGGTGGTGAGCCGGTAGGCACCGTTGGCGTTGGTGTAGACAGCTTCGGAGATGCCAGAGGACGCGTCCGTGACCCGGATCAGGACGCCTTCCAGCGCGGCGCCGTCATTGTCTGTGACGACGCCGGTCAATGTACTGGCGCCGGCCGATAGCGCGAACGCGGCAGTGGCAGCAAACCAGCAGCCGATCGTAGTTCTGTTCATGAGGTCATCTCCCTTCACCGTTGACCAGCCTGGCACCGGATCCTGGCCGATTCCTTCCGGGCTTCCCCGTAGACCGATCGCCTATAATCGCTCGGCATGGGTGCCACACCTTCAACCGTCGTCTGGACCGACTCTCAGGATGCGGGTGGCCGACCTACGCGCGAGTTCAGAATCACGGGCGGTCCCGGCCGAGATGTCACCGGCGCGGTGTGGTTGCCGAAGCGTGAGCAGCCTGGACAGACCTTCGTACTGTTCGGTCACGGTGCATCGGGGGATCGTTATCAGCGCCCCATCCCGTACCTCGCCAACCGATTTCGCGACGAGGCGGGCCTCGCGGTGCTGTCGATCGATGGCCCGGTGCACGGATTGCGTCAGGTCGGGCCCGGCGGTCGCGAAGCGTTCTGGCAGGAGTTGCAGCGGCCCGCATGCATCGATGACATGGTCAGCGACTGGCAACTGGCAATCCATGCCACGCAATCGGTCGCGAATGTCGGCCGCGGACCGATTGCCTACTTCGGCTTATCGATGGGGTCGATGTTCGGGGTGCCGCTGATCGCTGCCCGCGAAGATGTCACCGTTGCAACCCTTGGACTGCTCGGCACGTCGGGCCCGAGCGATCGCATGCGTCAGCGTTTTCTGATGGATGCATCACTCATCCGGTGTCCGGTGCTGTTTCTGATGCAGCTGGAAGACGAGTTGTTCGACCGCGCCGGTTACCTCGAACTCTTCGATGCACTGGCCACAACGGACAAGCGCCTACACGCGAATCCGGGCTTGCATCCCGAGATACCGCAGGAAGAAATCGACTTCGCCTTCGAGTTCATGCGCTCGCACATCGAAGGGCGGGCGCAGCGCCGTATCGTCGATCCACTGGCGCAGTAAGTGAGGTGACGGAATCGGGTACCGGCCGCATCTCGTCCCCAGTGTCGCACTTGAACAACTTCGATCTGCTGCGGTTCGTGCTCGCGTCGGTCGTCTTCATCTACCACTCGCACGTACTGTCGGGCAGCCCGGAACTCGCGGTGCTCTCGCGCTGGTTTTCAGCCGAATTCGCAGTCGAATCGTTCTTTGTCGTCAGCGGATTCCTGGTGTTCTCGAGTTTCGAGCATTCCGCTTCGACCCGGGCGTATTTCGGTAAACGCCTGCGACGGATCTATCCCGCCTACGCTGCAGTCGTGCTCGGGGTTGCGATGTTCGGCGCGCTGTTCACTTCGGTTTCGCTCAGTGACTATTTTTCGGTGGATTGGCTGCGCTACCTCGCAGCCAATCTGACCTTCCTGAACTTTCTTGCGGCAGATCTGCCGGGGCTGTTCGAAAACAATGCGTGGAGGGCTGTCAACGGTGCGCTTTGGACGCTGAAGATCGAGGTCGCCTTCTATGTGTCTGTGCCGGTCATTGCAATCGTCTGTGCGCGGCTCGGGCGCTCGCAGACGTTGGCGGCGCTGTACCTGCTGTCGGTTGCCTACGTGATTGCGATGGAGCAACTGGCTGCGGAGACTGGGCAATTCGTATACGTCCAGTTGGCTAGACAGCTTCCGGGGCAGCTCTGCTATTTCGTCGGTGGTGCGGCGTGTTTCTACTTCCGGGACGTGGTCGCGCAGCATTGGCGTTGGGCGTCGCCGCTCTCACTCCTCTTACTGTTGGCGCCGATGCCACACACGGCGCAGATCGTGATCGAACCCGCTGCCTTGGCGGTAGTAGTCACCTTCATTGCGGTTGGCGCCCGGTACTTTGGCAACTTCGGACGCTACGGTGACTTCTCCTATGGCATATACATTGTTCACTTTCCGATACTGCAGATACTCGTGAGCATCGGGTTGTTCGCAGCCAATCCGTACCTTGCACTCGGGGTAGCGACGATTGCGGTGCTCGCCGCCGCGTTCGCCTGTTGGCACCTCGTTGAGAAGCCGTTCCTCCAGAGATCGTCCCACTATGTGGTGGCTGCAAGGTTTTCCTAACAGGCTGTTTTTCAACAGCCTGCTAAGTGACGTTGACCTCGACCGAACCCAGCCCCGAGAACGTGCCTTCGTAGCGACCGGGCGCGTCCACCGAAATGCGGGTGTATGCCCCGGTGATGATGCGCTGGCTGGGTTCCAGACCGAGGTCGAAGCGCGCGAGTTCCCGCACCAGGGCAGCAATCGAGTCGAAGTGGTCATCGATGTGGCCGCGCGCGTCGACGCGCGCGACCATCTCGCCGTCACGCGTCAGCGTCACAGTGAGCGCGTCGTAGTCGAAGCCCTGCGGTAGCGGCGCGACTTCCGTTCCGACGACGATGCCCCACTGCGAGAGATTGTCGGCCGCGCGGGTGCCGGGATCCGCCTGTCCGCCGGTGCGGTTTTGGTTGATCTCGAATGCGGGCGCGACCGCAGCAATTGCGCGCGCAACCTGTTCGCCATTGACTTGGTTGCCGCGCAAGGGTGATGCGATTCGAAAACACAGTTCATTCTCGAGCCCGAGATTCGGAATCTGCTGGCGCGCCAGTGCGTGGCCGCTTGCGAGTATTCGGCTTTCGAGGATGAATCCGAACGGTCGAATGCCTGCACCGAACGCATCGCGAGAGGCGCCAGAGGTGAGACCGACCTTCCAACCGCCCAGGCGCTCGCCTTGCGCGCGCCACCGTTCGAGCACGTCGAGCTGCACGCGTTCACCGTCCTGCACGCTGAGCTGTCCTGCCAGTGGGGTTGGATCGAGTTGACCCGTCTGCGTCCCCTCCCAGATGAGGTCGGTCCATTTCGTTCGCATGTTCGTGGCTGTGCTCATGGTGCGCCCGCGGTGGTAGGGTAGAAGCAACGATCTTACGCAATTCAATGGCAGGAGGGTGTCGATGGCTCCGGTTCCCAAGGGCGGCACTGTCGCGGTGACAGGTGCGGCAGGTTTCATCGGCGGCTGGGTGGTGCGTCGACTGCTCGAGCGTGGCTATCGAGTGAGAGCCTGCGTGCGCAATGTCGACGATGCGCAACGAACGGACTTCCTCAAGAAGATGCCGGGCTTTGCATCAGGCCGACTGACGCTGCATGCGGCGGACCTGGACACCGCAGGCTGCTTCGATGCGATCTTTCGCGGCTGTCACGGTGTGTGTCACGTCTCCCACGTGAGCACGTACGATGACCATGACTACGTAAAGCGTGTGTGCGATCACATTATCGCGAGCGTCAATGCGGCGCAGAGTGTGTCGCGTGTGATCGTCACTTCGAGCATCGCCGCTGTCATCTCCGAGGTAGACATCCAGGAACTCGTCCGCCGGCCGGTGTGCTATGAGGATCGCTACCCGGACGAGCAGAATCCCAAACGAACGCCGGCGAAAGGGCAGGGCTATTCCATGGGCAAGGTGATTGCGCAACGGTCCTTCTCCGAGGCGGCCGAGCGCAACGGCACTTGGGATGCCATCACCTGTTGCCCGGCGGACAACGTCGGTCCCATTCAGTCGGCGCATCAGAAGGATATGGGTCCATGGCAGCACAACATCGAGACAATGCTGCTCGGTAAGTACTTCCAGAACGGCGCCTATCGACCGTGGATGACCGTGGACGTGCGCGACGACGCTGACTGTCACATTGGTCTTCTGGAAAGCGTGCAGGTGAAGAACGGCGAGCGCTACATCGCCTGGTCGACCGACGCGATCAACGTGGAGGACGTGTGCGCGCGCATTGACAAAGTGCTGCCCGAGATCCGTCACGACACGCCTCAAATCACTGATCCGTTTCCCGATCGCATCAAGGCCCGCGAAGCGGAGCTGCGCGCCGTGTGGGCGGGCTGCGAGCTGCGCAACGACCGCATTCGGGCGGTGACGCCTGTTGTGTTCCGCCCATTCGATGAGTCACTGCGCGACTGTGTGGAGTCGTTGATCGCGGTGGCCGGTGTGATTCCCAAGCAACGGATAGAGGCGAACTGAAGTGCTCAAAGCGATTCAACTCGGGAAGAACAGCGGCCTGCGCGTATCGCGTCTGTGCCTCGGCACCATGAACTTCGGTGAACCGGGGCGCGGCCATCAAGGCGATTGGACGTTGGGGCTTGATGATGCCCGGCCCATCTTCAAGGCCGCCATCGACAAGGGTCTGTTCTACTTCGACTGCGCCGACGTGTATGGCCTCGGCGCCAGCGAGGCTGTGGTCGGCAAGCTGTTGAAGGAACTGCTGCCCCGCGACGAATATGTGCTGGCCACCAAGGTCGCCATGCCCATGGGACGTGGCGCGAATCAGGGCGGCCTGTCGCGCAAGCACATCATGGAAGGCGTCGATCGATGTCTGGCGCGACTCGGCCACGACTACGTCGACCAACTGGTGATCCATCGTCATCCCCATGGCGTACCGGGCGGCACTGGCGTGCCGATCGAAGAAACCATGGAAGCGCTGCACGACGTCGTCAAAGCCGGCAAGGCGCTCTATCTCGGTGGGTCATCGATGTTCGCCTGGCAGTTCGCAGAACTGCAGATGACCGCGCAGGCCAACGGCTGGACCCGCTTCATCTCCATGCAGAATCACTACAACCTCATTTATCGCGAAGAAGAGCGGGAGATGATCCCGTACTGCGCCCGAACGGGCGTTGCCCTCACGCCGTGGTCGCCGCTGGCGCGCGGCATTCTCACGGGTGCGTACAAGGGCGGGTTCGATCGGGGCTCGACCGATCGGTCCAAGGGCGGTGATCGCGTGCGCACCGAAAGTCTGTATCGCGGGGCCATGGACTTCGAGATCGCAGCGCGCGTAGTGGAAGTCGCAGCCAGATACGGCAAGTCGCCGGCGCAGATCGCTCTGGCATGGCTACTGAGTAAGCCCGATGTGTATGCGCCAGTCGTTGGTGTATCGAAGATCGAGCAACTCGATCAGCTGGTGGGGGCGACGGAAATCGTGCTCGAGTCGACCGACATCGACTACCTCGAGGCGTTGTACCAGCCGCTCGATAACCTGCTCTCGATCGGATACTCGTGATATGCACGCACACGAGCGCGAAATGCACAAACGCGTATTGATCAGCAATCGAGGCGAGATCGCAATTCGAATTGCCCGCGCAGCGCACGCGCTGGGGATCGAGACGGTCGGCATCTTCGCTGCGACTGATGCGCTCGCACTGCATCCACGCGTGACCACCAGCAGCGTACAGATTCCGGGCGACGCCGTGAGCGCGTATCTGGATGGCGCGCGGATCATCGAGGCAGCCAAGGCCCATGGCGTCGACTGCATCCATCCCGGCTACGGATTCCTGGCCGAGAACGCGCAATTCGCGGCGGCCTGCGCCGCGAGCGGCATCGCGTTCATTGGGCCGCCCGTGGATGCCATCGAATTGTTCGGCGACAAAGTACGCGCCCGCGCACTTGCGTCGTCATTGGGCATTCCGACACTAGCGGGCAGCGCTCATGCACTCGCATCCCACGAGGAAGCCGCGGCCATTGGCCAGGAACTGGGATTCCCGGTGATGTTGAAGGCGGCAGCCGGTGGCGGTGGCCGCGGTATGCGCGCGGTGCACCGGGCGCAGGACATGGTGGAAGCGTTCACGCGCTGCAGCAGTGAAGCGAAAGCCGCATTCGGCGACGGCAGCCTGTTCGTCGAGAAGCTACTGGTGCGGCCGCGGCACATCGAGGTGCAGGTGCTGGCCGACTGCCATGGCGCAGTCGTGCATCTGTTCGAGCGTGACTGCTCGATCCAGTTGCGCAATCAGAAGGTGGTTGAAATCGCGCCCGCACCGAACCTCGACAGTGCGCTGCGCACGCGACTGCTGCGTGACGCCGTGACACTTGCGAAGGCGGCCGGCTACTGCAATGCCGGCACGGTCGAGTTTCTGGTGTCACCGGAATCGAATGAGTACTACTTCATCGAATGCAATCCGCGCATCCAGGTGGAGCATACGATCACCGAACAGATCACCGGCGTTGATCTGGTGGAGGCGCAGTTCCACATCGCGGCAGGCGCAAGCCTGGGTTCGATTGGGCTCGGTGATCAACAGGTGATTGCTTGTCGTGGCTACGCGATCCAGGCGCGGGTCGTTGCCCAGGGTCCAGGACGCATCACTGCATACAAGGAACCGAGCGGTGCGGGTATTCGTGTCGACAGCTGCGGCTATAGTGGCTACGAACCGCCGCCGCAGTACGACCCGCTGTTCGCCAAGCTCATCGTCACGTCGGGTGCAAACACCAATTTCACATCCGCAGTGCAACGCACGCTGCTGGCATTGCGCGATTTTCACATCGCCGGATTGCCGACCAACCTCGGCCAGCTGCAGGCGATTCTGACCGATCCAAGGGTGCGCGCGGGCGATGCGCGCACGACGCTGCTGAACGAAAGCCCGGCGTTGCAATATGGTGTGCCGATCGCATCCGCTGCGATCGCGTTGTTCGAGCAATCCAGTGCGACCGACAATGGCACGCCGCGCGGTCGAGCGGTCGCAACGCCGCGGTCGCTCCCGTTCGCCGATGGCGAGCAGGTCGTGCTATGCCCGATGCGGGCCTCGGTGGTCGATGTGATCGCTGTCGTGGGCGCAACGGTCAACGCAGGGGATGCGTTGCTCGTGCTGAGCGCAATGAAGATGGAGACTCCGGTCACGGCGCCGTGCGCAGGTGTGGTCACCGCCATGCAGAGTTTCACGGTCGGTGACACCGTCGACGAAGGTGATGCGATGGTGGTTGTGGCGCCGGGCAGGGGTACCGGCGTGCCCACACGCGCGGGCAATGCTGACTGGACGTCGGTGCTGCAGGAAGTC
>JBGSQB010000047.1:0-17985 GCA_041738285.1 Pseudomonadales bacterium | reverse complement strand
TCGGTGCCGACGACTGCTTCATGCAGTTCCCGGAAATCGATATCGGCATGAATCTCATGTGGCAGAGCCTGCCACTCGTGACGCGACTGGTCGGCGCGGCGCGGGCGAAACGGCTGGTGATCGGTGGCGAACGCGCGGATGCGCAATTGCTCGAGCGATGGGGCGTGCTCGATCAGTGGGTGCCGCGCGCCGAGCTACTCGCCGCCGCCAACGCCATAGCCGATCGCTACGCAAGCAAGGCGCCGGTACCCGCGCAGATGATCAAGCGCAGCGTCAATCGCTACGCGGGCGCGCTGGACGAAGCCGTCATGCATATGGATGCGGATCAGAATCTGCTGACCCAGAACTCTGCCGATGCGCGTCGCGCTGCGGTGGCCCATCGCGATTCATCGGCCGCAACATTTGAAGGTGATTAGGAAAGCGTCGCACACGCATTGACAATCCCGTCGCGGATTTGATCAGATCGTTTGCGAGGGAGGGGAGTCCATGAGACTCCGCCTTAGCGCCCACGGGCGCAGATACTAGGGCCGCGTGAGCGGCCTTTTTTCTTTCAGGACTCGCGCGCCTGCCGCTCGATGCGATAGCGCAGCGTCATTGCACCAACTTCCAACGTCAACCCTTGCGCGCCAGGATCGCCTGACTCGAACCGAGTCGCCAGTGTCTCGCCTGCGACGTAGTCACGGTGCTGCGCGAGCGCGGCGAGGAGCTTTGCATCGCCCGTATACACGATCGCCACCCGATCGCTGATCTCGAAATTCAGATCCTTGCGCGAGCGTTGAAATGCACTGACGATTTCACGTGCCCAGCCTTCAGCGATCAGTTCATCGTCGAGCGCGCAATCGAGTTCGATCGAGATCAGCCCATTGGACAACACCGCGCGTTCCTCGCGCGCCTCGCGAAACACTAGAATCTCCTCGCTATTGAATGACTCGCCATCGAGCTTCACGGGATCGCCGTTCTGCAGCGCCTCCAGGTCCTCTCGGCCGAGCGTTTCGATCGACTGCTGGAATTCCTTCATGCGCTTGCCGAGCCGCTTGCCCAACACCGGGAAGTTCGGCTTCGCGTAGAAGCGGATGTAGCGATCCTCGTCCGCGTCGTAGACCACCGTTTTGACATTCAACTCGCGGCGCAGGTACTCCTCGAGACCGCGCAACTCGTCGAGCAACCCAGCATCACGGTGAATGATGGTCAGTCGCCGCAATGGCGTGCGCAGACCGATGCGCGCATCTTCGCGGGCGCGACGCCCGAGCAGGATGACCTGGCGCATGCGTGACACCGCCGCCTCCAGTTCAGGCTCCATCGATGCCTCTTCGGCTTCGGGATAACTGCACAGGTGTACCGACAGCGGCTTCGGCGCGCCCGCACCACCCAATCGCGCCAACGACTGATAGATGTGCTCAGACAGGAACGGCGCGAACGGCGCCATCGCCTGAGACAACTCGAGCACGGCTTCGTACAGTGTGCTGTAAGCGGCAATCTTGTCTGCCGTGATCTCGCTCCCCCAGAAGCGGGTGCGGTTCAAACGGATATACCAGTTGGTCAGATCCTCGATGAACTCGAACAGTTCGGGCACGACGTTGTACAGACGGTAGTAACGCATCTCTCGCGCGATTGCCGCCTTCAGCGTCTGCAGGCGCGACAGGATCCACAGATCGAGTACGTTGCTGCCATAGTGCAGACCTTTGTCGGGCGACCAGCCGTCGATCGCTGCGTATGTGGATAGAAACGAAAACGCGTTGAACCAGGGCAGCAATGCGCGCCGCGTCATGTCCTTTACGCCAGCATCGGCGAAGCGCTGTTCCTCACCGCGTACAAGACCGGAGTTGATGAGATAGAGGCGCAGTGCATCGGCGCCGTAGGTTTCCATCAGTTCATCGGGCGGCGTGTAGTTGCGCAGCCGTTTCGACATTTTCTTGGCGTCCTCCGCCATCACCATGCCGTTGACGATCACGTTCTTGAACGCGGGTTTGCCGTACAGCGCCGTCGACAACACCGTCAACGTGTAGAACCAGCCACGGGTCTGATCGAGCCCTTCCGCGATGAACTCAGCGGGAAAGCCTGCGTTGAATACGCCCTCGTTCTCGAACGGATAGTGCAGCTGCGCATACGGCATGGAGCCGGATTCGAACCAGCAATCGAGCACTTCTTCGATGCGCCGGTAGGTGCCGGGTTCGCCGGGCCGCTGGAACGTGAGCTGATCGACGTGCTCACGATGCAAGTCGTCGACACGCACGCCGGTGAGTTGCTCGAGTTCGTCAATGGAGCCGACGCACGCTTGCGAGCCAGTCGCGTCGTTGACCCAGATCGGGATCGGCGTGCCCCATATCCGATTGCGGGAAATCGCCCAGTCCTGAGCGCCTTTGAGCCAGTTGCCGAAGCGCCCGGACTTGATGTGTTCAGGGATCCAGTGAATCTGCTCGTTGCTCGCCAGGAGATCATCGATCAACTGGGTGACAGCCACATACCACGATGGGATCGCGCGGTAGATCAGCGGTGTATCCGATCGATAGCAGAACGGATAGCTGTGTTGAATGACGGCCTGCTCGTACAGGGCACCCGAGCCTTTCAGGTGGCGGATGATGTCCTTGTCGGCTTCCTTGACGTGACGATGGGCAAAGTCGGTGACTTCGTCGGTGAATTTACCGTTCAGTGTCACCGGGCAGACGAACGCCTCGATGCCCGCGGCCTTCGCGATCCGATAGTCATCCTCGCCGAAGGCGGGTGCCTGATGCACGATACCGGTGCCGGACTCCGTCGACACGTAGTCATCGGCCAGCACCACGAAGGCGCCGCGCGAACGTTCCTGCGCGAAGTAGGGAAACAGCGGCTGATAAGTGCGGCCGACGAGATCGCTGCCGCGGCAGGTCGAAAGCTCGGTCAATTCGTGGCGCGTGGCGTAGTCGGCCACGCGCTCCCGCGCGAGATACAGCACCACACCCAGTTTCTCGTCGCGCACTTTGACGTACGCGATCTCGGCGCCGACGCAGAGCGCGAGGTTCGATGGCAGTGTCCACGGCGTGGTGGTCCAGGCCGCCATGTATGCGTCTTCATCATCGAGCTTGAACAGCACGGTGATGGCGGGGTCCTGCACATCCTGATAGTTGGAGGTGGCCTCGAAGTTCGACAACGGCGTGCCGAGCTCGGTCGAGATCGGCATGACCTTGACGCCCTGGTAGACGAGGCCCTTGTCCCAGAGCTGCTTGACCACCCACCACACCGACTCCATGTACGGCGTGTCCATGGTCTTGTAGTCGTTGTCGAAGTCGACCCAGCGTCCGAGCCGGGTGATGGTGGCGCGCCACTCCTTCACGTAGCGCTGCACGATCGCCCGACAGGCGTCGTTGTATCCAGCAATGCCAAGCTGTGCGACCACTTCCTGGGCGGACGCGCCCATCTGCTTGTCGATCTCGTGTTCGATGGGCAGGCCGTGGCAATCCCATCCGAAGCGGCGGATGACGTAGCGACCCTTCATCGTCCAATAGCGCGGTACCACGTCCTTGAGGGTCGATGACACCAGGTGCCCGTGATGCGGAAGACCCGTCGCGAACGGCGGGCCGTCATAAAAGATGTAGGGCTTCTTGTCCTTGGTGTGCTCGAGGGACTTGCGGAACAGGTCACGGTCCCGCCACAGATCCAGGATCTGGTGCTCCATGGCGACGAAGTCGAAAGCCGAACTGGCTGTGGTGTCCGCGGATTCACTCATGGGCTGCCCGTACCACCGCGGCCGGTGGCGTCAAAAAGGCGGGCATTCTAACAGCGCGGGCGGATGGGGACAGGAAATAGGGGACAGCTGACCTATTTCGATCTGAGACCCGGGATGGGGCGGAGGACCCGCGAAATGGGTCAACTGTCCCCTATTTCTCTGTCCCCTATCTCTACGCCATGATCGATCGGTTCCAGAACACGGTATTCATGTACATCTGGTGACCGAGGGCGGCAGTCGTGCCCACAACTCCAGCCAGCGCTATCCATCCCTGCTCACCACTGACGAGCAGAAACACGCCGATGCAGGCCAGCGCCAGCACGGTGGCGACGACTGGGTAGAAGTCGCGCGCCGTGGCGGGTGAAACAGTCGCGAAGTAGGCGTCGTTCTCGCCGTCGAGGCGCGCGCGCCGCAGCGTGACCTGCGCAACACCCGACATCACTGCGAAGATCAGTGCCATGTCCAGAAACCACCAGCCCATGTTGTCCGGACCCAGGCCAGCGATGAGCGTGAACTCGATGATGCCGATGAAGAACGGGAACACGGTGTCGCCGACGGTGGGCACCCAGCGAAAGCGCATCGTCATGCTGGTGTAGATCAGCCAGATCAACAGTACGCCAAGAAGCGTCGCGCCGATCTGCGCCCAACACATGAACGTGAGCCAACTCCAATCGTAGAGATAATCGTTGCTGGTGATGTGCGACCAGAGCAGTTCGAGCGCCAGGGCTTGGACGATGCTCAGTAGTGTCAGCAGCACCGTGTGCAGTTGGTCCTTGGCGCGCCCCGGCACGGAATTGACAGAAGCCATGTGAGTCCCCACGGTGTCGTTGGGACAGTCTACTTGTTCAGGAAAGGGGGACTGTTCCCTATTTCCTCTACTCCGCCGGGCGGCCCACCACGATGTGCTCGGCGTCGTCGGCGATCATGACGTTGAGCGGCCGGCCGAGGTTGAAGGATTCGAGGATGAAGTCGCGCAGAATGCCCAGGGCATCGCCGCGCAGAGCGGTGTTCTTGATCAATTCTTTCAGCATGCCGGCTTCGATCTCGGCTTCGAGCTGAGACTCGTAAGGGCCGACGTCGATCCCTTCCCGCGTATGGAAGTACCAGCGGCCATTGCAGTTGAAGACCCGCTCGGCACGGAACCAGGTCCTACTCGATTCGTCACGACGGCTCACCAACATCGTAAGCCCCACGTCAGCTACTCGGACGACAATTCTCATGGCACCCGGGGTTGCTGTCTGTACCCGCCATGTCGGCCATGTATTGGGATGTAATGCGCGTGACGTCACGCCGCGGATAGCAGATCCAGTACCGGCGCCAGCAGATCGAGGTCGACCGGCGGCATCGCCAGTCCCGTGAGCTGCGGTCCGTCCACCCACGCCACCGCATCGTGAACCGTAGCGGTTGGCGTGCCGGACCAGCGCGCCACCCGGAACGCTGCGAGCTCGACGCGCTCATCCCGGCTGGTCGCAATCAATGCGCCGACGGTGGCGACGATCTGCAGCTCTTCCGCGAGTTCTCGGACCAGCGCGGCTGCCGCCGCTTCCGCGCCTTCGATCTTGCCGCCCGGAAACTCCCACAGACCGGCGTGACGTCCACCACTGCGCCGCGCGACCAGCACCCGCCCATGCGCAATCAGAACACCGCAGACGACGCGGATCACCGGGACAGCGCGAGCACCCGATCGAGCCGGCGCTCGAGGTCTTCAGTCGTTCGCGCGAACACCGGCAGGATCAGCTGATCGACGCCAGCATCACGATATTCGGCGAACGACTCCGGCGTCACCCGATGCCGGTTCGGACACACGTACACGTCAATGTCCCTGCGCGCTCGGCCGGTTTCCGTGAGCAGCGCATCGAGGCGCTTCAATCGTTCGCGCAGTACCGCCGGCGTCATGTCGAACCCGTACCAACCATCCCCATAGCGAGCGACTCGCTTGAGCGCTGCATCGCTCTCTCCGCCCACATAGATCGGCGGATGCGGTTTCTGCACGGGCTTGGGATTGAAGTGGCAGTCGGCAACCGAGAGCGTCGCGCCTTCGAAGCTCGACGTAGCGCCGCGCCCGCCATCGGCCCACAGGGCCTTCATGGCATCGATGTACTCATCGCACCGCTTCGCGCGGCTTGCGAAGTCCATGCCGAGCGCGTCGAACTCTTCCTTCAGCCAGCCGATACCAATGCCGAAGTCGACGCGGCCATTCGACAGATAGTCGAGGTCGGCCACCATCTTCGCGGTGTACACCGGTTGGCGCTGGGGCACGAGGCAGATGCCGGTACCGAGGCGAACCCGGCTCGTGTGCGCAGCCACGAACGTCAGTGCCGTAAACGGGTCGAGCACACCTTCCGGATCACCCGGCACACGACCATCGTCTGCATACGGATACTTCGACGCGTAGTTGGGGAAGAAGAGTACGTGTTCGGGTAGCCACAGCGAATGCACGCCGCTGCGTTCAATCAGACGCGCAGCTTGGCCGATGAAGGGCACCGGGGTGATGTGGCTGAACGACAACGTAACCCCGATTTTCACGGCCTCTCTCCTGTTTTGCTCGAACATCGAGCCTATCGGTATGATCTCTGTTTCTCAATGCGCTGCTCATGCCTGTCACGGAACCCGCCCACTCTTCGGCTGCGTCGTCGACATTTCCGCTCTATCTGACGAGTTCGAGCCTGTGGATGGCCGCCATGAGTCTGCAGGGATTCCTCATTACCTGGATGCTGGTCGGCATACTCGAAATGCCGGCCGACACCGTGGGGTGGTCGCGCGCCTTGATCGAAATGCCGGCGCTGCTCATCCTGCTCATCGGTGGCCTGCTGGCCGACCGCATCGACGGACGCGCGCTACTGCTGCGCATGCACATTCTCATCGCGATCCCATCGTTCGTGATTGCATGGCTTGCGCTCATCGACGTGCTCGATTTCTACGTCGTGCTGATCTGGGGTGTGGCGGTATCGGGCTTGCAGGCGGCGAGCGATCCGGCGCGTCAGTCGATGCTGAGTCGCGTGGCGCGCACCGATATACAGCGCACCATCACGATCATGACCATCGTGACGTCGATAGTAGGTCTCGCCGGCGTCTGGATCGGTGGTCAACTCGATCGCTTCGGATTGCCTCAAGTGCTGATCATTCAGGGCGCACTGTTCGCCTTGGGTGCGATTGCAGTGCTGCGGCTGCCGCCGATGCCGGTATCTGCACCGGCTGGACGGCCGAACCTGCTGAGCGGCATTCGCGCCACCTGGTCACTGCCTCTGATCCGAAATGTCATCGGCCTGAATTTCGCCTCGTCACTGTTCAACGCCGGCGCCTACATCGTGGCCGTGCCGTTCATCGTCAAGGACGTGTACGCGGGCGATGCACACTTCTTCGCGACCGTGATGATCGTCTTCACCGTCGGCAGCATTGGCTCCAACGTCGTCATGCTGCGTTACATGCCGCTCGTCTGGCCGGGGCGCCTGTTCCTGCTGATGCAACTCACACGCGTGGTGATCCTCGCGGCGCTGTACGTCAAACCGAGCCTGGCGATCTTCTATGCGGCCATTCTCGCCTGGGGGCTCAACATGGGCGTCACCACGACGCTCGTGCGGACCACGGTGCAGGAACTCGCACCAGAGAGCCAACGCGCGCAGATCTTGTCCGTTCTGTTGCTCAGCTTCATGGTGTCAGCGCCGATCAGTTCCATGCTGCTCGGCACGCTGATCGCTGGCTACGACCCACTGGCGGCACTCCTGCCCGGCATCGTGGTGTCCGCCTTGATCTACGTCATCGGTCACAAATGGAGCGGGCTGTGGGCGTACGAGGTCAAGCCTCTGCATCCGCGGACGTGACGAACCGCGCCACGAGTTGCGGATCCTGCATCGGGATGAAGTGGGTGAGGTGCGGCAGATAAACGTCGCGCGCATTCGGAAACGCTTTGGCGAGTCCGGGCCACGTTGGGCTGTTGGAGAAGTCCATGACGTCGCGTGCGCCCTGGCGTTGCTTGGCGCGAAGTATCACCACTGGCGCAGTCACGCGGGCAAACAGTTCGTTGATGTTGCGCCCGGTCGATTGCGAATAGATCGACGCCTCGACGATCGGCGGACAGCCGAGTTCGAAACCGCCACCATCGCTGGCCTCGACGACGCCAAAGCGGCAGTAGTCTTCCAGCACATCTGGCCGCCACAACGCGAACGTGCCTCGATGCTCGAAGCGCTCGAACATTTCGCGCCAGGACGTCCAATCGTTCTTGCGCTTCGAGGTCGGATGATCAGCCGGCTTCATCGCCACTCTGGCTGCGGCCGCGTACATCGCTGGGTCCATGATCACCGGGTCCACGAGCACCAGTCGCTCGAACCGCTGCGGCCGCGCCGCTGCAGCCTGCACCATGGCATGTCCACCCATCGAGTGGCCCACACCGATCAGCTTGGGCGCGCCAATTGCGTCCACCATGGCGATCAGATCGGCGCCAAACCGTTCCCAGGTGAACGGCCCCTGCTTGCTGCTGCGACCGTGGCCGCGCTGATCGATCGCGATCACATGCACATCGGGATCGAGTGCTTCGATCGTTGCGTCCCATACCCGCGCATGAAACCCGGTGGCGTGTGCGAGCAATATGCTGGGCGCGTTCGCGCGGGCCGCTCCCCACTCGAAGTAACACAATCGCGCGCCATCGATCGAAAGGTCCCGGCGCACCGGTTCACGTCTGCGTTGCATCACTGATCCAATCGGTCAAAGCGCGGCATTATAGGGGTACTTGATATAGTGTCGCTGTGCACGGGAGGCCCCATGACCGAGACCAACAAGAGCCTGGAGACGCCACTGCCGGCGGCAGCAGACAGCACACTCGCGCTCAATCCGGTGGTCGGCTTCGGTATGGACGACATACTGAAGGCTGCCGGCATGGTCGCGCGCCAGGCACTGCTGCAGCCGGCCATCGGCGCGGAATACGCGACGCGCTTCTGGCAGGAATCGGTGCGCATCGCCTTCGGCGTGTCTGACACCGCGCCCGACCCGAAGGACGCGCGCTTTGCCGACACGGCCTATCGTGAAGGTCCGATCTTCAAGCGCCTGGCGCAGAACTGGCTTGCCTTCGAACGCACCGCTTCCGACTGGGTGGACGCCGTGGGCTTCTCCGACAACGATCGTCAACGCGCTCACTTCGTCACACAGCTTGTTACCGACGCGCTCGCCCCCAGCAACTACCTCATCGGCAACCCCGCCGCGCTACGCAAAGCACGCGAAACGCGGGGTGAGAGCCTCATGCGGGGTGCTCGCAATTTCGTCGACGACGTCGTCAACAACGGCGGCATGCCGTCGCAGGTCGACAAACGTCCGTTCAAGGTCGGTGAGAATCTGGCAACCACTACCGGCAAGGTCGTTCATCGTGCGCCGATCGCGGAGCTCATTCAGTACCAATCGACGACACCGATGGTGCAGCGTCGACCGGTGTTCATCGTGCCGCCGCAGATCAACAAGTACTACGTCTACGACATGTCGCCAGACAAGAGCCTCGTGCGCTATCTCGTCGAAGCGGGGTTTCAGGTATTCATGGTGTCGTGGCGAAATCCGACCCGTGAGTATCGTGACTGGGGGCTCGCCGAGTACGTCGAAACCCTGGAGAACTGCATCGACGCAGCGTGCGACATCACGGGGGCGTCGGCAGTGGATGGCGTCGGCGCCTGTGCGGGCGGTATCACATTCGCGTCGGCGCTCGGCTATATGGCCGCACTCGGCCGCGCGCACAAGGTTGCGTCACTCACGCTCATGGTCAACGTGCTCGACATGCGTACCAGCGACAGCGTCACCGGCCTCTTCATGACCGACGACGCAATCGAGACTGCACGCAAGAAGTCGGCGCGCGATGGTGTGCTCGACGGCCAGGACACGGCACGCATCTTCAACTGGATGCGCCCGAACGATCTGATCTGGAACTATGTGGTGTCGAACTACCTGCTCGGTGAAACGCCGCCGGCGTTCGACATTTTGTACTGGAACAACGACACGACGCGCCTGCCGGCGCGACTGCACAGCGATTTCCTCGACGTGTTCAAGGACAACCCGTTCCGCAATCCGGGCACAATGCGAATCCGCGATGTGCCAATCGATCTGCGACAGGTGACATGTCCGGTCTTCATCACCGGCGGCACCACCGACCACATCACGCACTGGCACGCCTGCTATCGCTCGACCAACCTGTTCGGCGGTGAGGCGACGTACGTGCTCAGCACTGCGGGTCACATCCAGAGCCTCATCAATCCGCCCGGCTCATCGAAACGCCGCTACTATCTGAATCCCCAGCTGCCGAAGGATGCCGAGGTCTGGCGGCGTGGCGCCACCGAACACGCGGGCTCCTGGTGGCCTTACTGGACACAGTGGCTGGCCACACGCGGCGCGGGTAAATCGTTGGCCCCATCGATCTATGGCAGTGCGAAGCACCCGGTGATCTGTGATGCGCCCGGCACCTACGTGTTCGAATGAACGCGCCCACCTTCGAGCCGCATACCATCGCCCACCGCTATCAGAGCTTCGGCTCGGATCGTCTACGCATCGCCATGACGTCGCCATCCGGCGCATCTGGCCCGCCGCTGTTGATCTTCAACGGTATTGGCGCCAGCGCCGAGATTCTCGAGCCGTTCATGCGCGGCATGACCCGCGTTGCGACAGTGACCTTCGATCTGCCTGGCATCGGCGCGTCGCAGCCGAGTTTCTGGGTGCGCCGGCTGTCCGGCTATGCGCATCTGGCGCGGGAAGTGATCGACGAACTCGGCTTGGAGCGGGTCCACGTGATGGGACTATCCTGGGGCGGTGCGCTCGCGCAACAGTTCACGCGCGAGTTTCCAGACCGTGTCGATCGGCTGGTGCTCGCCGCCACATCGACCGGTCACCTCATGGTGCCGCCGCGGCCGTCGGTCCTGCTGAAGATGGCAACGCCCCTGCGTTACCTCTCGGCCGGGTTCTTCAAGTCGATCGCCGGCGACATCTACGGCGGCGACTTCCGCCGCGACTCGGTGCTCACCGAACGCTACGCGCGCCGCATGGCGCCGCCTTCGATGCTCGGCTATCTGAATCAGCTGTATGCGTTGACGGGGTGGACGAGCCTGCACTGGCTCGGCGACATCAAGGCACCGACGCTCGTCATGGCAGGCGATGACGATCCAATCATTCCGCTCGTGAATGCGAAGATTCTGGCGCGCCGCATCCCGAATGCGCGCCTGGAGGTTTTCGATTGCGGTCACCTATTCCTGTTGACGAGACTCGAGCGTAGTGTGCGTACTCTAGAACAGTTCCTTTTGCCGTCCGCCTGACCGTCCGCCTAAACGGAGACGACGATGACCTACCAGACCCTCACGCTTGAACCGATGACACCGCACCTGGGCGCAACGGTCCGCGGCATCGACCTGTCGAAGCCGCTCACCGATGCCCAACTGACCGACATTCGCGCGGCGTTCGCCGACTGGTCGGTGCTCGCATTTCCCGATCAAGTGATCAATCAGGCCCAGCACAAGGCGTTCGCCAGCCACTTCGGTCCGCTGCACGTGCATCCGCTCAAGGCTGCCGCCGGCTACAAGGGGGGCGATGATCCGGCGGTGCTCATCGTCAAGACCGACCAGAAGTCGAAGTACACCGCGGGCGATGGCTGGCACACCGACGTCACGTGCGATGCGCAGCCGCCCATGGGGTCGATGCTGTACATCACCGAAGTACCGGCGCATGGCGGCGGTGACACGCTGTTCGCCAACATGTACCGCGCCTTCGACATGCTGTCGGAGTCGATGCAGCGCTATCTGGAAGGTTTGACCGCTGTGCACGACGGCGCCCGCCCCTACATGGGCAGCTACGGCTACGCACCGCCGCAGGGATCGAACTACCCGCGCAACGAACACCCGGTGGTCGTCCGCCATCCGGACACCGGCCGCAAGGTCCTGTTCGTGAATTCCGGCTTCACGACACACATCGTGGGCCTCAAACCGAACGAGAGCCGCGCGCTCCTCGACATGCTGTTCGATCACATCGCGACCACGCCGTCACTCACCTGCCGCGTGCGCTGGGCACCCGGCACGCTCACCCTGTGGGACAACCGCTGCACCCAGCACCACGCCGTCTGGGACTACTATCCTCAGACGCGCTACGGCGAGCGCGTGTCGATCATCGGCGAGCGGCCCCTGGCGGCGGCAGGGAACTAAGGGGGAAATTGGGGACAGTGTTCCCAATTCGATCAGCGCCACACTTCGAAGGTACTTTGGAGACGAAATAGGATCACTGTCCCCTATTTCCTGTCCCCTAGATCGCGTCGTAATCCAGCACGACGTCCGCACTGATCGGATGCGCCTGACAGGTCAGCACGAACCCCGCTTCGACCTCGCTGGCCGACAGCGCATGGTTCAAGTCCATCTCCACTTCACCGCTCACGAGCTTGGCCTTGCAGGTGGCGCATACACCGCCTTTGCAGGAGAACGGCAGATCTACGCCTGTGCGCAGTGCTGCATCGAGCACGTTCTCGCCATCGGCGCTCAGTTCGAACGACGTGGCACGGCCGTCCGCGCGCACCGTGACCTTCGATGTGTTGCCGGCGAAGCGTGCCGCGCGCGCATGGTGCTTGGCGACGACCGCACGCGCGTCTTCGGCGGATGCGAAGAACAACTCGTAGTGAATGATCGACTCCGGCACACCTTCCGCGCGTAGACCGCGCGAGACTTCCGAGATCATCGCTTCGGGCCCACACAGGTAATAGGCATCGTAGCTGCCGATGGCGATCAGGCGCCGATTGAGCGCGCCGCCCTTCTTGTTGTCGATGCGGCCATTCAAGATCGACGCATCCTGATCCTCGCGGCTCATGATGTTGATCCACTGGAAGCGCGAGAGGTACGCGTTCTTGAGCCACGACAACTCATCGCGAAACATCATCGTGGCGCTGCGCTGGTTGCCGTAGATGAGTGTCACTCGGCTCTCTGGTTCACATCCGAGCACCGAAGCGACGATCGAGTACACGGGCGTGATGCCGCTGCCCGCGGCAATCATCAGATAGTTGCCGGCGCGGGTGGCGTCCGGTTGCAGGGTGAACGCGCCTTGCGGCGGTGCAACCGCGACCTTCGTCCCTGCAAGCAGTCGAGCGTGCACGTAGTTCGAGAATTTGCCTCCCTCGATGCGCTTCACACCGATCCGGAGCGGACCACCGAGTGGCGAGCAAATCGAGTAACTGCGGCGCAATGGCGCCCCATCGACCTGCGCTTCCAGCGTCAGGTACTGCCCGGGCGTGAACGCGTAATCCGCGGCCAGCGTTGCCGGTACGTCGAACTCCACGACGAGCGCGTCTTCGGTCTCCTGGTATGTCCGCTTCACCGACAGCTGGCGCACGCGTCAGATCACCTTGAAGTAGTCGAATGGCTCGCGGCAGGTGTTGCAGCGATACAAGGCCTTGCACGCAGTCGAGCCGAATTCACTGATCGACTGCGTGTCGACCGATCCGCAATGGGGACAGGACGTGTCTTCCGGTGGCGCGACACCGTATGCGCGCAGACGATCCCGCGCCGAGACCGACATCCACGTCGAACTCCACGCCGGCGACAATGCAAAGGTGACATCCACGTTGGCATGTCCCGCTTCGGCAAGGCGCGCGCGCACATCTTCCACCATCACGGCCAGCGCCGGACACCCCGAATAGGTCGGCGTGAGCACCACCGCAATGCGATCACCGATGCGATCAACATCGCGCAGCACACCGAGATCCCACAGAGAAAGCACGGGGATCTCCGGATCCGTCACCGAATCGAGCAACGTGTACAAGTCCTCGTGCCGGGATTCTCGACGACGAACCTGTCGCTGCACTTCCTCGATGGGTTGCAGCGGTATGCGGCGCGCGGCGCTCACCAACTGCAACCGGGATAGGCGCGCTGCATGAACTGCAGTTCGCCGAGCAGAAAACCCAGGTGTTCCGTGTGCACCCCTTCGCGACCGCCACGCACCGTCCAGCCGGATCCGAGTGCAGGAAGCTTCGCCTGCGCAAGCGTGTCGCTCACCGCAGTCTGCCAGGTGCCGCGCAACGTCGTTCTGTCCACCGCAATGCGCGCTTCGGTCAGGCGCCGTTCCAGATCGTCCATCTCGAACAGCTCGTCGACATAGCCGGCCAGCCCGGCAACGGCGGCGACGCATCGATCGTGACTCTCGGTGGTTCCATCGCCGAGCCGGACGAGCCACTGCGAGCTACGGCGCAGATGGTATCGCGATTCCTTGACCGCCTTGGCCGCGATACCGGCAAGGCCTGCATCCGTCGACCCCGCAAGCGCACTCAAGTACGGCACCATGAAAGCGTCGATGAGAAACTGCCGGGTCATGGTGAACGCGAAGTCCTGCCGCGGCAGTTCGTAAATCAAATGATTGGTGAACGCACGTACGTCACGACTGAACGCGATCTCATCTTCGGTCTGTCCCGTGAGGGAACCAGCGAACTGATAGAAGAAGCGCGCACGACCCACGTAGTCGAGCGCCGTGTTGGCCAGTGCAATGTCCTCTTCCAGAAAAGGACCGTGACCACACCACTCGGTCAGCCGCTGACCCAGCACGAGAGCATCGTCGCCGAGCCGGATCGCGAAGGTCGCGACGTCGCCCGCCATCACATGTTGTCCACTTCGTCGGGCAGCTCGTAATGCGTAGCATGTCGATAAGGCTTGTCGTCCATGGGATCGTAGAACGAATCGGCCTCGGCCTCCTGGGAGGCGACAATGTCGGAGGACTTCACGACCCAAATGCTCGCGCCCTCAGTGCGACGCGTGTAGACGTCGCGCGCGTACTCCAGCGCCTGCCGGTGATCCTCAGCATGCAGGGACCCCACATGCTTGTGATCGAGCCCACGCTTGGAGCGCACAAACACTTCGAACAGCGGCATATGATGCTGACCGCTCATGCGGCGCTCCGCGCGCGCAGCTTCCCTTCATGCGCGGCCATCGCGTCCCTAACCCATGCACCGTCCTCATGCGCCGCGACGTGATTGGCGAGCCGCTCGCGGTTGCACGGACCGTTGCCGGATACCACACGCGCAAACTCGTCCCAATCGATTGCGCCGAAGTCGTAGTGACCACGCGCGGCATTGAATTTCAACTTTGCATCGGGAATCGAAAGGCCGAGCACGTCGGCTTGGGGCACCGTCTGATCGACGAACTTCTGCCGCAGGTCGTCGTTCGACTGGCGCTTCAGCTTCCACTTCATCGACTGCGCCGAGTGTGCCGACTCACCATCATGCGGACCAAACATCATGAGCGAAGGCCACCACCAACGATCGAGCGCATCCTGGGCCATCGCTTTCTGCTGCGCGCTGCCGCGCGCGAGCGTCAGCATGATTTCGTAGCCCTGACGCTGGTGAAAGCTCTCTTCCTTGCAGATGCGCACCATCGCCCGCGCATACGGGCCGTAGGAGGTTCGCTGCAGCGAAATCTGATTGACGATGGCGGCGCCGTCGACCAGCCAACCGATGGCGCCGATGTCCGCCCAGCTCAGTACCGGATAGTTGAAGATCGATGCGTACTTGGCGGCACCGCTGTGCAGTGCCTCGATCAGCGCTTCACGCGTCACACCGAGCGTTTCGGTCGCACTGTAGAGATACAAACCGTGGCCTGCTTCGTCCTGCACCTTGGCAAGCAGGATCGCCTTGCGCCGCAGGCTCGGCGCACGCGTCAGCCAACTACCCTCGGGCTGCATGCCGATGACTTCGGAGTGCGCGTGTTGAGACATCTGCCGGATGACGTTCTTGCGGTAGGCATCCGGCATCCAATCCTTCGGCTCGATGCGTTCTTCGGCCGCGACCTTGGCTTCAAAGGATGCGAGTGCGTCTGCTTCGTTCATCTCCATGTCCTTTGATCAGTGCCCCTTGAATGCAGGTGGGCGCTTGGCAAGAAACGCAGCAACCCCCTCGCGATAGTCATGACTGCGCCCAAGCGCGCGCATCGTCGCCTTTTCGACTTCGAGCTGCTCGGCCAGCGAATGAGAACCGCTCTCGTGCATCAGCCGTTTGATCGCCGCGAACGCTGCTGTCGGCTGACCAGCCAGCTGTATCGCCAGCGCCGTCGCCTCGGACATGAGCGTGTCATCGTCCACACAGCGCCAGATGAGACCCCAATCCGCTGCGTCACTCGCCGAAAGCTTGTCGCCCAGCATGGCGAGCCCTTTGGCGCGCGCCATTCCCAACGCGCGCGGCAGATGCCACGTACCACCCGAATCCGGGATCAGGCCGATCTTGGCGAATGACTGCACGAAGCTCGCGGACCGCGCCGCCAGAACGAGATCACACGCAAGCGCAATGGATGAACCTGCACCGGCTGCCACACCGTTGACGGCACAGACGATCGGCTTCGGCAGTCCGGTGAGCGCGCGGATCAGCGGATTCCAGTTCTGTTCGACGGCAATGCCCAGATCCGCGTTGGGGTCCTGCGCGATCTCGGCCAGGTCCTGACCTGCGCAGAAGCCACGGCCGGCGCCGGTGAGCAATACCGCTCGAACGTTTTCATCGATACGAGCGGACTCCAGCGCCGCGCGCAGGTCAGCGTGCATCGCGCGCGTGAAGCTGTTCAGGGTCTTCGGCAGGTTGAGCGTGATGAAGGCAACGCCCTGATCGACGCGGTAGTCGATGCACTCGAAGGCCATGCTCACATCCATTGCAGTAGAGCCGAAATCATAAGCCTTCGTTGACCGAATGCAATTTCGTGAATACCGTAACCCCATGACGCCACAAGAGACGGCCAACGCCTGTGTCGCACAGATGCTGAAGGCCGACGCCGCATCCCAGGGCATGAACATCGAAGTCGTGGATGTCGCGCCGGGTCGCGCCACTACTCGCATGACCGTCACCAAGGCCATGACCAACGGTTTCGACATCTGCCATGGTGGCTACCTATTTGCGTTTGGTGACTCGACGCTCGCCTTCGCCGCCAATACCTACAACGAGGTCACCGTACTTGCGGCCGCGAGCATCGACTGCCTTCGCAGCGCCTCACTCGGTGCCCGACTCACTGCGGTGGCAACCGAACAACACCGAGGCAGAAGCAGCGCGCTGTACGATGTGACGATCACTGACGCTGATGGCCGCAGGATCGCGTTGATGCATGGGCGCTGCACGCCGCTGGGTCGGGCGTTGTTGCCCGTAGACGCCGGGTGACGCGCGCAGCCGAGATCGATGCGTTGCAGATAGAACGATTCGATCTCGCGCACCTGCCAGATGCGTTTCTCGATGATCCGTACCCTTACTACCAGGCGCTGCGCGAGCGCGACCCGGTCCATCGATGTCCAGATGGTTCATGGCTCCTGACACGGCATGCGGATTGCCTGGCCGTGTACAAGAGCGATGCGATGAGTTCGGCCAAGGCGCGCCTGTTCACGCCCAAGTTTGGCGCGACACCACTGCTCGAACACCACACAACGAGCCTTGTCTTCAGCGATCCCCCCTACCACACGCGCGTGCGGGCAACACTCGTCGAAGCGCTCAAACCGCGTGCAATCCAGGCAACGATTGCGGTCCTCGAGACGATCGTCGAGCAACTGCTCGATGAACTCGAGCAACGAGATCGCTTCGATGTGATCGAGGATTACGCCAGCCGCATTCCGGTCGAAGTCATCGCGAGCCTGCTGACGGTGCCGCTCGATCAAAGATCCGAACTGCGGCGCTGGTCGCTGGCGATCCTCGGCGCCCTGGAACCTGCCTTGTCGAGCCACGACCTCGCTACGGGCAATCGCGCAGTCGCCGAGTTCATCGTGCATTTGCGCAGCCTCGTTGCGATGCGCAGACGTACGCCCGCGGAAACATCGAGCGACGTGCTGTCGAGCCTGGTTGCGCGACACGATGCCGGCGACCTGACCGAACTCGAACTGCTGCACAACTGCATCTTTCTGCTCAACGCCGGCCACGAAACCACGACCAACCTGATCGGCAATGGTGTGCACTGCCTGCTCGCCAATCCGGATGCCAGGGCGACACTCGGGGCGCGACCCAATGCGATCAAGGGTGCCATCGAAGAAGTGCTGCGTTTTGCGAGTCCAAATCAGCTCGGCAATCGCGAAGTCGCACAGCCCACGACGATCGGTGATGTTGCGATGAGGGCCGGCGATCAGATCACCGTGTGCATTGGCGCCGCCAATCGTGACCCAACCGTGTTCCCTGACCCCGACCGGTTCGACATCGCGCGTTCGCCCAACCCGCACCTCGCCTTCGGTAGCGGCATCCATGCCTGCGTCGGTATGGCGCTGGCGCGAATCGAAGGCAAAGTCGCACTCGAGGCCTTGCTGCGGCGCTTCCCCACCCTCGCAGCGGACGGCGCGCCGAGTCT
>JBGSQB010000039.1:0-22324 GCA_041738285.1 Pseudomonadales bacterium | reverse complement strand
GTCCGCGGCAATCGGGCTTGCGCGCGCGCAGTCGCGGCCAGGCGCCCATCGCATCGTGCGCTTCGAAGCGCTCACGGCCGATCCCGCCGCAACCGCGGCAAGCATCGCGGAATTCATCGGCGTACCGTTCGAGGAAGCGCGCATGCTCAACTTCGAGGACTTCAAGACTTCCCGCGACAACACCAGCTACCCGGACGCAGACGACACGCATCAAACCGATCACCGCGTGTTCAAGCCAGGCCGACGCGCAGCAGACCTGTCCTCACGAGAAGTAGCGGCCGTGGCGCACGCCTGCGGGGAACTTGCGCGAGCACTGGGTTACGAGCACGAGTCCTATCGCTGCGCGCAACCCGAACCACCGCCCCAGGTCGGCGCCGCATCGAAGCTCCGCGACATGCTGGCGCGGGTACGCACGCGCCCCTGATCGTTCAGCGCAATCGCGGGACTGCCGCGCAGGTTGGGTTCAGCGACGCAACAGCTTGCGCAAGCGCACGCGGCTGCTCACGAGCGCGGCGCCAATGCGTGACGGCGTGACATGCACGTCCAGCACCTGCCGCACGGTCGTTGCAAACCGCATCTTGAACGCTTCGTCGCCAATCGTGAAATCGAATTCCGAGGCGCGCTCGCGCGCCGCCTCCGCGAGCAGGTATTTCAGCAGCACTTCGCCCGGCGAGTGCTTCGACAGGGTCGGTTCGAACGAGGGCTTGTACCAGATGAACTTGCCCGCGTGCAGGAAGCCGAAGTGCGCAGCCACCAGGTCACCATTGAGCGTGATGGTGGAAAACCGCATGACCCCAGTGTCGTCCAGCCGCTCCACAACCGCACGATAGAACGCGCGGTTGAGCGGATCGAGGAACAGGCTCGGTGACGGTGTGTCGTGCCACCGCCGTATGTGCTGATCGAGGAATGCGTCCAAGCGCGGCAGAATGTCGGCCGCCCGCGTCAGGGTCAGGCACTCGACGGTGCCGAGCTTGCGCAAGCCGCGATCGTGCCGGACCAGGCTCTTCTTCTTGAGTTTCTCCTCGACCACGGCCATGTCCATGGCCGGTGCATCGGTGCTGCCGCGCACCGTTGCGTGGAACGTTCGATCTGCGCCGTTCAGATGAGCAAGCGTTCGGCTCGCACTCGGTACGCGCCGCAGCTCGAAACACTTAAATGGTGTCGCCGCGTCCCGCGCCGCGGCAAACAGGGCAATCGCAAGTTCTCTTGCAACGGCGTCGCCGTACTCTTGCGATATCAGCGCATCGGCGTAGTCGGACCGCTCACCCGCGGCAAAGGCGAGCACCCCGTCGCGATGGACAAAGGCAGCCGCGGCAATCAGCCGGCCGTCGCGGTGAATGCGCGGCACGATGAGACGCGCATCGACACCAAGCGTTTCACGCCACGCCTGCAACCAGCCCAACCGCAGAAATAACGTATCGGCCGGCGATCGAGCCAGGAGTTCGTCCCACTGCCCATCGGCGCCCGGCAGCGAGTCCGAGACGTCGATCGTGTACGCCGCATCCAACTGTGGTCGACTGCCGCTACGCATCATCGACCGAGCGCCACCCAGCCATCGACACAGGCGACCCACGAGTCGTCCGGGCGGCGGTGGGCATCGATGTGATGCATGCCGTCGGCATTCCAGCCGGCACCCGCGCCACGCAGCACCGGGTTCGGGAACATTTCCACCTCTTCGTATTCGGTGGGGCTCAGCCGCACGACCTCGAGTGCGCGAACGCTCTCGCCATAGCATCGCTGGCAATCCTGCGCGAAGCGCACGAGCCGTTCGTCGACGTGCACGATCCGCCCACAGGGTCGCGCCAATCGGTCATCGCCCGACACGATCGGACTGGCCGGATGCTCCTGCCAATTGGCATGGAGCGAATCCGAGTGAAACAACTTGAGGGACATGCCCTCACCTTTGGGTGAGCAGGCGACATACATCCACCAGCGGCCATTGGCAAAGAACACCGTCGGATCGGACCAGTCATCGCCTTCGATCAGTACGTCGACCAGACGCCAGCGATATGGAAACCGCGTCGCGCGATAGAGCCTGACACCGTGACCCGGACTGTCCGGCACCAGATAGATCTCCGGACCGTTGCGGAACACGTGCGGATACGCGAGATGAAAGGGTTCTGCCAGGACCGTGCGCTGATAGGTCCACTGCTCGCAGTCGCGGCTGGTCGCCAGCGCGATCTGACCGCGATGAGTTGCCCGATTCATGACCTCGAAGAACAGGTACCAGCTGCCGTCATGTTCGGTCATGAACGGATCGGCAACGAATGCGGCCGGTGCATCACTCACATCAGTGTGACTGAGCACCGGATTTGTGCGCTGATTTCGAGCCTGCAATTCGAACGGCGACGCCCCGGACAGGATGCCGATCGAAAAGCGCTGGCCGCTCACGGGCGCCACCACGCGCTCGAACGTCGATTCCGAGATCCTCCACAGGGCCACTTTGGCGAGCTCCCGCACCCGATCGAGCCAGCTGCGTGCTTCGCGTCCTCGGGAATTCGCCTTACTCACGATCGAAACATGCGCCCGATCCATCGCGGCACCTTCTTCAATCCGACGATCACTGCCGAGCGGGTCACGCGCCACCAACTGAGCTCGAGACCACACTTGTCGAGCAGCGCAATCTGCTGCTGCCTGAACGTCGAGTCGGTCAACCGTGCGATGTTGGCGCCGAGGAACTGATAGTGGTAGCGAATCTGCGTGTCGAGCGCGATGCGCTGTTCAGCCGGCGACAGGAAGCTCGGGCCGAAGTCGCGCGCAATCATGATGCGCGCGGCGCTGTGCGTGCCGTGCCTGCGCGCATCGGTGGTCTGGGCGCCGGTGTGGCGGCGCGTATACGTCAACACCTGGTGCACGAAGCCGTAGTCACCGTCGCGAAGCAGCTCAAAGCACACTTCCGTGTCTGCGTGCGGATTGTCACTGCGATAGAACTCGGGCCGCGCGCGCACGCGGTCAGCGCGGTACATCACCGATGTGGGCGATCCGAACACATCGGCCCAGCGGCCGAGCAACCGATTGCGACAAAGCTCCGCGCCCGGCACGAGCTGCTGCGGATACGGCACCGAAACCATGTTCAACCGGCTGCCATCGATGCGGTAGGCGCCCACCAACACCACTGAGGGGTTGTCCTTGGCGACCGCGACCATCTCCTCGAGACACCGTGGCAGCAACTGATCGTCGGCGTGGACCACCTTGCAGTAGTCGGACTGCTGGTCGATCAGTGCCATCGCGGTGTTCCAGTTGGCCATGATCGGCAGCACTGCTTCGTTGCGCACGCATCGTATTCGCGAATCGCGAGCCGCGTGCGAACGGATGATCTCCGCGGTTCGGTCCGTGCTGGCATTGTCCAGAATGACGTACTCGAATCGCTCGTAGGTTTGCGCGAGCACGCTTTGGATGCACGCATCGAGGAAGCGCTCGCCGTTGTAGACCGGCGTCACCACGCTCACCAAGGGCAACGCCGAGTGACTGTTCACGACGCAGCTCGCATCCCGACAATGCGGGCCGGTACCCCTGCAACGATGGCATTGGCAGGCACGTCGTCGCGCACCACGGCACCCGCAGCCACGATCGCGCCATCGCCGATGCTGACGTTCTCGAGGACGATCGCGCCATAGCCGATCCAAACGTCGTTGCCGATGACGATGTCTCCCGCGCTGGTCACCGGCTGCCGCCTCATGGGCATGCCCGGCGCCGTGCCGTGGTTGTACGGATAGAACCCGCAAGCCGGTGCAATCTGCACTTCGGATCCGATGCGAATGGAGCCGGCGCTCGCCGACAGGCTGCAGCGGGGCTGAATGTGCGTATCGGCGCCGATGGAAACCGAGCCGCCTTCGGTGCACTCGATGATGGTGTCGCGGTGCAGGCAGACGCGATCGTCGATTCGAATCTCGCCGGGCTTGTTGGCACCGTAAAGCGTGACCCCGGCACCCAGGAAAACGCTCTTGCCGAGCACGACTGCCTCATGTTGCACAGTGCATCCGGCCGCGAAAAAACCACGCGCAGTCACCCTCGCCAGACGAACCTGCGCCTTGTAGGAACCACTGAACAGCGCCGCCATGCGGCAACACAGTCGGCCGACGGGGCCAGGGCCCGCGCCGCGCATCCACAGGCGTTCCCAAACGCGAACGAGGCGACCCATCATGCGACCATCACAGCGTCAAATGACGTCGACCACGATGCGCTCCATTCGCCTGAAATACATCGCGCCGGTGATCAGCATCAGCAGCGCTGTCACTGCCCCTGGCAGGATGTACTCCCATTGCAGCGGTGTCCCCAACAGGCAACCGCGGAACCCTTCGATCACACCAACGATCGGATTGAGCGAGTACCAGAATCGGTATTGCTCGGGCAGCTCCGACGCCGAGTACAGCACCGGCGCCGAATAGATGAGCATCTTGATCATGAACGGCATCGCGAACTTCACGTCGCGGAATCGGATCGCAAGCGATGCGAACCAGAATCCGACAGCGGCCGGCACCATCGTCATCAGCACCAGGAAGAACGGCAGGAACACGAAGTTCCAGGTCGGCATGACACCGTAGTAGAGCATGACGCCGACCAGCAGGATCAGCGAGATGCTGAAGTCGACCAGTTTCGCCAGCACCGGCGTCAGCGGATAGATCAAGCGCGGAAAGTACACCTTGCCCAGCATGCTCGAGCCGCCCACCAGGCTCTGGCTCGAGGAACCCATGGCCTCGGACATGTAGGTCCACGGAATGATCGCGACCGTGGAGAACAGAAAATAGGGAAACCCTTCCGAATCGAGTTTCGCAATTCGCCCGAAGATCACCGAGAAGACGACGATCTGAATCAAGGGGTTGAGGATCGCCCAGGCAAACCCAAGGATCGTCTGCGCGTACAGCACTTTGATGTCGCGCTTGACCATGAAGATGAATAGATCGCGGTAAGCGATCAGTTCCTTCAGATCGATCTTGCCCCATCCGGAAACCGGCTCGATCGTCTTGACGGCCATGCCTTTGTCCGCGGTGTTCATTGTCCTGCTCCTGTCGCCATCACGAACAGCATCACCAGACCTTCCACGGCGCGCTGCCATCTTCCCAGAGACTTTCCAGCAGCGCTTTGTCGCGCAGCGTGTCCATCGGTTGCCAGAATCCCGTGTGCTTGTATGCCGACATCTGGCCTTCCCTCGCAAGACGTTCCATGGGCTCGCGCTCCCACACCGTTGCGTCGTCGCGAATGTAGTCGATCACGGACGGTTCGAGCACGAAGTACCCGGCGTTGACCCAGGCACCATCGCCATCCGGCTTCTCGTGGAACCCATGCACGCGGTCCTGCTGCCCCAACGTGAACGCACCAAACCGCCCAGGCGGCTGCGTCGCGGTGAGCGTGGCCATCGTGCCTTGGCGACGGTGAAATGCCACCAGCGCCGTGATATCGACGTTGCCGACCCCATCACCATAGGTGAAGCAAAACGTTTCGTTGCCGAGGTGTTCACGGACCCGCCTCAGTCGGCCGCCCGTCATGGATTTTTCACCGGTGTCGACGAGCGTCACATTCCACGGCTCAACGGTGCTTTGATGCACCTTCATGGCGTTGTCGCGCAGCGAAAAGGTCACGTCGCAGCCGTGCAGGAAGTAGTTCGCGAAATACTCTTTGATCAGGTAGCCCTTGTACCCGCAACAGATGACGAAATCGTCGATGCCGTGGGCAGAATACGTCTTCATGATGTGCCAGAGGATCGGCTTTGGACCAATCTCCACCATCGGCTTCGGGCGGACACTGGTTTCTTCGGACAATCGGGTTCCGAAGCCGCCCGCGAGAATCACCGCTTTCATCGTTCTCCACTTCAGGTCGCGACAGGTTGTTGCGGTGCGAATTATGGGACGATGCGGGCGGCGAGGCTGTACTGAGTTGTAACTGTCGTGGGCAATGAATTATTCGAACAATTGCTCACAGTTTGCACAGGTGGGCCATATAAGATGGCCGGGGGGTCGGCCGCGTGCATTGCGCCGGAACGAAACCGGTTACTTGACGATATGGACACCCAACGCTTTGTCGACCATCTCCACCTTGGAACCGATGCGCTGTGATGCCGACGACTCGTCGAGCCACACGCATTGCGCGCCACCCACGGATCGCTGACGTGTGGCCCGGCAAACGCGCCTTGAAAGCCTGTGCACGGGCCATCGCGCGCCTGCGTGCGCCGTCGGCGACGCGCTCGGGAATCGAGATGCAGTCGGTGCTCGACTCGAGCGAAGCAGAACTGCTGCTGCTGTTCGATCTGGGTTCGCCGGACTTGACGGTCGAGCGTCTCCTGACTCACCTCCGCGCCAGACAGATTCCGGCCATACCACCGTACCCGCAGCAATTCACCGACGCTGCATCGTGCCCGACGCCGGAACTGATCGATCGAGCCGACCGGATTCTTGCCCACCGCTTCCAACTCGTTGACGAGCCGGAGGTGCACTTCGAAGGCGCCATCGACTGGCAATACGATCCCACCTCCGATCCCCGTCGGCGCTGGGCACGCGAACTCAATCGGCATCGCTGGGTACCTGACCTTGCGGAAGCCTTTGCGCGCACCGGCGACGAACGCTACGCGGCCAAGTGCGTGGCGCTTCTCGTCGACTGGATCCGCAAGAACCCACCGCCCGCGACGATGAACGAATCGCACGTGAGTTGGACTTTGATGGGCGTGGGGTTGCGATGCGTGGTCTGGATTCCATCGTTCTTCACCCTGCTGCGGTCGGGATCGTTCGATTCGAACAGTCAGTTGCTGATACTGGCCTCGTTCCACGACCATGCGCGCTTCCTGAACCTGTTCAAGACGCGCGACAACCACCTGCTGCGCGAAATCAACGGGCTGGCAGCGGTTGCTTCTGCCTTTCCAGAATTCTGCGAGGCCGCGCAGTGGAAGCGCACGGCGCTGGCAAGACTCGGCGAGGAACTCGAAAAGCAGATCAACACCGACGGCTCGCACATCGAAATGTCGAGCGGCTATCAGTGGATGGTGGCCGAAGAACTCGACGCCGTTTACGACACCCTCGAACGCTCCGCCTGGACCGTACCGGGCGACGCTCTGAAGCGCGCTTTGCAGGCGATCTACACCGTGCTGGCCGGTATGGCGCGCCCGAACGGTACCTGGCCGCTGCTCGGCGATGGCTTCATGTACTCGACCGCGTCGCTGCGCGATCAACTCCAACAGGCGTCCGTGCGTTTGAATCGCCCGGATCTGCGTTTCGTGGCGACCAACGGCGCAAGCGGCGAAGTGCCGAGCAGCCGATCCGTGCATTTTCCCGATGCTGGCCTGTCGATCATGCGCAGCGACCACGGCGCCGCCGCTTCTTACCTGCTGATGAAGGCGGGCCCGTTCGGCGGTGTCCATGGCCACGAGGACAAGCTCGCCATCGAGGCAGGCGCTTACGGTGAGGTCTTCCTCGTCGATCCCGGCACGTATACGTACAACGCAACCGACCCCTACCGCGCCTATTTCGTCAGCTCGAACGCGCACAGCACCGTGCTCGTAGACGGCAAAAGCCAGATCCGACGATGGCTGCCCGAGTGCCGCGAGGCGCGCGCTGGCATTCGTGAACCGGCGGACTGGATCACGACCGATACGCTCGATTTCGCCTCTGGTCGCTATGAAGACGGCTATGGCGACTACGCGTTCAACGTGCCCAAACGCATGAACGTCCTGGGTGCGACCCATTGTCGCAGCGTGCTGTTCGTCAAGCCGAGCTACTGGCTGATCATCGATCGTATGACGTGTGCGGGCGAGCACGCCTTCACGCGCGTGTTCCAGGCGGCCCCGGGATTGACCGCGCACGAGGCAGCAAATGGCGTCACCCTCGAAGGGTCTGCGGCGACACTCCACATCCGCACGGCCGACGCAAGCGAGGTCGCGCTCGCCGTCGAAAGCGGCGCATCGGAGCCGATCCGCGGCTGGGTCTCCAATGGCCATCGCAACCACAAGGTGCCCGCACCGCAAGTATCGATGACCTCGCGTGCCGTGGACGAAGCGACACTGGTGACGCTCATGTTCCCGGCATCGAATGCAGAGGTGATGGCGGAGGTCGCCGTGGAACATCGAGCACTCGACGCAGGCATCGGCACACTGGTTCGCGTGACCGCGCGCCACGCACGCGGCGCCGCATTCGAGGACTGGTTGATGCTGTCCGACAATGGTAATGAAAAGCGCTTCTGCGACTGGCAAACCACTGCGCGCATTGCGGGGCTGCGTCGACACGAAGATGGGCAGGTTTCGGTCCTGTTCGAATTGCAATGAACGAGCTGGGCATTTGCATATGAATTCGTCATCCGAACCGCGCGCCGCGGACGAACAATCGCAACGTGCCAGCGGTGGCCTGAGGGCCTGGTCCGCGCCATTGCGGCAGGTCCTCACCGATTGGAGCGCATCGATTCGAATGCTCCCGGATTTCATTCTGATCGGCGCGCAAAAGGCCGGTACGACGTCGTTGTGCAGCCACCTGTTTGCCCATCCCAACGTGATGCATGCGCGGCGCAAGGAGGTGCACTACTTCGACTCACCGGAGTTCGCGCTCGGGCTGAACTGGTATCGCGCCCACTTTCCGCTCGCGATCCACCGCCTGTCCAATTCAGGGTGCATCACCGGTGAGGCGACGCCCTACTATCTGACGCATCCGCAGGTGCCAGCGCGCGTGGCCGCAGTCGTGCCGAAGGTGAAGTTGATCGTGATGTTGCGCAATCCCATCGATCGCGCGCTTTCGCATCACAACCACCAGGTGCGCCGCGGACGAGAGCCGCTCGACTTCGAGCAGGCGATTCGCGCGGAACCACAGCGTCTGTCCGGCGAGCTCGAACGGATGCAGGCGGACGACACCTACTACAGTCACGCCTACTGGGCTTATTCGTACCTCACGAGAGGCCGATATGCCGAACAGCTCGAGCGTTGGCTGCAGGTGTTTCCGCTCGATCAGTTGCTGGTCATCGGCAGCGAAGCGTTCTTCAACGATCCAAGAACGCAGTACAAGCGCACGCTCACTTTTCTCGGGCTACCCGACCACGACCTCGGTGAATACAAGAAGCAGAACACCGGCGGTGCCTACGACGGCATCACCCCCGAGCTGCACGCGGAACTCAACGCCTACTTTCGGCCCCACAACGAGCGCCTGTACGCATTGGTCGGCCGCGACTTCGGGTGGAACGATCCGCCCTAGCATCGGCCGGAAAATTGGGGACAGTGACCCTATTTCCCAAACTGTCCCTTTGTTCAGGTTTCGCTGACCCAGTGGTTGAGGTCGCGGCCCAGGAGCGTCGACAACCGTTCGACATCGGCGCGGTAGCCAAGCCGCAATCGTTCGCGCAGATCGGCGTCGAACGTCGGGCTCTTTCCCCACGACAGATTTCGATCCATCAGCCTCTTGAGCATGCCTCTGGGCGCAACTCGGGCCAACGCGGGGTGGAAGCGCTGGGCGTGCATCAGCCGCCGCAGTCCGTACTGCACCGTCACCGACCACGGCCAACTGCTTGCGTTCTTGGTCTCGAGATCGACGGACACGGTCGGGTCCACACCGAGAAACTCGCAGATACCCTTGAACACGTCCTCGCGCCGGTCGGAGAGGTCTTCGAACATCACGATGTGCAATGCGCCACGACCAAAGACATCGAAATAGCGGGCAATCTGATCGTGATACAGCCCCGATGCGAAGTAGAGATAGTTGTAGAAGTGCTCCGGGCACTTCCAGCGGAAATAGTGATCCGAAGTGCGCCACGACTCGGCCTCGAGTCCCTCGCGAAAGGTCGGCAGCCACTCGAGCCCGGACATAGCCATCCATTTGTACAGCGAGAACGCCCGGTCAACCGGGTTTCTGAGCACCACGATGAGGCGCGGCGTGCCGAGGTCCTTACGAATCCATTCAGGTGACTCCGGCGCGCTCAGGTAGGCGGTCGATGCCTCACCGATGGCGCGTGCTTCATCCCCTGCCCCTGCAAAGAGTTGTTGGTACGCACCGGGCTCGTGCAGTCCGTAGCCATGCGCAAAATAGGCCGGTTCCTTCTTGTCCGGCATGAACACCTGCGGATGCTGCTGCAACCAGGCGTGCAGCGACGTGGTGCCGCAACGTGCAGCACCGATGATCAGAAAGTTCGGCAGCATCGCCAGCGCTATCGCGCGGAAGAGGCAACGGGACGCACGGTCACGTCGGCTTCCATTTCGAGCCTCGGCGCAAGCGTGGCCCAACGCAGATAATCCGCCGTGACGCGCATGCCATCGGCGAATCCGTAGCGTGGGGCGTAACCGAGCAGCCGCCGCGCTTTGTCGATGCGCATGTGGGTGCGCGCACGATACAGCCCCAGCAGCGTCGCGTTCGGCACCAGCAGTTCGAGCGCGCTTAAGCCCTGCTCGCGCGTCTGGGTGCCCGTCGGCCGGACGACCTTGCCGACGATCTTGTCGCGACGCGATTTGGGAAGCAGCCGCTTCAGTCCTGCGACGACGTAGCCAAAGGGTGGCGCGTGCGCAATCGCCCAGAACACCTTCGGATCGCGCAGCCAGGTGAGCAATCGGTGCCACGTGGTCGCCGCGCGCGCCTGCGCCGCGAGCATGCGCTCGATCTCCGAGGCCGCAACTTCACGTGTCGACTCGACCCCGAGCAGCGCCTCGAAGGCACGGTAGAAAGTCCGCCAGGTCACCGGTTCGGCGCCGGAGATGATGAACGTCTGCCCTTCCACGCCTTGCCGAGTCGCCGCAAGCACCATGGCGTCGATGACATCATCGACATACACCGCATTGCACAACCCCTCACCGCCATCCACCAGCGGCACGACGCCGCGTTTGAGGTCGCGCACCGGTGCGTGGGTCCACGGCCGACAATAGGGTCCATAAACAATCGTCGGTTGCAGCACGACGCCGTTCAAACCCTTGGCGCAGAGATCGAGCACGAGCCGTTCCGTTTCCCGTTTGGCCGCCGTGTACGGATGCGGATCAGCGCGCCAGGCCGTCTCCTCGGTCAGGTCGCCATCCGCCGTTTGCCCGTACACACCCGACGTGCTGAGGTGGACCAGCCGAGCGCCAGGGTTGATACGAATGGCCTCACACAGATTCATGGTTCCGACCGCGAGCGTCAGCGCGCCGGAGGTCGGATCGACGCGGGTCTCGTGGGCGCAGTGCATCACCACGTCGCAGCCGTCAACGGCCGCGGCAACCGCCTGGCTGTCAGCCATATCGGCACAGACGAGCTCCACCGGAAATCGCGCGATGCGGGATGCACCGGTGAAGCTGCGCACGAGCGCGCGCACCTTGACGTCATTCTGTTCGGCAAGGCGTTCGATGAGCCTGCCACCGATGAATCCGGTACCGCCTGTCACCAGCACGGTCTTGCCGGCGAGTTGTTGCATGATGTCGGTGCTCATGCGCATCGCTCCAGACGCGACACGTCGAGCCAGGGTAATGACAACGGCTTTCTGTTCCGGTAGCACTGCTCAATCAACGCAACCGACCGCTTCGCCTCGGCCGCGGTCACCCGCGGTGCATGGCCGTTGCGGATGGCGCTGAAGAAGTCGTCGTGCTCCATGCCGATCAATTGCGCCGGCCGCTGTTCGTCGACGAGTTGCGTGCCTTGTGCGCCCGCCAATCCGAGCAATTGCGCGTCACCATCGAAAAGCGTCAATCGCACGTTCGACCGCGCCAGGGACACGCGCAGTTCTCCGCGCTCACCGCGAATCACCGCCTCACAACTCAAGTCTCTGGTGCGACTGAACTCGACACGCCCGCGCGCGCCACTCGCCATGCGCAGATCCAGCAGGCAATCGGCTTCTACGCCGCCGAACGCATCATCGAAGTAGGAGACGTTCGCCACGTCACCGAGCCACCACAACACCTGGTCCAGTGCATGCGCGCCGAGATCCATCAACACGCCACCGCCGGCGATGTCCCGGCGTAGAAACGCATTACTCGCCGTTGGCCATGCGTAGACGAAGCCGTCCAGAATTTCGAAGTCTTCGACCTTGCCGAGCACCCCGCCTTGAATCGCGGCGCGCGCAAATCGACCCACGTGCGCGAATCGGCGCATCAGTCCCACGGCCAGCACCGCCTGACGGGCCTGCGCCGCACGCTCGAGTCGCTCGCAGTCGGCCACGGTGGTCGCGAGAGGTTTCTCGATCAGCACGTGAACGCCGCGCTCGAGCAAGGTCACGCCGATGTCTGCGTGCAGCGCGTTCGGGGTCGAAACGATGGCGCAGTCGATGCTTCCGGCGGGTAGTTCATCGACGCTGCGAGTCCCCAACCGTGCACCGAATTGCTGGGCAACGGCCTGGGCCCGTTCGTGATTCGCATCCACCACCGCAACCACTTCGCAGTCATCGCGCGCACTCAGCAGCGGCAGGTGTTGGCGCGTTGCGATCGCGCCACACCCCACGACGGCCACTCGAAGCACCGGTCTTTTCATCGCATGTCCCCGAACACAGCCAAGTCGATACACCTCATGGCAGACGCCCCGGCCGCTCGACGATGTGCCAGGACTGCGCATCGTCGTTCGACTGCCAGACTTCCTCGAGCGATGCCACGTACAACGTCGGCAGGTCGGGATACCCGCCCGCGAATGCGACGTGAAACACATCCTGCCCCAGACCGATGATGTCCGGCGCTACCGGTGCGAAGGTCGCGCCGCCATCCCGGCTTCGAAACAGGCCGCGGCCCTTGACGCTCGCGAACAGCGTCTGGTCGAACTCGAATCGCGGCGACAGCGAGAACGTGAGCAGAAACGGCGTCTTCCCCAGCCCAACTGCCGCCATGCGCGACCAATGGGCGCCGCGGTTGGTGCTCTTGTACAACCCCGCCCCGCCGCCGACAAATACGGTTGCATCGCGCGCATAGGCGGGCGAGGTGGCCAACCGCAGTGAATAGAACTCGGATCGACGGAACTCGGATTCGCCGAACCCCGTCTCGCGCAACAACTGCCAATCCGCCAGAAACTCGAGGCCCTCGTTCTGCGCAGTCCAGGTGCGGCCGCCGTCGTCGGACGCGAACACACCGTGCTCGCGCGCGGATGTGAACAGATCCACTTCGCCATCGGGCCCTGCCGCGGACGCAAGCTCCCAGAATTCACTCAGATCGGCATCGACGTGCTCGACGGTCTCACCGGCATCCCGCGATTGATACAGGCCGCGGTGGCGGGTGACGACGTACACCGAATTGTCGGTGTCGAAGTTGGGCGACAGCGCAACCGCCCTTGGCCAGGCGGCGAGGCGCTCTTCCCGACTGAGCGTATCGACCGTCCAACTGGCAGGTACGCCGAGCCAATACAGCTTCTTGATCACCTTGACCTTCAGCTCGGTGAACCAGTGCGGTGCCAGCGGAGTTGCCTGCCAGGACGCACCGCCATCCCTCGAGCGCAGCAGATCGTCGCCGCCATCGAGAATGCCGAACATGTCCACCACGCCGTCGCGGGGCGGGGCGAATATGATCTCGGATGCGCGCAGTTTCGGAATCGGTGCCTCGACTCGGGCCTGGTGCCAGTCGCGTCCGGAACCGTCACCGACGAAGATCCCAGTGAAATAGGTGGAGTACAGCACCGTTTCCTGACCGCCCGCGCCCAGGCCGGCGCGCACCGAAAATACGCGGGAGTCGTGAAAAGTCTGTACCGGCGCCCAGCCGTTCGCCGGATCGCTCGATCGAAACAGCCCGTTGTAACCGGCAAGGAATGCCGTTCCACGTTCCTCGCCCGCGTCGATGAATCGAACTTCGCGGTAGTGGGGCGAGAAATACGCGGGCGTATCAGCCTGCTCGTTGGAAAACAGACCCTGCGCGGCCAATGTCCAGCTGGCGCCACCATCGACCGAAACGTGCGCGCCTTCGCGCCAGGTTGTCGCCACCACCAACTTCGGATCGTGCGGCGCTACAGCAATCGACTGCACCGACATCTCGACCAAGCCGGTACTCGATGCTTCGAATTGCACCGGGTCGAGCAGCGTGCTGAAGATGCCGCCGGCGTTCGTGCCCACCAGCAATCGGGCGCCGTCACTGGACAGCGCGAACGAGGTGATATCCCCTGCATCGGCGATGCCACCCAACCGTTGCCACGTTTCGCCGAGGTCGCTCGAGCGATGCACGCCGCCAGCACGATCACCCGCGAACAGGACCGCGGAGCCGTGAGTGTGCAGCGCTGTGACCATGACATCGGACGGCAATGACGGACGCCAGGTTGCGCCGCGATCGAGCGAGCGAGCGAGTCCACCATCAGCTGCGGCAGCGAGGATCACATGGCCGCTGTCAGTCGACGCCACAGCCACCGCACTGACGGACTGGGGCCCGTCAGGACAGTTGCGCCATGACCTGCCGCTGTCGTCCGACACGTAAACACCATTGCCCAGCGTTGCAAGGACCAACAGACCAGAAGCGGGCAGATCCGGCGCCAATGCAATGTCGGTCAAGGGACCCCATCCATCCAGGCCGAGGGCAAGATGACGGAACACGACGCCGTCATTCGAGACCTGGAGGCGGTAATGGTCGTTGATGAGGAAGATGGCGGTATCGCCGCTCGGCAACATGCCGACTTCCACATCTTCAATCACCTGATGCGGATCGTGCGCCGCGGCCGAAGCGCTGAAAATGACGGCAAGGAGGGTCACCAACGTGCGGCGGAACACGGACAGGCCGTTTGCCACTGCCAACGCGTACCGGTCTTTGATGCAGACAGAATGTCGATTCATGAACTCACGCTTCGGATGTCAGCATTATGTGGATGGCGCACCGCTTGCGTGCGGGCTCACCGACAGCCTGAGACTGCCAGGGCCGCATCTTACGAAGGCCCCACGGGCAATGCTGTTCCCTGGTTGTAACGTGGTAAGCGACCCGAGCGCGGCCATTGCGTAACTCGCAACTGCCGCACAACTTCGTAGCGCCAGGGCCCTACAATGAGGCCCGCGGGTACTGCCGGCGCGGAGCTGGCGTCCCGCGTTGCTACGATCCGAGAACGACGCATCTGCCGAACGAAATGATGACAGGTCTGAAGCAATTCGTGAGGAACAGCTACCTCTTCAACCAGCTGTCCGGTGAGGTGAGCTATCACTTTTCACCGCTGTACAAGAAGCGCCCGCTGGTGATCTATCAGATGGGAAAAGTCGGTTCCGAGAGTGTCGAACACTCGCTGGCGTCGTACCAGTTGGGCTGCCCGATCTATCGCGCCCACGCACTACGCAAGGAGCACCTGCAGCGTGGTCTGCAAGCTGCCCATCTCACGCCGCGTGAGTACTTCAAGCGAAGCCGACACGGGTTCCGAGGTCAGCTGCTCGCCCGGCAACTCGCACGCGACCTGCACAAGGGCGGCTGGCGCGTGGTGACCATGGTGCGCGATCCCGTAGCGCAGAACATCTCGGCGTTCTTTCAAGTCATCGATATGCTGATTCCGGACCTCGCGGTGCGCCTTTCGCGCGGCACGCTCACCAACGAGGAATTGATGCCGGTGTTCCTGAAGAATTATCCGCCGGATGGCGTTTACATCCGATGGTTCGATCTGGAGATGAAACCGTCCTTCGACATCGACGTATTCGCCACTCCATTTCCGGTCGCCAAGGGTTTCGAGATTTATCACGAACCACACGTCGATCTGCTGCTGCTTCGATTGGAAGATCTGGATCGCTGCGCTGCCGCGGCATTTGCGGAGTTCCTGGGGATCGACGATTTTCGAATCACCAAGAAGAATGACGCCAAAAACAAGGACTACAATGATCTGTACACGCGCTTTCGCAACGAGGCTGTGTTTCCCCGCAGCTACGTGGATGGCGTGTATGGATCGAAATACGCACAACACTTCTACACGACCGCCGAACTCGCCGGCTTTCGCAGTCGATTGAAGGTTTCAGACTGAGGATGCCAGGTCGATGAAGATCCTACAGATCCATTCGAGCGACCGCGAAGGCGGCGGTGGTGGCACCGTCGCCATGGAGCGCCTCGACGAGGGGCTGCGCAGTCGCGGTCTCCAATCGCGCATCATGGCGGGCAGGAAGACGACGCGATCAGAGCATTCGCAAGCAATTCCGCGCGGCAACCTGATGCGGAAGCTGGAATCCGCAGTAGGCCTGGCAACGCGCGAACTCGGTCTGAACGATCTGAATCATCTGAGCAGCTTTCGGGTCACGAACACCGACTTCTACCGTGAGGCGGACCTGCTGCACATTCACGGCACCCACGGGTTCTTCAACTACCTGGCGTTGCCGCAACTGACGAAAGACAAACCCGCCGTGTTTACGCTCCACGACATGTGGCCGCTCACCGGACACTGCGCGTACAGCATCGATTGTGAGCGATGGGCCAGCGGCTGTGGCGCGTGCCCGCATCTGGACGTGCATCCCGCGGCAAAGCGCGACAATACCCGGCTGGAGTGGAAGCTGAAACGGTGGGCCTATGGCAAGTCGCGGCTGACATTCGTCGCGGTCAGTCGGTGGCTCGAAGACATGACGCGGCGCGGTCTGCTGAGCGATCAGCCGGTGCATTTCATTCCCAACGGCGTCGACACGCGGACCTACGAACCGATCGATCCCCATTGGTGCCGAACGGCACTGGGCATCCAGGACTCGCGCTTCGTGATTCTGTTCGTGGCGCTGAGCCTCAATGACCAGCGCAAGGGCGGCGACGTGGTGGCGAAGGCGCTCGGCAATCTCCCGGACGCGATGAAGCGGGAAACCTGTCTGGTGGTGTTCGGGTCCGGTGGCGAGCAGCTTGCCCGCGAGCTGGGTATCCGCACCGTCGATCTGGGGTTCGTCCGCAACGATCGCCTGAAGGCTATCGCGTACTCGAGTGCGGATGTGTTCCTGTGTCCAACGCGCTACGACAATGCACCGCTCGTGCTTCAGGAAAGCATGGCGTGCGGAACGCCGATGCTTGCATCGAACGTGGGCGGTGTCCCCGACTTCGTGCGCGACGAAGTGACTGGCCGCCTGACGCCTGCCGGCGACAGTCAGGCGTTCTCAGTGAAACTGCAGGGGATGCTCGAAGACGCGCCCGCCCGGCAACGCATGTCGCAGGCGTGCCGCGAGATCGCGGTTGCCGAATACGACCTGCAGTTGTCGCTCGACCGTCATATCGATCTGTACCGCCGCGTGCTCGGACTCGGGACTGCGCACACAACGCGTGCCCCGCGGTGAGCATCGATCGTCTCCAGCTCGCACCGATGAATCAACAGGAGTCTGAAACACCATGCTGATCGATGCCCGTACGCTGCCTGCCAATCACGTACTGGAAAGCGATGTGTGCATCATCGGCGCCGGTGCCGCCGGCATCACGCTGGCGCGAGAATTCGCAGGCCAGGGATTTCGAGTTGCATTATTCGAAAGCGGCGGGATCGAATTCGATCCAGACACACAGGCGCTCTACGCGGGTAAGAACCTCGGTCGACCCTATTTCACACTCGACACCTGTCGGCTGCGATTCTTAGGTGGCAGCACCAACCACTGGGGCGGCACCTGCCGGCCGCTGGACGCGATCGATTTCGAACCGCGCGATTGGGTGCCGAACTCCGGTTGGCCGATTCAACTTTCGGATCTCGAGCCCTACTACCCCAAGGCACAGCAGATCGTCGAGCTGGGTCCATACGACTATCGCATATCCGAGTGGCTTCCGAATGGACAGCAGCTGCTGTCATTGTCGGGCGATCGTCTGAGCACAGGCATCTTCCAGCAGAGCCCGCCGACGCGCTTCGGCGCGGTCTACCGCGCGGACCTCGAACGCGACGACAACGTCACCACATTTCTCAACGCCAACGTCGTCGAGATCCAGACCACAGCCAACGCACGGGAAGTAACGGGCCTCGATGTTCGAACGCTGACCGGGAACCGGATTGCGGTGACCGGCAAGCACTTCATCGTCGCGACGGGTGGCATTGAAGTGCCCAGACTCCTGCTCGCGTCAAACCGAACCGCGCGCGATGGCCTTGGCAATCAGCACGGATTCGTCGGCAGGTTCTTCATGGATCATCCGATCGCCCAGGCCGCCACGATCGCGTTGTCGGATTCGAGTGCCGCCGACGACCTCTATCGGCGCGTGGTCAAGCACGGCGGCACTGCACAGGCCTTCTTCTCGCCGACGCCGGAGTTTCAACGCGAACAGCGGTTGCTCAACTTCGGCGCCCGGCCCGACTTCGTCAGCTGGGCCAAGGTTTCCAGGGGTGTCTCCTCGTATCAGGTGCTGCGCGAAGCCATTCGCGAAGGCGAAATCCCCGATGAACTGCTCGACCACATCATCAACGTGATCACGGACATCGACGATGTGTATGCCAGCAGACAAAAAGGCCCCGATTCTCACAAGGTGCTGAGCCTCAGATACTGGCAGGAACCGACACCGGATCCCGACAGTCGCGTGACGCTGGCAACCGAAACCGACGCCCTCGGCATGCCGTTGGCGAACCTCAACTGGGTGCTGGCCGAAGCGGACAAGGACAACATGAGTCGTGCGCTGCATCTGATCGGCGAAGAACTGGGGCAGGCGCGGATTGGACGGCTGCAACTGACTTACGACATCGACAAACTGTGGGACGAGCAGATCGCGGGCAGCTTCCATCACATGGGCACCACACGCATGAGTGACGAACCCGAGCTCGGCGTGGTGGATCGTCACCTGCGCGTCCACGGCATGTCGAATCTGCACGTGGCGGGCAGCTCCGTGTTTCCAACCAGTGGCCACGCGAATCCCACGTTGACACTGGTGGCCCTGTCGCTGCGCCTGGCGGATCGCGTGAAGGAGTTGATGAAATGACATATTCAATCAGTAGCCGACGAGAACTCATCGGATTCACCGCGCGCGCGCTGGCCGCGGGTGTGCTGATTCATCCAAGCGTGCTGGGTGCCTCGGCGCGAGCCGACGAAGTCCTGCGGAGTCCAGCCGACAGTAGCTTTGGCGCCTTCGACGGCGCCCACGCAATTGGTCGTGCCTACCTGGAGCACCATCCGGATGAGGCGCACGTCGACCTGCTGATCGAGCAATTGGGGCTGCGCCAGGCGTGGGAAGGCACGACACGCGCAAATCGTTTTGGCGCAACGCTCGACGCCCTGCGCGTTCGCATCGGTGATGACTTCCGCAGTGGCCGCACGGTACTGGTGCGCAGGTGGGTTCTGGCGCGATCCGAAGCACGCTTCTGCGCACTGCTGGCGCTGACCGATTCCGCCTAGTGCCCGACTTCAATTCGGGTCGACAATGATCGTCACGGTCGCCGGCGTGCTGTCGACCTCGCCGTCGTTGACCGTGAACGCGAGCGAGTCCGAGCCCACGAATCCGCCGTTCGGTGTATAGGTGAGATTGGGCGGAATACCGCTCAGCGCACCATTGGACGGGTCCGTCACGACGCTATAGGTCAACAGGTCACCATCCCCATCGCTACCCGTCAACGTCAATCCCACCGCGGTGTCTTGCGTTGTGTTGACGGTCTGGTCATCCGCGATGGGTGCATGATTCGGCGCCTCGACAATGATCGTCACCGTCGCCGGGTCACTGTCGACTTCACCGTCGTTGACACGGAACGTGAACGTGTCGGTGCCGATGAAGCCGGCGTTCGGTGTGTAGGTCAGATCGGGCGGGGTCCCGCTGAGCGCACCATTGGACGGGTCCGTCACGACGCTGTAGGTCAGCGGATCGGCATCGCCGTCGGAGGCGGTCAACGTCACGGCGACGGCAGCGTCCATGATCGTACCGACGAGCTGATTCTCAGCCACGGGCACCTGATTGGGCGCCTCCACCATGATCGTCACCGTCGCGGCGCTACTGTCGACTTCACCATCGTTGGCGGTGAACGTGAATGCGTCCGTGCCAACGAAGGCGGCATCCGGCGTGTAGACGAGATTGGGCGCCGTGCCACTCAATGCACCATCGGACGGTGCTGTCACGACGCTATACGTCAGCGGATCGCCATCGCCGTCGGTTGCAGTCAACGTCACGGCCACCGCTACTTCCGCGATTGTGGACAGCGTCTGATCGTCGGCCACGGGCACCTGATTGGCGGCTTCCACAATGATCGTCACCGTAGCCGCGGCGCTGTTGGCCTGGCCATCGTTGACACGGAAGGTGAAGCTGTCCGTACCCGCGAAAGCACTGTTGGGTGTGTAGGTGAGCCCGGGCGCCGTGCCACTCAACGCACCATCTGATGGCGCTGTCACGACGCTATACGTCAGTGGATCTCCATCCGCATCGCTGCCGGTCAACGTCAAACCCACCGCGCTGTCTTGCGTCGTGTTCACCGTCTGATCATCAGCGATCGGCGCCTGATTCGGCGTCTCGACCATGATCGTGACCGTTGCCGGTGCACTGTCGACTTCGCCATCGTTGACGGTAAACGTGAACGTATCCGTCCCGACGAAGCCGGTATTCGGTGTGTAAGTCAGGTTCGGCGGTGCGCCGGTGAGTGTTCCATCCGACGGCCCGGTCTCCACGCTGTAGGTCAGTGAGTCGCCATCCCCATCACTACCCGTCAGCGTCACTGCAACCGCGGTGTCCGCGGCTGTGTTCACGGTTTGATCACCCGCAACCGGCGGCTGATTCGCAGCAGCGACGATGATCGTCACGGTCGCCGGTGCACTGTCGACTTCGCCATCGTTGGCGATGAACGTGAAGGCATCCGTACCGACGAAGCCAGCGTTCGGCGTGTAGGTCAGATCGGGCGGTATGCCGGTGAGTGTTCCATCCGACGGACCGGTCTCCACGCTGTATGTGAGCAGATCACCGTCGCCGTCACTGCCCGTCAACGTCACGGCCACCGCGGTGTCCGCGGCTGTGTTCACGGTTTGATCATCCGCAACCGGCGGCTGATTCGCAGCAGCGACGATGATCGTCACGGTCGCCGCGCCACTGTTCACCTGACCGTCGTTGACACGGAAAGTGAACGCATCGGCACCAGTGAACCCGCCGTTGGGCGTGTAAGTCAGGTTCGGCGCGGTGCCTGTGAGCGATCCGTCCGATGGCCCGGTCACAACGCTGTACGTCAGCGCATCGCCATCCGCATCGCTGCCGGTCAACGTGACCACCACGGCGGTTTCAGCAACTGTGTTCACCGTTTGATCGTTTGCAACCGGCGGTGCGTTCGGCGCTTCGACGATGACCGTCACAGTCGCTGGTGCGCTATTGGTGTCTCCGTCGTTGGCGATGAACGTGAAGGCATCCGTACCGACGAAGCCAGCATTCGGCGTGTAGGTCAGATCGGGCGGTGAGCCGCTCAGTGATCCATCCGACGGACCGGTCTCCACGCTGTAGGTCAGTGAGTCGCCATCCCCATCACTCCCCGTCAACGTGACCGCCACGGCGGTATCTGCAACTGTGTTCACCGTTTGATCGTTCGCAACCGGCGGTGCGTTCGGCGCTTCGACGATGATCGTCACGCTCGCCGGTGCACTGTCGACTTCGCCATCGTTGGCGATGAACGTGAAGGCATCGGTACCGACGAAGCCAGCATTCGGCGTGTAGGTCAGATCGGGCGGCGTGCCGCTCAGTGACCCATCCGACGGACCGGTATTCACACTGTAGGTCAGAGGATCACCATCGCCGTCGGACGCGGTCAGCGTCACCGCCACCGCGGTGCCTGCGGTCGTGGTCACCGATTGAGCATCCGCTACCGGTGGTTGATTCGCGGCGGTCACAATCATTGTCACCGTCGCCGGTGTGCTGTCGACTTCACCATCGTTGACACGGAAGGTGAACGTGTCGCTACCGGTAAAGCCACTGTTGGGTGTGTATGTCAGATTCGGCGCCGTGCCGCTGAGCGATCCATCCGACGGACCGCTCACCACGCTGTAGGTCAGTGGATCGCCATCGGGGTCGGTGGCGGTCAACGTCACTGCCACCGCGGTGTCCATGATCGTAGTCACGGTGCGGCTATCTGCCACCGGCACTTGGTTGGGTGTTTCCACCGTGATCGTCACGGTGGCTGGCGCGCTGTTTGCCTGGCCGTCGTTGACACGGAAGGTGAAGGCGTCGGTACCCGCGAAGCCGCTGTCGGGTGTGTAGGTGAGGTTCGGCGGCGTGCCACTCAATGCACCATCGGACGGCGCTGTCACAACGCTATACGTCAGCGGATCGCCATCGGGGTCGGTGGCGGTCAACGTCACTGCCACCGCTACTTCCGCGATTGTGGACACCGCCTGGTCATCGGCCACGGGCACCTGATTGGCGGCTTCCACAATGATCGTCACAGTGGCCGCGGCGCTGTTGGCCTGGCCATCGTTGACGATGAACGTGAACGCATCTGTGCCAGTGAATCCACCGTTCGGTGTGTATGTCAGATTCGGCGCCGTGCCGCTGAGCGATCCATCCGACGGACCGCTCACCACGCTGTAGGTCAGTGCATCCCCATCGGCATCGCTGCCGGTCAGTGTCACCGCCACCGCAGTGTCTGCAGTGGTGGCCACC
>JBGSQB010000033.1:0-3804 GCA_041738285.1 Pseudomonadales bacterium | reverse complement strand
ATCCACGCATGGGCGTGAGCGGCCAATCGACCGCACGCCGTTGTGTCTGCTCGATCGCCGCGGCCATCACTGCAGCGTCCCATGCGAACGGCTGGGTGGAGACTCTGCACGCCGCTGCGATCGGGCTGACGAGATACAGCTTGTTCGACAACCAGTTCTCGAAGTAATCGGCCTGCCAACCCAGCACGCTCGCAAGCGCGCGGCCGTCTTCGGTCGTTAGCAATCGGTCGGACGAGTAGTCGTCGATCACCGCGGGGTGCGGCATGCCCAGGTTTCGTCCGACTTCGATCAGGCAATCGGCGGCGGCCACGAGATCGCGGCATTGAGCCAACTGCTGGCAGGCGATTCGAAGATCCATGCTGCGATCTGACACGTCATTCCCCGGTCGCGTGGCGCATGTGCGCGTCGACGATCAGTCCCTCGAGTACGGCATCACTTCGTGTGCCAGCAGGTTCATGTAGTCGCGCAGCGTGCGCGTATTCATGCCGCTCGCCGCTGCCGTTCGGCAGCATCATGCCCTGTTGGGCACGCGTAGTCGTTGTCGGGTGACTCGAGTACGTACAACACCTGATCTACTCGTTTCTCCGTTCGACATTTCGACTGGCGCTAGGTGCTCTTGCTGCCCGACGTATCGGTGAAGCGGTCGGCGACGGCCGCGGCGTCACGTGCTTCAACCAGTTCCAGCACGGTGCCATCGGGGTCTTTGAAGCACACGAAGCGCCCACCTGCGACACCGTTGACGACCACACGCGCCGGCGGACCGATGAACTCGACTCCCATTTCCTCGAGCGCAGCGAGATCAGCGTCCATATCGGTGGTCGCAAGCGCGAGACGCGCGAGTCCGAGGTGGTACAGGTGCGGATACGGAGGCGCAAGGTCGCTCGGCGACTGCCACTCGAGCAGGTCGATCACCACGGGGTGTTGCGATCCTTCGAGTGCCATCAGCGCGCCGTTGACGCGATACGGCGGCATGCCAACGGCCGCGGCAACCTCCTTTGTATTCGTGGTGGGCACCTGCCAGACGACGCGAAAACCGAGGGCTTCGTAGAACCGGCGCGAGCGCTCGAAGCTCGAGCAGTTGATGTTGACGTGGATCATCCCCGAAACGTTCATTGTCGACTCCGATGATCGTGCAGGCAGGCGTGCAGGCAGAGTAACGTCGAGGATCGCCGATCGAACCTCCCGTTTCGGATAGATTTGCGCCGCAACGTGCGCGGAACCAGCGAGTTCGCGCGCGCTGTTACGGTTGTACGAGCAGCTTGCCCTTGTGGCCACCATCGAAGAGCGTCACGAGCGCAGCCGGGAAGCGGTCGATGCCGCGTTCGACGTGCTCGGGCAGCACGAGTCGACCGGCACGCATCCATTCCACGATGCGTTGTCTCGCCTCATCGAAGCGCGCCGAGAAATGATCCACCGTGAAACCGCACATGCGGGCATTGCGCTCGGCGATACGCAGGTACAAGCGCGGGCCGCGAATCTCGGAACTCTGGTACTGCGAGATCGCACCGCAGAGCGAAATGCGCGCGCCGCTTGCCATGCGGTCCAGCATGACGTCGAGCAGTTCGCCGCCGACATTGTCGAAGTACACGTCGATACCTTCGCTCGCCAGTTCGTCCAGCCGACTTGCGACGTCTTCGTTCTTGTAGTCGATCGCCGCGTCGACACCGATCGTGTCGGTCAGGTAGCGAAGCTTGTCGGAACCGCCCGCGATACCGATGACACGCGCACCGGCGATGCGTGCAAGCTGGCATACCACGCTGCCCACGCCGCCCGCAGCCGCCGATACCACTACCGTCTCGCCAGCCGCAACGCCGACGACCTCGAGCAGACCGAAGTACGCGGTAAGGCCCGTCGTCATGCCGAGCAATCCGAGGTGCGCCGACGGCGGCGCCAGGGTGGTATCGATCTTCACGAACAGCGGTGCCGGCATGACCGCGTGCGTCTGCGCGAGCGTCGGGCCGAACACCCAGTCGCCGGGCACGAAACTCGAATCGCCGCTCGCGGCAACCCGGCCGACACCAAGCGCCGTGACGGGGGCACCGATGCCTACGGTGCCGTGAAACCCCGCATCATTGAGCGTGGTGCGGATGAACGCGTCTACCGAGATGAAGCCGACGTCGATCGAGATCTGGCCCGGTCCGGGCGCTTCCAGTGCGACCGATTCGATCTCGAAGTCCGATTCGGCGATGTTGCGCCGCGGTCGCGACCGCAGCACCACGCGACGATTCATCGACACCGCGGAACCTCCTGGCTGCCAACAAACGTGAACAGGCAGTGTGGCGCGGACGCGACATCGGGGAATACTCCCGGTTTCGTGAGTCTTTCAGCGCGCGGCAGCGAATTGCGCTCCGGCGAATCACCCATCTCGAAGACGCCAACAGCCTTACTCGGCCGCGCCCGCCGAGGGACCGACGTTCACTCTCGATCACATAAACTGGCGATTCCGCGAGTTTCGCCGGCACTGGTCGCTGTGGGATGCTCGCGCCGAGAGGAATCCACAGGACGAATACAAATGGCCAGAACCACCGATCACGAGATTGTCTCGATCTACCCGTTCGACGACGCCGAAGTCGAGTCGTTGATGACCTTCGCCAGCGAGTGCGTGCTGATGTGGTCGACCAAAGACGGGTGGCCCGTGGGAGTCACGCACGCATTCGTCTGGCGCGACGGAAAAATCTGGATCACGTTTTCGGCGCACCGCCATCGCACCGCTGCGATCCGCCGCGACAATCGCGTTTCGGTCAACGTCAGCAGCACGTCGTATCCGCTCGGCACGGGTTCCGACCTGCCTCACGGCGCGATCACCTTCAAAGGTCACGCCGAGATTTTCGACGACGAGGCGACCAGGCGCTGGTTCTATCCGGCGCTGTCGAAGAAAGTGAATCCGGACAATCCCCAGGGCGAGGACTTCTTCAACCACCTGCTCGACTCGCCGCTGCGTGTAGTCATCAGCGTCACACCGGTGAAGCGGATCATGTACAACTCCGCGCTGGCAGCCCGGCACATGGCGGGTACGGTGACCGAAGAGGAACTCGGACAACGCCTGGCCAGCGACGCGCAGCGCCTGAATGCGGAACGCGACCGGCGCGGATTGGAACGGCGATGACGGCCGCACTGTGGTGAACCGGCGCGCCGATCGGATCAGGATGTGCCACGAACCGTCGAAGGATCGAGCGCCATGAATTCGCGCCACACCTCGTCCATGCGCGGTTCCCAACGGGGCAGCACGGGGGAGCGCGCCGCCGCCTCGTCGTATCCGCACGCGTGCTTCATGTAGTGATACATGAACGCCGAGACGCGCAGGTTCATCACGCAATGCACCCACACCCGCTTGCCGTCCAGAGCGCGCATGGTGCCGATGAACGTGCGCAGGTCGTCCGCGGTCGGATTCTTGAAGTCGACGGGGATGTGGAAGTAACTCATTCCGAGCCCCGTTACCACACTGCCTTCATCCGCGATCGCATGTTCGGACGTCGGTAGCGCGAGGTTGATTACTGCCGCGTAGCCGTCTTCGGCGATCGCCTCGAATTGCTCGCGCGTCGGCTGCCCCGACGTACCTACGTCCTCCGTCAGCTGAACGAAGTTCGTGATGCTGCTGAAATCGGTCATGGCTTCCTCTCGATCGTTCGTGGTCAGCTGCGCTTTTTCAGATGAGCAATGCCACCCGCAGCTTTGCGATGTAGTCGACGACGTCGGCGCGGCTCGCGTCAACCACGCCGTTTTCATGCATGAGTGCCTGGTATTGCTGCTGCTCGAGTGGAATGCCGCGCGGCAGCGGTGCGACATGCCAGTGCACGTGCGCGT
>JBGSQB010000026.1:0-5769 GCA_041738285.1 Pseudomonadales bacterium | reverse complement strand
ATGCGAGCGTCGAGCGCGCGCAGCGTCTCCGCGCGCACATAGGGCATGTCGGCGAGAGCAATGAATGCGTAGTCCCAGTCAGCGATGGCGCGTACGCCATCGCCGAGGCTGGCTGACATGCCTTGGTCGGCCCGCGCGGTGGGAATGATGATCGGTTGCCGGCGTGATCGCCCGCGTGAGAGTTGCTTGACGATGGCGCTGTCCGAGTCGCGCACCACCACCGCAACGTTGGCGAAGGCGTCTTGATACCGCGCAAGCGTCGCGCTGATCATCGGCACGCCCTCTGGCAGGGTATGCAGCCGTTTGTCGCTGCCAAATCTGCGTGAGAATCCCGCGGCAAGTATCAGGGCGCCGGCCGCCATGCTCAAGCCGCAGCGTGGATGCGATCGAGGTGCGCGCGTGCTTCCTGTTCCCTGTGTTTTCTCACGGCCGTGATCTCCGCGAGTATGGCCACCGCGATCTCAGGAGGTGTCTTACTGCCGATCGGCAATCCGATCGGGGCATGTAGCCGGTCGAGTTGCGCAGCGGTGATGTCGAGCGCAGTCAGACGCTCGCGCCGGCTCGCTGATGTCTTGGCCGATCCCATCGCGCCGACGTAGAACGCCCGTGTCTTGAGAGCCTCCATGAGGCCCATGTCGTCGATTCGCGGATCGTGTGTCAGGGCAACAACCGCGGTGCCGGCATCGGCGCGCGCCTTTACCGCATCGTCGGGCATTTCGCAGACAGTTTCTACGTCGACACCTGCGAACTGCGCGAGCAGGTTTTCTCGCGGATCGCACAGTGTCACCGAGTAGTCGAGCATTCGAGCCATGTCGGCAAGGTACCGAGACACCATACCGGCGCCGATTATGAAAAGTTGGTAGCGTGGACCGAAGTACTGAGTCAGCCTGCCAGCGTCGGCGTTGTATTCGGTCGCGATGGCCCGACCGGCATCGCTGATGCTCGATGCGCCGGTTGCGAGGTCTACGCTGCGCTCGACGCCGAGGCGTGCATCGAGACGCTGAGCGATGCGCTCGAATTCGTCGCGATGCCGGTTGCTCTCGAGCGGCTCCACCACGACGTCGAGATACCCGCCGCAGGGCAGCCCCAGGCGTTCGGTCTCCTCGGCCGTAATGCCGTAGCGGTAGAACTCGCAACGCGTTTTCGCGACCGTTCCAGTAGCGAGCTTGTCGACGAGATCGTCCTCCACACAGCCGCCTGACAACGATCCGGCGGACTGGCCGCTCGCGTTGCAGGTGAACAAGGAACCGATCGGGCGTGGCGACGAGCCATAGGTGGCGACGACCGTCGCCAGCCAGCAGGGGATACCGGCCGCGAGCCAGGCGCGTGCCTGGGTGATGACTTCCTGATCGACGGCTTGCATCGTCGCACCTTCCAGAACTAGGGTGCGCTTGAGTTTACACCAGGGTCATCGAACATGCGGGCAGGCACGCCGGTTCGCGCGCTCACGCTCGCGGGCGAGGAGAACCTTGCGCCGCTGTCCGGCTATCTGTGGCAGCAACGTATCGCGCATCGGATCTTCGAAGAGCGCGGTGAGCAGGTCCTGGAAGTGGCGTCGGCGGAAGCGGCTGAGGAAGTGCGCGCCATCTATGCGGCTTGGCGAGCGGGGGAATTCAAGCTGACGCCGATTCAAGACGCGCGCGCGCGTCCGGCCAAGTGGGCAATGCTTCAGTTTCCAGCGCTGCTTGCGCTGCTGGCATTCACGCTCATCTGCTTTCCGATCACGTGGCCGCTCGATCGCGGAGAACTCGGAGTGTTGCTGCCGTGGTTCACCATCGTTCCCATGACTCTGCAGGATGGCGAACTGGTGAACGCATCACTGCGCGATACCCTCATGGCGGGTGAGATCTGGCGATTGGTGACGCCAGCGCTGCTGCACTTCTCCTTCGCCCATCTTGCTTTCAACGTTGCGTTGCTCGTCGAGTTCGGGCGTCGAGTCGAACGTACGTTGGGTGCTGGAATGTTCGTCGGGGCCGCTATTGTGATTGCTGGAGTGAGCAATGTTGCTCAGTACGCACTCGGAGGATCAGTGCTGTTTGGCGGACTGTCCGGCGTCGTTTACGGACTGTTTGGTCTCATCGTCGTGCGCGGGCGGATGGAGCCGGGAAAGGACGTGTGGCAACTGCGGCCGGGATTCATCGTCATGGTGATGTTGTTCCTGGTGGTGATGTCGACCGGCGTCACCGAATCGTTTGGGCTCAACATTGCCAACGGCGCACATTGGGGCGGACTCGTGGTCGGGTGCCTGCTCGCACTCGTTCCGTTCGCGAAGACGCGTGCTTGAGGTACTTGCGGAGGGCGTGCTCGCTGGCATTGCGCACGTGCCCAGCGCCAGCGGCACGGTGAGTTCGCAACTGAGCATCGGTGCGAAGGAACTTGGCATCGACGCCATCGTCGGCAAGTGGTTGCGCATCGACCACATCGGCGGGATCAGCTGTTCGAACTGTGCGGCGCATACGCCACGCAGCTTTGGAGGCGGATACTGCTATCGATGCTTCACGACGCTCGCGCGCTGTGATCTGTGCGTCGTGAGTCCGGACCGCTGTCACTATGCCAAAGGCACGTGTCGGGAGCCGCAGTGGGGTGAGTCGTTCTGTATGCGTCCCCACGTGGTCTATCTCGCCAACTCCGGTGGTGCGAAAGTCGGTATCACGCACCCGGACAACGTGCCGGGACGCTGGCTCGACCAGGGTGCGAGCGCCGCGGCAGTGATCATGCAGGCACCGACGCGGCACGCCGCGGGTTGTGCCGAGAAGGTCATTTCCCGCCACCTTCGAGAGAGCACAGATTGGCGCGCGCTCGTCAGCGGTCCGCCCGCTGTAATCGACTTGATCGAGCTATGGCGAGGGATTCGGAGGCAGACTGACGTCGCCCTGCGCGACCTCGACCTCGGATTGACGCTGGTCGATGATCCGAGCGTGTGCGAGCTCACGCACTCGCACACCGCCTACTCGCCGCCCGTACAGCTCAAGTTCGATGAAGGCGAGGGGGTCGCGGGTCGATTGATCGGTGCGATTGGGTCCTATCTCATGTTCGATCGCGGCGTGTTCAACGTGCGTGCGCATGGCTCGTATCATGTGCGGCTGTCGCGCATCGAGCCACTGCCGGCGTACCCTCTCAACGATCAGATGGAGCTCTTCTGATGACCAACGATCCCGGTCCCCGCGTCATTCACCGCCACGCATACCAGCCGCCGGACTACCGCGTCACAGACGTAGCGCTCGAGTTCGACATCAGCCCCGGCAGTACGCAAGTCAGGGCCGACTTGAATGTGATTCGCGATCGCAGCGATGCGCAGAACCTCGTCCTCGATGGCGCCGACCTGGAACTCGTGTCGGTCGCGATCGACGGTCGTGCGCTCGGTGGCAACGAGTACCGGCGCGATCGGGAGTCGCTGACCGTGTTCGGTGTTCCCGAACAGGCGACGATTTCGATCGTCACGCGCGTGTATCCGGAATCGAATACGGCGCTCGAGGGCTTGTACCGCTCTGGCGGCATGTACTGCACGCAGTGCGAGGCCGAAGGGTTCCGCCGCATCACCTACTTCGCGGATCGTCCCGATGTGCTTGCGCGTTACACGACCACGATCATCGCAGATGCCGCGACCAATCCGGTCATGCTCTCCAACGGCAACCTGACGGCGGACGTGACTGACTCGAATGGTCGCCGACGAGTGACGTGGCAGGACCCGTTCCCGAAGCCGAGTTACCTGTTCGCCCTGGTCGCTGGCGATCTGGCGGAGATGCGTGATGAGTTCATCACCTGCTCGGGTCGGCGAGTCGCGCTACGCATCTACTCGGAGCCGCACAACATCGGCCAATGCGAGTTCGCGATGGACGCGCTCAAGCGCTCGATGCGTTGGGACGAAGAAGTCTATGGCCGCGAGTACGATCTCGACATTTTCATGATCGTCGCCGTGGAAGACTTCAACATGGGGGCGATGGAAAACAAGGGCCTCAACATTTTCAACACGTCGTGCGTGCTGGCGACGCCGGATACGGCGACCGACGCCGGCTATCAGCGCGTGGAAGGCGTCGTTGCTCACGAGTATTTCCACAACTGGTCCGGCAATCGAGTCACGTGTCGCGACTGGTTTCAGTTGAGCCTGAAGGAAGGCTTCACCGTGTTTCGCGACGCGCAGTTTTCTGCCGACGTACACTCCAAGACCGTGCAAAGGATCGAAGCGGTCGAGTTTCTGCGCACCGTGCAGTTTCCCGAAGACGGTGGACCGATGGCGCACCCGGTGCGCCCGGATTCGTACATCGAGATCTCGAATTTCTACACCACGACGGTGTACGAAAAGGGTGCCGAGGTGGTGGGGATGATTCATACGATCCTTGGTGCGGACAAGTTCCGCCGCGGCAGCGACCTCTACTTCGACCGCCACGACGGCAAGGCCGTAACGACTGACGACTTCGTGGCTGCGATGGAAGACGCAAACAGCGCGGATCTAAAGCAGTTTCGAAGGTGGTACGCGCAGGCCGGCACACCGGTGGTCACCGTACGCAGACAGTTCGCGTCCGGCACCGTCACACTCGACTTCGAGCAGCGGTGTGCGCCGACACCCGGACAGCCCGACAAGACACCGTTTCATATTCCGATCGCAGTTGGACTGATCGCTCGTGATGGCAGCGAGTACCTGGATGCGGGCAGCGCCGTGAGTTGTGATGAGCGCTTCGAATACCGGGGCGATGGCACGGTGCTGATGCACCTGACCAAGCCACGGGCGCGCATGACCGTATCGGGACTGACGGATGCACCTGCCGTGAGCATGCTGCGAGGATTTTCGGCTCCCGTGCGACTGGAGTTCGACCGTCCCTCGGCGGAACTAGCGTTCCTCGTCAGTCACGACAGCGATGGCGTGTCGCGGTGGGACGCCATGCGTTCGCTGCAGGTCGCGCGCATAGAGGGCACGCGTTCGGGTCGGGGCGCAGAAGAAACGCTGTCGTCTGTGTACGGCACCCTGCTCGCGGCCATACTCGCCGACCGAGCCGACGCCGCTGGCCTTGCGTTGTCTGCAGAGCTGTTGATGCGTCCGACTGAGGCTTATTTGAGCGACCTCGCCGACGTCATCGACGTCAGTGGAATCTATCAGGCACGTCGCGATGTTCGCGCCGTACTCGGGCACGCGCATCTCGACGCATGGCGGCGTATCTATGCGCTGATGAGTGGCCGAACGTACAACCCGGACTCACTCGGCATTGCCATGCGACGGGTTCGAAACGTGGCGCTCTCGTACCTATGCGGCGCGGTCGACGTGCAGCCGTCCTTGGCAGGGGAGATGTCGACGGTGCTGCTGAGTCAGTTGCGCGGTGCCGATAATCTCACTGATCGCGTGGCGAGCCTGCGCGAACTGCTCGACGCAACCTGGGTCGACGACACGGCGCGCGATGCCGAGGTGGAATCGTTCTATGACCGCTGGCAGGCGCAACGCCTGGTCATCGATATGTGGTTCAGTTTGCAGGCGACCAGCCCGCGAGGCGATGCGCTCGCCCGGGTGGTCGAACTCGAGCGCCACCCGACATTCGATCGCAGGAACCCTAACCGCGTTCGGTCGCTCTACGGTGCGTTTACGGGGCAGAACGCGGTGGCGTTTCACCGCGAGGATGGTGCCGGATACCGATTCCTTGCCGATCGGGTGGTGACGATTGATGCGCTCAACCCACAACTGGCGGCCCGGCTGCTCACCCCCCTGACACGGCCGCACCGCTATCCGGTGAAGCAGCGGCGGGGCATGGTTGCCGCGTTGCAAGCCATCATTGCGAGCGA
>JBGSQB010000018.1:0-25742 GCA_041738285.1 Pseudomonadales bacterium | reverse complement strand
GTCCGCTGCGTTGATCGATGCCCGATCTGCGTTCCGTGCCCTGCAGCGCAGCCAGCAGCAGGCGGCGGCGATCCTTCGCGGTCCGGCGCTCGCCGTCGTTCCTTCGCTCGGCGCTCGGGCTGATGCGTGCAACGCGGTTGTAGACGGAGATTGGGCCCACGAGTCGACTGGTCTTGTGCGAATTCAGGCGTTAGTTTGAGCGCTCGCTCGTCGCTGCGTGTGAACGCTTGTGGGCACGCTGTGGGTGAGTGCCGTAACAATCCCTCACACCTCTGTTGGCGCGGCCGTGGCCGCGAACTGATTCGCCGCCAAGTCCGCTCCCACAATCGTTCGGCGGCTGTATGTGTCGGTTTTCCGGCGTTCAGACGAAACACTCCGCCAGGAAGTCGACGGTCGATTGCCAGGCCCGTCGGTCAGCATTGGCATCGAACATCGCGCCCATCGACCGATCGTTCGCCTTGGGGTTGGTGAATGCGTGTACTGTGTTGCCGTACGCATGGAGTTGCCAGTCGGCCCCTGCCGCGCTCATTTCCTTGGCGAAGGCGAGTACCGACTCGGGCGGTACCATCGGATCGTCGTAGCCATGCAGCGCGAGCACACGCGCCTTGATGCGTGCATTGGCGGTCCCCGATGGGGTGAACAATCCATGGTTACTGACCACTCCGGTCAGGTCCGCCCCAGTGCGCGCAAGGTCGAGTGCGCAGAGGCCACCGAAGCAGTATCCGGTGGCGGCGACACGCCGAGTATCGACGCGGTCGAGGGCCTTGAGCGCCGCGACGCCCGCTTCGAGTCGTTTGCGCAGTTTGGGTCGATCATCGAGAAATGGCTGCATGAGCTGTGCGTTTTCGGCCGGGCTTGCACCCGTCCTGCCACCGCCGTACACATCGAGCGCAAAGCCGATGTAGCCGAGTTTGGCGAACTGCTCTGCTTTGCCGGCAACGAACCCATCGCGCCCTTCCCAGGCGTGAATGACTGCGACGGCAGGCGCCTTGGCAGAACCCGCCGGCATGGCGACCACCCCGACACACTCGGTGTCGCCGTCACGGTATCGCACTTCCTTGATCGTCATGTCGTCTCTCCCTGGCTGCGAAGGCATCGGAGGGTAGGGGAGCGCGTTTGGGCCAGTCAAGGCGAGTTCGGCTAACATCCGCCCATGCGACGTCTACCTTACGCGTGCCTGCTGATGCTCTGCGGCTCGTTGTCTGGTTGCGCACCGCCTGCGCCGATCACGGTGGCAGGCAGCACCATGGGCACGAGCTATCACGTCACAGCCTATTGCGATGGCCGTGCTGCGGATCTGCCCGCGCGCATTCGCGACACCCTTGAAGCCGTCAACGCCGAGATGTCGACGTATGATCCCGCTTCGACCCTCTCGAAATTCAATCAGGTGCCGATCGGCGAGTGGTTTGGGGTGTCGGCCGCCATGATCGAAGTCGTGGAGTTTGCGCAGACGCTGGCGCAGCGAAGTGACGGTGCCTTCGATGTGACGGTAGGTCCGCTGGTCAATCTGTTCGGATTCGGCCCGCAGGCGGCGCCTGAAGACGAACCATCGGCGGCTGAGATCGAGGCCGCGCGTGCGCGGGTGGGGCATGAAGCGCTGCAGTGGCGCGCGCAACCGCCCGCGCTGCGTCGCATGAAGGATCTGTATGTGGATCTGTCGGCGGTTGCCAAGGGCTATGGCGTGGACGCCGTTGCAAAAGCGATCGGCGCCGCGGGGTGCAACGCCCACATGGTGGAAATTGGTGGTGAGGTATTCGCTGCGGGCATCAAACCGAGCGGCGAGCGCTGGCGCATCGGCATCGAGACGCCGGATGCAGTGCCCGGCACGTCGATCAGCCGCGTGGTGACGCTGATGGACGAAGCAGTCGCAACGTCTGGTGACTATCGCAACTACATCGAGTGGTCGGGGCGGCGCTATTCCCACACCTTCGATCCGCGGCTGGGTACGCCGGTCGCTCATGGCTTGGCTTCGGTCACCGTGATTCGACCAACTACACTCGAAGCCGATGGATTTGCTACCCTGCTCGAAGTGCTCGGGCCGGTTGCGGGTCCCGACTTCGCCGAATCCGCAGGCTTGGCGGCGCTTTTCATCGAGCGCACCGAGGCCGGATTCGTGACCCGCGTCACGAGCGCCATGAAACCGTATCTGGAAGGTAATTCGACATGACGCTGCTCTTCACCCTACTGCTGATGATGCTGATCGTCGTGGCGATGGCGATCGGGTTGTTCTTCGGCCGCCGCCCGCTTCAGGGCAGCTGTGGCGGGCTCGCCCAACTGGGTCTTGGCGAATGCGAGTTCTGCGGTGGCGATCCGCAGGTGTGCGAAACGCGCGCCGGTGCCGTCGAACCCATCGATCCGTCCCGTTTGGACTTGCCGTACGACGCGACCCGTCGCGATTTCTGACCTCCAACACGCGTGCCGGCAGTTTTCGTCGGTTCGTCTAGTCTGAATGGTAGAAGGCCGCCGAACGCGGCCTGACCTCGTATGGCCAACCCGGAGAGGCCGCGTGAGCAAAGGAGCTGCCAAGGGCGCATCGCAGGATGTGAGCGCCTATCTGTCGGGCATCCGCCGCCATCTCACGGCGCTGATCGACCAAGGCGCGCTCGAGTTGCCGCTGATGCCGGGTGTGGCGGCGGAGGTGCTGTCGCGATCGCTCGATGATCATTCTGACGCCGCACGGCTGGCGCAACTCATCAGCCAGGACCAGAGCCTGGCGAGCCATGTCCTGCGAATCGTCAACTCGCCGCTATTTCGCGGTGCCACCGAAATCGTTGCGCTGCGCCAGGCGATCGCCCGCCTCGGTATGGAACGCATCCGCGAGATCGCGCTGTCGGCATCGCTGTCCGGCGCCATCTTCAAGCAAGCCGAGTATCAGCCGATCGTCGATCGCGCGTGGCAGTTGGCGCTGTGTTCGGCCTTGTGGTCGAAGGAAGTCGCGCGCGCATGTCGGCGTAACGTCGAGATCGCATATCTGTGCGGTCTGCTTCACAACGTCGGTGTTCCACTCGTGCTAGGTGCCCTCGCCGGAGTGGCCAAAGCGCCGCTATCCTCGGCGGACGCGCAGACAATGCTCGACGAATTCTCGGCGCGGGCCGGTACGCTGCTCGGAAAGAACTGGAAGCTTCCGGATCCAGTGATCGCAACGATCGAATACATTGGGGCATTCGCTCAAGCGACGGAACATGCCGACGCGGTTGTGGTCGCCAATGCGGGACGCGCAATCGGCGATGCGATGCTAAAGGGACCGCTACTTGGGTCCGAGATCTCGAAACTCGCGTCCATTCAACACCTGAACCTGTATCCGGACGACGTGACGGCGCTCCTGTCTGCTCGTGACACAGTGAGACAGTCGATGGAGTCCATGAGCGCATGAATCGATTCGACGTCGTTGTGATCGGATCCGGGCCGGCTGGTCAGAAGGCTGCCGTCGGCGCCGCCAAGGCCGGTCGCCGCGTGGCCGTCATCGAGCAGTCGCGCAACATCGGTGGTGCATGCGTTCACTTTGGCACCATCCCCAGCAAGTCGTTGCGTGAGCGCGCGGTCGAAAGGCGCAAATTCGCCGATCGGCTGGCGGCACTCGGTATGCCGAGCGAAGCGCCGATCACCGACGTTGCTGGACTGATCGGTGAAATGAGCGACGTGATCGCCGCACATGACGTGTACATGGCGGAACAACTCCATCGCAATGGCATTACCATCGTTCGCGGCCGTGCGAGCTTCCTCGACGCTCATCGACTGCGGGTCACCCACACGGACGGCTCAACCGAAATTCTCGGAGGCCGCAACTTCGTCATCGCAACCGGCAGCAAGCCCCGCATGCCAGCCAATGTTGCCGTGGATCATGAAACTATCTTCGATAGCGACTCCATCCTGTCGCTGGCGTATCTACCGGAATCGATGGTGGTGCTCGGTGGCGGCGTGATCGCCACCGAGTACGCATCAATTTTTGCGGTGCTTGGTGTGCGGGTGACGATGATCGACCGCTTCCCGACCCCATTGGGGTTTCTCGAGCCTGAACTCGTGGGTGCGTTCCTCCAAGCGTTTGCAGGCTATGGTGGGACATTCATCGGCGAGGCCGATGTCGAAAGCGTAGTGTTCGATGGTGTGAGCGCAGTCGTTACGCGGCTGGCCGGCGGCCGTGAAGTCCGCAGCGAAAAGGCGCTGTGTGCGCTTGGTCGGCGATCGCTTCTCGATGGCTTGGACGTCGACAAGGCGGGGATCGCGGTTGACGCGAGGGAGCTCATCCCGGTCAACGAACATCACCAGACCATGACGCGTCACATTTACGCGGCCGGAGATGTCATCGGACCGCCGTCGCTTGCCTCGGCATCGATGGAGCAAGGACGGCGCGTCGCCTGTCATCTCGCCGGAATCGATCCGGGCGCCCAGGGCGAGTGGCTGCCGACAGGCATCTATGCGGTGCCCGAGCTTGCATCTGTCGGGCTGACCGAAGCCAAGACGCGGGAGCGATTCGGTAGTGCGTGGGTGGGGTTCGCGCGTTTCGATGAAGTCGCGCGGGGACATATCTCGGCCGCCCAGAACGGCCTGCTCAAGATGGTTGCGTCCCCGGATCGGATCGTTCGCGGCGTACATGTGGTTGGAGAGAACGCGACCGAAATGGTTCACATCGCGCAGATGGGCCTCATTGGCGAGGCGACCATCGATACCTACGTCGAGAACGTTTTCAACTTCCCGACATTTGCAGAGAGTTATCGCGTGGCGGCGCTTGCGGTCGCGGCACAGCTGGACGCGGGGCGTTCGACAGGCGCTAAGAACGTTGCCTAGGGCGCTTTTGCCGACTTGCTCGAAATCTGCGACTTCAGCATGTGACGGTTGAGTCGGCGCTGGTAGTCTTCGGCGAGGCCGACGAACTCCGCACCAATTGCGAATTGCAAGCCATCGGCGCGGCATTGTCGGATGCGGGCATAGCCGAGCACTGCTTCGTGCTGCGGCAACAGCACAAGGTGAATGGCGACGACGCTGCCCACCGGGATCGATGATTCGTACGTCAACCCGATCCCGTTGGCGCCGAGCGACACCTGCGCGTGGCGCATATTCGATTCGGCGCGTAGATTCGATGCCAACACGATGTCTTTGAGCAGGTCGATCTGAGCGGCCAGCCAATTGGCGGTCTCCGCTGCCAGTGCATCGTGGCGCGCGAGTCGCGCGTGGCACTCACGGAAACCCTTGTCGAGATCCGAAAACCGGCTCATTGAGTCGGCGGCCACACCGGTGTCGAACAACAGTTCGGCGGGCTTGGCGAGATCGTGGCCCGCAGGCACGGATTTGATGTCGACGAGCGCGTCTTCGGTGATCCGATATGCAGCGCGTTTTTCGTCACTCACCAACGATCCTCTCCACGCCGTTTGCCGACGCTGCAAGTGTAGCAGTGCCTCATCGAACCGCGCGGCGTCTGCTACACTGCGCCGCGAATCGACATAGCCCCCATCGTTCGGATTGCCGTGTTCAGACCACTGCCGCTCAACATCGGGTTGCGATACGCCACCTCGCGGCGCAGCTTCGTGTCGTTCATCAGCGTCGTCGCAATTGCGGGACTCGTGCTCAGCGTTGCCGTGTTGCTGCTCGTGACGGCAGTGATGAACGGCTTTGAACGGGAAATGCGCAACCGTATTCTCGCGCTCGTTCCGCACGCGCAGTTACGCGGGAGGATCACCGATGCAGACATCGATGCGCTTGCGCGAATCGCGCTCTCGGTCGAAGGGGTAGACGGGATCGCGCCCTATGTGGAAGGTTCCGGGTTGATTGCCGCCAATGGCAGGTCGGCAGGTGTTGCATTCACCGGTGTTGATCCTGCGCGCTTCGAGGCCGTCTCGGATCTCGGCAACTTCATGGTGAGCGGTCGGCTCGATGCGCTGCAACGCGGTGCGTTCGGAGTCGTCGTTGGCAGATCGCTTGCCACGCGACTGGGAGTCAGCGTTGGTGATTCGGTGATGGCGGTGCTTCCTGATGGCGCGGTGACGATCGTTGGCCTCATTCCGCGGCAGAAACGGATGCAGGTAGTGGGCGTGTTCGACACGCAATCCGAGCTCGACGCGCGTGGCGTGTACCTCCAGTTTAGCGACGCGCAGAGGCTGTTCCGTTCCAAGGGCTCGGCACAGGGTTTCATCATCCGCGTCGCCGACGTCTTTGCCGCGTCCGACGTGGCTGCGACCGTGGTTGACGCCATCGGTGATCAGCGTCTGTATGCCGTATCCTGGATGCGTTCCCACGGCAACCTCTATCGCGCGATCGGATTTCAGCGCGCAATGATGTTCCTGTTGCTGTCGCTTCTCGTTGCCGTGGCTGCGTTCAACCTGGTGTCCGCTCTCATCATGGTGGTGAATCAGCGGCGCGGTGACGTTGCCGTACTGCGAACCCTCGGTGGCGGCGGGCGGACGATCATCGGTGCTTTCGTTACTTTGGGTGCAATCATTGGCGTGATTGGTGTTGCCGCGGGCATCACGCTTGGCGTAGCGGGCGCATTGGTTGTCGAAGATGGTTACCGATGGCTCGAAGCTGAGTTCTCGCTGAATCTCATGAGTCAGTACTTCATCTCGTATCTGCCAGCTGAGCTACGCATTGCGGACGTCTTGATAGTCGCGTCAGTGGCCTTGTCTCTTTCGTTTCTGAGCACGCTGTATCCCGCGTGGCGCGCCGCTGGTCTCAAGCCGGCGGAGGTGCTCCGTCATGAGTGAACGTTGGGTGCTTCAGTGTCGAGGCATCTCCAAGTCCTTCATGCAGGGACCGGAGACGCTCACGGTGCTGCGTCGCGTGGACTTCAAGGTTGCCGCGGGCGAGCGCGTTGCGGTCCTTGGCCGGTCGGGTTCGGGCAAGAGCACACTGCTGCACATACTCGGTGGACTCGCTGATGCCGACGAAGGCGAGGTTATCGTCGACGGTCAGAGCCTCAACGACTTGCGACCGAATGCACGCGCAGCGCTTCGCAGCAAGCGCGTCGGCTTTGTGTATCAGTTTCATCACCTGCTGCCAGAGTTTTCTGCACTCGAAAACGTGGCAATGCCGCTGTTGCTTGCGGGCATCAAACCGAAGTTGGCGCAGTCCGGCGCAACCGACATGCTCGATGCGGTGGGACTTGCGGACCGGCTGACGCATCGACCCGCGGAGCTGTCGGGTGGTGAGCGGCAACGCGTCGCGATTGCACGAGCATTGGTTGCGGGTCCGGCAGTGGTACTTGCGGACGAGCCGACCGGGAATCTCGATCGGGAGACTGCGGAGCGGGTGTTCAGCGCGATGATGGACCTGGCGCATCGATCGAATACCGCGTTCGTGGTGGTCACGCATGATGAAGAGCTTGCGCGGCGAATGGATCGATCAGTGGTTCTAACCGACGGTGTGCTGACGGTGTCGCCATGAGCCTGCGTGGCGCTCGATGGCTATCGGTCTGGATCGGCCTGCGGTACCTGCGCGCTCAACGTCAGCAATTCGTTTCACTCATCACCTGGGTGTCGGTGGTCGGTCTGGCGTTGGGTGTGGCGATGCTGGTGGTCGTCACGAGCGTCATGAACGGGTTCGATGCCGAGTTGAAGCGTCGTATTCTCGGTCTCGTTCCCCACGCAGTGGCCGAGCCGCCGCCGGCATTCGGTCGTGCACTACGCCCAGCTGACATCGCGCCGTTCGAAAATATCGGCACCGCCGCGTTCCGGTTCTTCGAGGGCGACGGCATGGTTGCCCGTGGTGGCATCGTTCATGCGATCTCGGTGTATGGCATCGGCGAGGAGGGCCTGCACGCCCTCGACGTGCTCAATGACAGCGTCATCGATGGCAGTCTCGAGTCGCTCGGCCAACGCGGCAACGTGGTGCTTGGTGTGCCACTCGCGCGGCACCTTGGGCTGCGCATCGGTGACGCGGTGACACTGATCATGTCGGTACCGTCGGGCGACAGCGTGACTCCGAGACTCGAACGCTTCACCCTCGCTGGAACGTTCGAAGTCGGCGCCGAGATCGACTACGCGCTCGCACTGGTCGGTTTTGACGAAATCGGCCGTCGTGGCCTGGCGCCCACAGGAATCATGGGGATCCGGTTCGTGATCGATGACCCGCTGGACGTTGATTCGCTGCGGTCGCAAATGACCACAGTATTGCCCTCTGACTGGCAGATTCGCGACTGGCGTGCGAGTTTCGGTCAATTGTTCCAGGCCGTTCGGCTGGAAAAGGGCATGATGTTCCTGTTGCTGCTGATGATCGTCGCGATTGCAGCATTCAACATCGTTTCCGCTCAGACGATGCTCGTCAGTGACAAGCGCGCCGACATTGCGATTCTGCGGACGATGGGAGCGACCGATGCGCTTGTGGTGCGCATGGTTTTGATTCAAGGCGTCTTGGTTGCGTTGGCGGGTGTAGGTTTGGGAATGGGATTGGGGCTTCTGCTCGCGGTCAATTCGGCGGAGTCGATTGCGGTGCTCGAATACCTGATCGGGTCACGGCTGCTCGAAGGCACCTACTTCGACACGATTCCGGTCTTGATCATCCCTGGCGATCTGGTGGCGATCGGCGCGCTGTCGCTTGCATTGTGCGTGCTGTCTGCCATGCAACCGGCTCGACGAGCCGCTGCACTCAATCCGGCGGCTGCGCTCCACCAGGTGTGACCCTCGCCTTTCGAAGCGCGCTGCGCTGCCGCCACATCTGCACCACGTGCAGGCGCCACAGCACACGGACGATGACGAACGCGGATACACCGCTGACCCACCCGCATACGAGGCAACCGACCAGCAGCGGCTTCCACACCTGACCCACCTGGCTGCTCAACCAGTCCACGGATAGCTCCACAGAATCGACCGTCATGTGGGTACCAAGCAGCCATGCGCCGAGCTGATAGCAGAAGAAGAACACCGGCCCAATCGTAATCGGATTGGTTACCCAGACCAGCGCGGCGGCGACTGGCAGATTGCAGCGCGTCGGAATGGCGATCGCCGCGGCCACCAGCATTTGCATCGGAATCGGCAGAAAGGCGCAGAAGAGGCCAATGAAGCAGGCGCCGGACACCGAGCGTCGATGCAGATGCCAGATTTCCGGGTATCGATGCAGGAGATCGCCTAGCGGTCGCAAGGCTGAGGTCTCACGCAACGCCTGCGGGGTCGGTATGTACCGGCGAAGGAAGCGGCGTGGCATAAGTCTCTGGGATGGGTCGGAAGTTGTGCGCAATTATGCCGGGGCAATCGATGCGGGTCTTGTTTGCTTGCGACTGACCGGGCTGCGATTGCCTATCTATGTGGTAGCACGGCAGGCGTGTGGTGCGCGCAGCCCTGGCTTGGGGCCCCGCTCGTCGCCCTCGCACTGTCACTCGCACTGCGGGATTGCGCCGCCCGCCAGCGGGTATTGCCTTGGCTGGTCGCAGCGGCGGTCGGTTTCATCTGGGCCGCGCAGTCATCGGTTGCGGCGGATTCGCGACTGCTGCGCGCGTGTGCCGAGGGCGCCACCACGATTGTCGATGGCAAGATCATCGGGCTGCCCGTCGCAGACGGTTACGCCACACGCTTCGAACTGCAACTCGATGACCCCATTCGGCTTCCACGTTGCGGTAGCGTCGACCCAAATCGCCTGCGGCTGGTATGGTTCGACGCAGCCCCAATGATGGCTGGGGAGCGATGGCAGTTCGAAGTGCGGCTGCGCACGCTGCGCAACTTCGACAATCCGGGTGGTTTCGACTATCTGGCCTGGGCGCGAGAGCGCGGAATCGGCGGGGCCGGCAGCGTTCGTCGTGCTGTTCGCATATCGCCGGCAGGGATCAGTCTCGATCGCATTCGAGACGAAATCGGTCGCGCCATTGCGGAGACGTCAGATGCACACGCAGCGGGTGGACATGGATCGCTGTATCGAGCGCTGAGTCTCGGCGATTCGCGCGCGATCGACGATACCGCGTGGGAACTGTATCGCGCGACAGGTACCGTTCATCTGGTCGTGATATCCGGCCTGCATGTGGCCATTGCCGCCGCCTTGGGCGCCGCGATTGGCGGCGGAATCTGGCGCCTGCTGCCGCGCACCCGACGACGTTCCTCGCTTCACGGCGCGTCAGCGATGGTCGGTGCAATCGCCGCAACGGCCTACACCGCTCTTGCGGGCTTCGAGCTTCCAGTCGTTCGTGCGCTGGTCATGGCCGTTGCCGGGCTCCTCTGGTGGTGTGCCGGGCGACAACTGAGTCCGCTGCGCGTTCTATTGCTCACGGCCACCGCGTTGCTGGCACTCGACCCGTTGGCACTGTTGGATACCAGTCTCTGGCTTTCGTTTGGCGCGGTCGCCGTACTGGTCGGTTACTTCCATCCCCGACGCGGCCTGGCGTGGGGTACGTTGTTCGTTCGCGCTCAGGGTGTGCTGTTCATCGGTTTGCTACCGATTCTGGTGAGTGGTGTCGGCCAGGTTGCGTGGCTCGCACCGCTCGCCAATGCGGTCGCAGTGCCCCTCGTCAGCCTGATTCTCGTGCCACTCATGTTGCTCGCGCTTGCCCTCATGCCGCTGTGGGTCGTTGCGGCGGGCTTCTGCTATGCGGTGGCCGACTTCCCGACTGGCTGGCTGGTTGACTGGTTGCAGTGGGTCTCCACGCCACAGTGGCAGTCCATCTGGCGGCGTCCCAGCGCGCCGGTCGTGACGATCGCGCTTACCGCTTCCGCGCTCATGTTGTTGCCACTGTCACGCATGGTGAGGCTGTTCGTGGTGGCTCCCTTGATGCTCCTCGTTCTGTTGCCACAGCACGCGCGACCCGGCTGGGGCGAAGTCCGCGTCGATGTCCTCGATGTCGGTCAGGGGCTTGCCGTGCTCATCGATACGGCGCATCAGCGCCTGTTGGTCGATGCAGGACCGAAGTATCCGTCTGGGTTTGACCTCGGCAAGGCCGCGGTTGTCCCTGCGCTGCACGCGACGGGAGTCGCCGCACTCGATCTGTTCGTTGTGAGCCATGCCGACTTGGACCATGCGGGGGGTATGGAGACGGTGCGGCGGATGGTGCCGACGCGGGCGATCCTCGCAGGTGAACCCACGTCGCATGCCCTGCCTTGCAGGCGGGGCGCTGCATGGCAGTGGAGCGGTGTCACCTTTCGGGTGCTCGCGCCGGCCGCCGCGAGTAGCGGCAACGCTGCGTCATGTGTCGTTCACATCGCGGCGCGGTCGGGTAGCGCACTGCTGCCCGGTGACATTGGAACCCTTGACGAACGCACCCTGGTCTCCTCTGGATTGCCGCCCGCAACGTTGCTTGTCGCACCCCACCATGGTTCGCGCACGTCGTCGTCGACAGCATTTCTGGCTGCGGTGTCGCCTTCGGTGATCGCGATCAGTTCGGGCATGGGCAATTCATTTGGGCATCCGCATGCACAGGTGTTGTCCCGCTATGCGGCACTGGGTGCGCGTGTCGGTAACACGGCTCGCGACGGCGCGCTGGTATGGCAGTCAGACCGGCCGCTCGAGTTGATGGAGAACGTTCCGTAGGCCGCGCAGCAACTCCCGCTTTTCCGCCTCGCTCAAGAATGAGCCGATCTCATGCTCGTCGCCGCGTGAGGTCAAGGCAACCCGCAGGCCGTACCAGGGATGGCGTGTGTCAACGTGGAAGTGAGCGAAGAAACGCGGATAGCTCACTTCCAGTTCAGGTTTGTCGTGGCCCTTCTGAAGCCTGACGTCATCGACAGTCATCGTCAGTACTTCCTGGCGCTGCGCACGGCGAACGCAATAGGCAAGGCAGGCGAGCAGCGCGAGCATTTCGAGCGCAGTGAACGGAAGGACGAGCCATAGGCCGTTCATCGTGAACCCGACCGCGATGGCCCCTGATACCGTCATGAGGGTGTACAACAGATAACGGTTGGCGCGCCATGTCCACGACTGATTGGGGCGCAAAACGACCGTCGCGGTGCGGCGTCCATGATCGAAGTCGATGGCGACCACTGCCGGCTATTGCTGCTGAGGTTGCTGGGCGAGCACGTTGGGGCGATCGCGTCGGTCGAATGCGGCGGTCGCCAACTGTCGCAGCAAGGGATGGGAGAATGTGAGCTCTTCGAGGCTCATCGATCGACCGATCCACTTGCCCTGGCGATAGCGGCTGCCAGATCGCAAGCGAACGCGATCGAGCTTCGACGTCAGGCGATGGAATACGCTGAACGTTGCGCCTTCCGTGGATCGCGGGCTGACCGAACTGTCGAAGCCGATGGCGTCGACATACACGAGATCATCGACGCCGAGTTCTTCTTCGAGGAACGACATGAGCCGCGCTTGCCAATCGTCCCCCACTGCAAGGTAATCACCGGGAAACAACCACTTGCCGTGTTGCTGGACGACGAGGAGCTTGTTCAACGGATTGATGATGAGCGCCGCCTGGAAGACCTGGAAGTAATCCTGGCCAATGCGTAGCTCCGAACGCAAGCGCTCGACGGTCTGCCACAAGTGCGCGCTGGTCTTGTTGGCGAACTTCAGACCCAGCCCGTCTGACGTGATGCGCGCAACCTCCATTTCGACGGTTGGTGTCGGGGTCGACTCGACCAACGCGGTGCTCACGATGGTCAATTTCAATTTCGCCCCTGGGCGCAATGATCCTGGACTCGTCTGGACGAACACGCCACCTTCGGATATGTCCCGTGCCGTACACCGTAGACGCCCGAAGGTCGGGTGCGTCAGTTCGACCTCGAACGGCAGCTGAATGCGAGGGTATTCGCGACTTTCCATGGACTCCCCGGGCGATACACCGAATCGCGACGGCGATGCGGGCGATTGCGTTACGAGAATTTAACCGCAGTACGGGGGTGAAGCCAGGCTTGGGGCTTGAATTCGTGGCGGCGGGACTCATTTAGTGATCAGAGTTTCGATGAGGATGCCTTCGCATGCGCATGGACCGAATGACCAGCCGCCTGCAAGCTGCGCTTGCCGACGCACACTCGATGGCGGTCGGCAAGGACCACAACTACGTACAACCCGTACACCTGATCTCGGTCCTGTTGGAGGACCGATCCAGTGGCGCGCGCGAACTGCTCAAGCAGGCGGGCGGCCGGGTTGACGCGTTGGCGGCTGCCGTAATCGCTGAAGTCAGCCGTCTGCCAACAATCAAGCAACCGACAGGCGATGTTCAGCTGTCGCCCGAGTTCGCACGTCTGCTCAATCTTGCCGATCGTGAGGCGCAACAGCGCGGCGATGCTTACATCGCGACCGAAGCAGTTCTGCTGGCCGCGTCGAAGGACCCGAGTGCCATTGGCAAGCTGCTCAAGGAACATGGCGTACAAGCAGACAAGCTCGCGGCTGCAATCGATGCCGCACGAGGAGGAGAGTCAGTGAAGGATCCGAATGCCGAAGAGAACCGTCAGGCGCTAGACAAATACACGGTCGATCTCACCAAGCGTGCGGAAGATGGCAAGCTCGACCCCGTGATCGGCCGGGACGACGAAATCCGTCGCACCATTCAGGTGCTTCAGCGCCGCACGAAGAACAATCCGGTGCTCATCGGCGAACCCGGCGTCGGCAAGACGGCCATCGTCGAAGGACTGGCCCAGCGAATTCTCAACGGAGAGGTTCCGGAAGGGCTGAAGAGCAAGCGCATCCTCGCGCTCGACATGGGCGCATTGATTGCCGGCGCAAAATTCCGCGGCGAGTTCGAAGAGCGATTGAAAGCTGTACTCAACGAACTCGGCAAGCAGGAAGGCAACGTGATCCTGTTCATCGACGAGTTGCACACCATGGTCGGTGCAGGCAAGGCGGAAGGGTCGATGGATGCCGGCAACATGCTCAAGCCTGCACTCGCACGTGGAGAACTGCACTGCGTTGGGGCAACCACCCTCGACGAATATCGACAGTACATCGAAAAGGATGCGGCGCTCGAACGGCGGTTCCAGAAAGTGCTTGTCGAAGAACCCAGCGTAGAGGACACCATCGCGATTCTGCGTGGGCTGAAGGAGCGCTATGAACTGCACCATGCCGTGGACATCACCGACCCCGCGATCGTCGCGGCCGCGAAGCTATCGCATCGATACATCTCCGATCGTCAGTTGCCTGACAAAGCGATCGATCTGGTCGACGAGGCCGCGAGCCGGATCCGAATGGAGATGGACTCGAAGCCTGAGGAGATGGATAAGCTCGAGCGGCGGCTGATTCAGTACAAGATGGAGCGCGAGGCACTCAACAAGGAGACCGACGAAGCCTCGAAGAAGCGCCTCAAAGCACTGGCTGAGGCGATCGACGAACTGGAACGACAGTACGCCGATCTCGAAGAGGTATGGAAAGCCGAAAAAGCATCGCTCAAGGGCGAGCAGCAGATCAAGGAAGAGCTCGATGCAGCACGCCTTGAGTTCGAAGCGGCGCGGCGGGCGAGCGATCTCACCCGCATGTCGGAACTGCAGTACGGGCGCATTCCCGAACTCGAGAAGAACCTCGCTGAAGCGGCGCTCGCCGATGGCCGCGACAACCAATTGCTGCGCAACAAGGTCACGGAAGAAGAGATCGCGGAGGTCGTGTCGAAGTGGACGCGCATTCCCGTGTCGAAACTGCTAGAGGGCGAACGCGAGAAGTTACTGCATCTCGAGGACGCTCTGCATCAGCGCGTGATCGGGCAGGACGAAGCAGTGACTGCGGTTGCGAACGCCGTTCGGCGCGCCCGCGCCGGACTGTCCGACCCCAATCGTCCGAGCGGCTCCTTCCTCTTCCTCGGGCCGACCGGTGTCGGCAAGACCGAGTTGTGCAAAGCCCTCGCGATGGTGCTATTCGACAGCGAGGAGGCAATGGTCCGGGTGGACATGTCGGAGTTCATGGAAAAGCACTCGGTCGCCCGGTTGATCGGGGCGCCGCCCGGCTACGTCGGATATGAGGAGGGCGGTCACCTGACTGAGGCCGTGCGTCGGCGACCCTACTCACTGATCCTGCTCGACGAGATCGAGAAGGCGCACCCCGACGTGTTCAACATCCTGCTGCAGGTGCTGGATGACGGCAGACTCACCGATGGTCACGGCCGTACCGTCGACTTCCGCAACTGTGTCCTGGTGATGACTTCGAATCTCGGGTCGCAGGCCATTCAGGCATTGACTGAGTCGGGGCGCACCGACGCGATCAAGGACACCGTCATGGGTGTCGTTTCGCAACATTTCAGGCCCGAATTCCTGAACCGCATCGACGATGTCGTGGTGTTTCATCCGCTGGGTCGCGAGCACATGCTGGGTATCACCCAGATTCAGCTCGGTACGCTGCGCGCGCGGTTGAAGGAGCAGGACATCGGTCTGACATTGACGGACGCGGCTACGGCGTTGCTCGTGGAACGTGGGTATGACCCGGTGTATGGGGCCCGGCCGCTGAAACGGGCCATTCAACGGCTGGTGGAAAACCCGCTCGCCGGCCGGCTCCTTGGCGGTGAATTCCTCCCCGGTTCCACGATCGAAGTGGATGCCGCAGGCGGCAACTTCACATTTTCGTCTTCGGGGTCAGCACGATGAATCTATTGTATGTATATACAGTATTGGGTTAAACTAGTCCCATGAACGAGTCATTGTCTCTGTTCACTGATGGCGAAGATTCGGCGGTAAGCACGCCGGGTGGAGAGCTTCGGCAACCGAAGTTATCGCCACCGGATCAACACCTTGCTGCGGCGCGGCGCCTGTCACGTAGCATGCGACGGTACGCGGATCGCTCTCCGGAGCAGCGCGCAGCGGGTCAGCGCATTTGCAGACACCTGATCGCGATGTTGCGGGCGGCGCAGCCCGAGCCTGGATCGTCCCGGCACTGAACCCGACACTCAAGGTGGTTACAACCCGCGCCTTGCCGTGCGCGGATCGCGTTCACTACCATCGCGTCGAATCATCTGGAACGACGCCATGATCAAGAAGGCCCTGTTTCCTGTTGCGGGCTACGGCACCCGATTTCTTCCCGCCACCAAGGCTATGCCCAAGGAAATTCTGCCCGTGGTCGACAAGCCCCTGGTGCAGTACGGCGTCGAAGAGGCCGTGGAGGCGGGGCTCACGGAGATTGGTTTTGTCACGGGTCGTGGCAAGCGCGCGATCGAGGATCACTTCGATACGAACTACGAACTCGAACACCAGATCGAAGGCACCGGAAAGGAGAAGCTGCTCGATGGCATTCGTTCGCTGATCGACGAATGTACATTCTCGTACACCCGACAGATCACCATGAAGGGCCTGGGACACGCGATTCTGACCGGGCGAACGCTGATCGGGGATGAGCCATTTGCGGTGGTGCTGGCAGATGATCTTTGCTTCGGCGACGGCACTGGCGTGCTGGCGCAGATGACCAAGCTGTTTCGTCAGTTTCGATGCAGCATCGTGGCCATCGAAGAGGTGCCTTCGGATCAGACGCAGAATTACGGCATCGTCGCTGGTGAGGCGCTGTCCGATACGCTGTTTCGAGTGACCGACATGGTCGAAAAGCCAAGTCCCGCGAACGCACCCAGCAACCTCGCCATCATTGGCCGCTACATTCTTACGCCAGACATATTCAACATCCTAGAACAGACCAAGCCAGGTAAGAACGGCGAAGTTCAGATCACGGATGCGCTGCTCAAACAGGCCCGGGACGGCTGCGTCATTGCCTACAAGTTCAAGGGGCGACGCTTCGATTGCGGCACCATCGGCGGCTTTGTAGACGCGACCAACTATTGCTACCAGCGATTCTTCAACGAGAATACGGGTGCTCGCGTGGTGCCGATCAAGCGCGAGGCCTGATGGACGGTCAGCTGCGCGCGCAACTTGCCCGCGCGCGCGACTGGCGTGCAATCGAGCTCGTTCAACCGATTCCGATCGACGACCTGCCGACGCCGGCATTGCTGCTCGACGAGGCAGCGATGGAGCGCAACCTAGCTCGAATGGCGGCGCACCTGCGCAGTCACGACAAAGGCGTGCGTCCGCATGCCAAGACCCACAAGTGTCCAATCATCGCTGCCCGGCAGTTGCACCATGGTGCCATCGGTGTCTGTGCCGCCAAGGTCTCCGAAGCGCTGGTGCTGCGCGGCGCCGGCATCGAGACCGTGCTGATCACTTCACCCGTCACCGACGCAGCTCGCGCGGAGTGTGTGGCTGAGCTGGCGCTTTCAGGCCCAGGTCTTTCGATCGTGGTCGATAGCGCGCTCGGTGTATCGCGTCTGAGTGAGGCACTGGAGGGTTTGGGAGCACGGCTTTCGGTGCTCATCGATCTCGATCCCAAGATGGGTCGCACGGGTGTCCGCGAAGCGGACGATGCGCGCGCGCTGGCGCGTCGAATCGCCGACAGTCATGCGCTCGACCTCGTGGGTGTTCAGCACTACTGTGGCCAGGTAATGCACATCGAGGGATACGAGAATCGGCGCGTTGCGAGCCTTGGGCACTGGCAGCGTGCGCTGGAAATCGTTGCGCGCTTGCGCGACGACGGTCACGCTATCGAGGTGGTGAGCGGCGGCGGCACAGGGACCTATGACATCGACGCCGAGATCGGTGACGTGACCGATCTGCAGGTTGGCAGCTACGTTCTCATGGACCAGCAATACCGCGCTATCGGTAGCCGGAGCGGACCGGTGCTCGATGACTTCGAGGTCTCCCTGACGGTAGCCACGACCACGATTTCCCAGCCAGGCGCCGGTGCGATTACCGTCGATTGCGGCTTCAAGGGTTTTGCTTCGGAGTCGATCGCGCCCGTGTGTCCGGATCTCGTCGGTGCCACCTATCGATTCGCCGGCGATGAGCATGGCGTACTGATCCTTGGCAAGGGCGCGCAATCACCGGGGCTCGGCGAGCGTGTGCGATTCGTGACGCCGCACTGCGACCCCACAGTCAATCTCTACGATCACTACTTCGTTCACAGAAACGGCCTGGTCCACGCGTTGTGGCCGATCGCGGCGCGAGGTTGCTCCTGGTAGCACTGCGTACTGGCGCCTTTCGTCCTCTATAATCCAGCTCGCTGTAGCGAAGGGAATCAAGACAGTGCTCGAGTTGGTTCAGGCCGGTGGCTGGTTGATGATCCCGATCATCCTATGTTCCGTAGTGGCAGCGGCAATCTGCGTGGAACGCATATGGACACTGCAAGCCTCCCGCGTGGTTCCGCGCACGCTGGTGGCCCAAGTGTGGGGATTCGTCAAGAAGAACGAGCTCGATCCACAGAAGCTGCGCGACATTCGGACCGGCAGTCCGCTCGGTCAGGTGTTCGCCGCGGGTCTCGCCAACGCTCGGCGCGGACGCGAAATCATGAAAGAGTCCATGGAGGAAGCGGCTGACGCGGTGATGCACGAACTCGAGCGATATCTGACTCCGCTCGGCACGATCGCTTCGGTCAGTCCGCTACTTGGCCTGTTGGGCACCGTGGTCGGCATGATCAAGGTCTTCACCGTGCTCATGCTCGAAGGTAGCGGCAACGCAAACCTGTTGGCTGGAGGCATCAGCCAGGCCCTGATTACGACCGCGGCTGGGCTCGGCGTCGCCATTCCGGCGCTCATGTTCCACCGCTATTTCCTGCGGCGAGTCGATGACCTAGTGGTAGCGATGGAACAGGAGGCGAGCAAGCTGGTCGAGATCATGCATGGTGAGCGGGAGCTGGACCCGCGACTATGAAGTTCCGACGCCGGGCGCGTCAGGATGCGAGCATCGAGCTGACACCTCTGATCGATGTCGTGTTCCTGTTGCTGATCTTCTTCATGGTCTCCACGACGTTCATTCGCGAGACGGAACTCGAAGTCGAGCTACCCGAGGCTTCGGCGGATGTGCGTGAAGTCGAAGACAACGTCATCGAAGTGACGATCGCCGCGGACGGCGCCTATGCGGTCAACAACCGGCTGCTGGTGAACAATCAGCTGGCGACGCTCATGAAAGCGCTGCGAGAGGTGAGTGGCGGCGATATGTCGCGACGACTCGTGATCACCGCTGATGCCGACGCTCGGCATCAGGATGTTGTCACCGCCATGGACGCGGCAGGGCAGGTCGGCCTCACACAATTGAGCATCACTACGCGCAATCCGCTCGAGACCGGCGGTGACTGAAAGAGCGGCGGTGGCGGATGGCGGATCGGTGCCCGCGCGTGGCGGCCACGATTGGGCCATCTATCGTCGCCTGTTGAAGTACGTCCGGCCGATGTGGCCGTACTTTCTCATTGCCCTCATTGGCTTTGGTCTTGGCAGTGCTGCCGAAGCCTATTTCGCGCGACTGTTCGGGGATGTCGTCGAGGCACTGTCAAATCCGGGCAACACCGATTGGACGCTGTTCCCCGCATTGATCATGGCAGTCGTACTGGTGCGCGGCTTGGGTGAGTTTGCTGGCGAGTACTTCTTGTCGCGAGTGTCCTACCGCGTCGTACACACGATTCGCTGTGAGTTGTTCGATCAATTGCTCGCCATGCCGAGTTCGTTCTTCGATCGTAGCGCGCGTGGCCATCTGGTATCGCGACTGACATTCAACGTTGCGCAGCTGCGGGATACCGCGACCGACGCGCTCAAGACCGCGCTGCAGGACGGTTCGAAAGTAGCAGTGTTGCTCGGTGCAATGTTGTTCGCGAACTGGAAGTTGACGCTGATCTTTCTCATCATCACGCCGCTGGTTGCAACCGTCGTTACGTTTGCCAGTCGACGCTTTCGAAGAATCAGTCGCCGAATCCAGCACTCGATGGGTGATGTGACTCACGTGGCGTCCGAGACCGTAAATGCCTATCACGTGGTTCGCATCTTCGGCGGTGAGGCTTACGAGCGCGCTCGCTTCAACCGGTTCAGCGACGACAATCAGCGTCAGAACCTGAAGATGATTGCGACTAAGGCATGGAGCACGCAGGTAGTACAGGTTTTCGTCGCTGGTGCGCTGGCCCTGTTGATCGGCCTGCTGTTTCAGCCCGACATTGCTGGTGACATGTCGGCCGGAGATGTCGTGTATTTCTTGGGGCTCGCAGGACTGCTCGCCCGACCAATCAAGAAGCTCTCCGAGGTGAGCTCTCGGTTGCAGCGGGGCCTCGCCGCAGCGGAGGACGTGTTCTCCCAACTCGATCAGGACACAGAGATCGATGTCGGTACGGTGACGCGCGATCGAGTACGCGGCGAGATCGAGTTTCGCAATGTCTCGTTCGCCTACGAGGGAAGCGCGACACCTGTTCTCGACGACGTCAACCTGACAATTGCCCCTGGCCAGCGCGTAGCGCTCGTGGGCCGCTCGGGTGGCGGCAAGACCACGCTCGCGAGCCTCATCCCACGTTTCTATGAACCCAGCAAGGGTGAAATACTGCTCGATGGTGTGCCATTGCCGTCCTACAGGTTGCGATCACTGCGGGACCAGATCGCATTGGTGAATCAGCAGGTCGTGCTCTTCAATGACACGCTCGAGCGCAATATCGCCTACGGCGGCTTGAGCGGCGCGAGTACGCAGGACATCAGCGATGCCGCACGCCGTGCACACGCCGACGGATTCATCGCAGCGTTACCAGAAGGGCTGGCAACGATCGTTGGCGACGATGGTGTACTCCTCTCCGGTGGACAGCGACAACGCATCGCCATCGCCCGCGCGCTGCTGAAGAATGCACCGATACTGATTCTCGATGAGGCCACATCGGCGCTGGACACGGAGTCTGAGAAGTCGATCCAGGCGGCGCTCGAAGAAGTCATGCGAGGTCGCACGACGCTCGTCATTGCCCACCGACTGTCCACCATCGAGACGGCAGACCTCATCCTCGTCATGGACGGCGGGCGCATTGTCGAACGCGGCACACATCGCGAGTTGCTCGACCGCAAAGGCGTATACGCAAAACTCCACGAGGTGCAGTTCGACGACCAGGCAGGTTCGGAAGCTCCGCCACCGCTGCTGCGAACTCCAAAGCGCGCGACTCGCCCCCCAGTTGAGCGGTTGGCAGGACAGGGCGTATGGGTGCGGGCCTGGTATGGCAACGCCCGCTGGGTGCGATTGCTCGCACCCCTGTCATGGATCTTTCGCTTGGCGGCGGAGCGACGGCGCATGAAATTCGTCACTGGCATGAAGGCTCCGTGGCGCGCCTCCGTACCGGTGATCGTAGTTGGCAACCTGACAGTCGGCGGCACTGGCAAGACGCCGCTCGTCATTCATCTCGTGCGATGGCTGATGGAACGCGGCTTCAGGCCAGGAGTCGTGTCGCGAGGATATGGCGGCGGTGGCGTTTATCCGATGCAAGTGGACTCGAGTACAGCGGCGTCGGAAGCCGGCGACGAAGCACCGCTCATCGCGCGTCGCACACGGGCCCCGGTCGTGGTCGATCCCGACCGGGTCGCTGCAGTGCGGCAGTTGCTCGATCGGTATGACTGCGATGTGGTGATTGCTGATGACGGCCTGCAGCACTATGCACTTGCGCGCGATCTCGAGATCGTGGTCCTCGACGGCGACCGGGGTATTGGCAACGGTCGGTGTCTGCCCGCAGGCCCACTGCGAGAGCCAAAGGAGCGCCTGGAGTCCGTCGATCTCGTCATCGCCAATGGCCGCGCGACCGGACTCGTGTCGAGGGAGTTCGTGATGACCGACCGAGCCACTGCGCTCGTAGCCGTTGTCGGCGGCGAGCGCCGGCCCGTCGAAGCGTTCGCCCGCTGCGCCGTACATGCGGCCGCGGGCATTGGCAATCCTGCACGCTTCTTCGATCGACTGTCGCAGCTGGAGATGGAACCTATCGTGCATCCGTTCCCGGATCACCAAGTCTTCAAGCCATCTGATCTCGCCTTCGGCGATCAGCTGCCCGTCGTGGTGACGGAGAAGGACGCGGTCAAACTTGTGGCGCTCGACCCGCAGTTGCTGCCAGCACAACTGTGGTATCTGGAGATGGAAGTAGCCTTGCCGGCGGACGGGTCGGCTGCACTTGCTGCAGCGCTCGATGCACATGGCATTCGGCCGCGACCGTTGAAGGAGGATTGATGGGACCGTTCTTCGTTGTCATTCCAGCGCGCTTTGCCTCTACGCGTCTGCCTGGCAAGCCTTTGTCGGACATACATGGCACGCCGATGGTCGTGCGAGTCGCGCAGCAGGCGCGCTTGAGCAACGCAGCTGATGTCGTTGTGGCAGTGGACGATCCGCGCGTGGCCGACGTGCTCGACGAGTTTGGCGTGCCGTGGACGATGACGCGTGTCGACCACACCTCGGGTTCGGACAGAGTGATGGAGGTGGTCACTCGGCGCGGGTGGGCGCGCGACGATGTGGTCGTGAATGTGCAGGGCGATGAACCCCTCATTCCACCAGTTGTCATCAACCAGGTCGCCGATCTCCTGTCCACATCGACCGCGGCGGTCGCGACGCTATGCGAACCGATCATCGACCGGGCACAGGTATTCGATCCAAACGTCGTGAAGGTGGTGCGCAGTCAAGGCGGTCGTGCGTTGTACTTCTCGCGGGCGCCGATCCCGTGGAACCGCGATGACTTCGAATCGATGCGGGGGGGCGAGTTACCACGCAGTGCATGGTGGCGACATATCGGCATCTACGGCTACCGAGTCTCGGCGCTGACCCGGTTCTGTCAATTGCGGCCTGCGCCAACGGAAGCAATCGAGTCACTGGAGCAGCTGCGCCTGCTGCACAACGACATCGACATCATTGTGGCGCCGGCAGCCGCCGAAGTGCCTGGCGGTATCGACACGCCCGCGGACCTGGCGCGTGTCCGCTCACACCTCGGTCAGACCAAAGCATGAGCGGAAGTCGCATGCCTTTACTTGGGTTGCATTCGAATCCCACCGTCGAGGCGAATGGTCTCGCCATTGAGGTAGGGGTTCTCGATGATCTGGCGCGCGAGAAGCGCAAACTCCGGCGCCACGCCCAGGCGCTTGGGGAATTGGACCATGTCGATCAATGGCTGCTTCACGCGATCGGGGGCCCCCATCATCATGGGCGTTTCGAAGATGCCTGGTGCAATCGTGCAGATACGCACGCCCACCCGTGACAGGTCGCGCGCGATCGGAAGCGTCATTCCCACGACACCGGCTTTGCTGGCGCTGTAGGCTGCCTGGCCGATCTGGCCATCGAAGGCCGCGACGGAAGCCGTATTGATGATGACTCCACGCTCATCATCGGGTGCCTCGGGTTCGTTCTTCTGCATCTGCTCCGCACACAGGCGCAGCGTATTGAAGGTGCCAATCAGGTTCACACCGATGACGAAACTGAACATTTTCAGCGGCATCGCACCGTCTTTGGAGATGGTACGTGCTGCGGCACCGATACCTGCACAGTTGACGTTGATGTGGATGGCCTTGAAGCGGTCCATGGTTGCATTGATCGCGGCCTGGACGGACTCCTCTTCGGTCACATTGACCTTGAAGGCAGCCGCATTCTTACCGAGCGCCTTGGCGGTCGCCTGGGCAAGATCCTCGTTCAGATCGAACAGCGCAACTTTGCCGCCCGCTTCGACGATCGTTTCTGCGGTGGCGCGACCAAGTCCGCTGGCGCCGCCCGTGATTACCGCTACTTTGCTCTCGAGTTTCATCGGTTTTCCTCTGCTGATTGTGAACGATGTCGAATGAAGTGTCTGTGTGACGCGGCTTGATCGATGGCAACCATCCGCCGCACTCCGCGTGATCGCGCAGTCCGTCTGTGACGATATTCTGCTGTTGCCAACGTTTCTCGAACCTGCACTGTCGGACGAATTCTACGGGCGCTTGCTCGCTGAGCCAATCGAATGGGCACAAGAACATCTGCGGATGTTCGGGCGTCGTGTTGCGACTCCGCGACTGACCGCTTGGATGGCGGAACCGAATGTGACTTATACCTACTCCGGGATTGCCCACTCGGGCAACGGCATACAGGGGACAACGGCGGAACTGCGTGCACTGGTTTCAGCGCGGCTCGACGTGCCCTTCAACTTCGTCCTGCTCAACCGATACCGCGATGGGGCTGATAGCATGGGCTGGCACGCGGACGCTGAGCCAGAACTCGGAGCGCATCCGGTCATTGCGTCGCTCAGCCTGGGTAGCGGTCGGCGGTTCAAACTGCGCCGACGCGATCGTAGCGCGGTGATGGACATCGACTTGCCTGGAGGATCGCTGCTGATCATGTATGGCGAAAGCCAACGGCACTGGCAACACAGTGTCCCGAAGACGGCGCGCAGGGTGGGGCAGCGCATCAACCTCACGTTGCGCCGGGTCCTCGGACGATGACTACAACGCTCGTCATCGAGGCGAACGCCGACCTGACGCAAGCCAATTCGCTGCGGCTACCCAGCACCGCCGACTTCGTACTGCGCGCGTCGAGCGTCGCCGACGTCCGACGCGCCATTGAGTGGTGCAAGGCGCGCAGCCAGGCGCTGACGATCCTCGGTGGCGGCAGTAACGTGATCATGCACCGCCACGTGCCCGGATGCGTGTTGATACCGGATCTCACTCACGTGGCCACGAAGAGCACGGGCGCTGGTGTCGACGTGACTGTTGGCGCCGGCATGGTTTGGAACGATCTCGTGCGCTACGCATTGGGTCGAGGATTGCGTGGACTCGAGAATCTGGCGCTCATTCCGGGACGAGTCGGCGGTGCCCCGGTACAGAACATCGGCGCATATGGCGTTGAGCTCGATACGGTCATCGAAGCGGTCACCGTCGTCGATACGGATTCACTCGAACTCGTGGAACTGCTCGCTGCCGACTGCGAGTTCTCCTACCGCGACAGTAGCTTTCGACGTGAGGGCGCACAGAAGTATGTCATCGTCGAAGTGCGTCTTCGGCTTCGGCGCGAAGGTGCCACGGTGACGAGCTACCCTGACATCGAACGCGAGCTGGCGGCGATGGGACGCAGTGGCGTACGGCCGATCGACGTAGCCGACGCCGTCGTGAGGGTCCGACGCCGGAAACTACCCGATCCCCGTAGCACGCCAAATGCGGGCAGCTTCTTCAAGAATCCGGTTGTCAGCGCGCGCGAACTTGATTCGATCGCCGCTGCGGGTACGTCGATTCCCGCGTACGCGATATCCCCTGGTCGGTTCAAGCTTGCCGCTGCGGCCTTGATCGATGCCTGCGGATTCAAGCAGCGGCCGACCGCGCGTGCGGCGGTGTGGCCCCGTCAGGCCTTGGTGTTGATCAATCGCGGGGGTGCCGACGCCACAGACATGCTGGCACTCGCAGATGCCATACGCGATGAGGTCGGCGACCGTTTTGGCGTGAGTCTCGAGCTGGAGCCGCGGCAGATCGGCAAGCCGTAGGGCGTGCTGGTCCCTACAGCGTGCCGCTGCAACAACGGTGCTCAACCGTCGGCTTTGTCCTTGAGTACGCCTTCCTTGCGCAATCGCGCTTCCCGCTCGCGCTTGCGCACTTCGCGGGGATCGTTGTATGCGCGGCCTTCCGGGATTTCGTTGGCAGGCAACGCAACGAGTTGCGGTTGTGGCTCGGAAAGCACGTGCTCACGCGGCGGCAGAGCCTGTCGTTCCGGAGTCACCGTGGGTGCGGATTCGGGCTCGGCTTCGGTTAGCTCGGCAATCACCTCAGGCTCTGCGATTGCGTCGTTCTGTTCGGGACGGGGCGAACGGGGGTCGTTCGATGCCCGCGTCTCGTGACGATCCGGTTGCGATGGAAACAGTTCGGCGGTCGCCATCGGCTCGACTTCGACCACCTCGACACCCGCGCTGGGAAGTGCATCGGACGCCGGACGCCGCGGTCCATCACGCGAGTCATCGCCACGCGAAAGCGCGTTTCGATCGCGCCGCGGTTTACGTTTGCCGGCCGCCTCACCCGTGGGCTCGCGAGACTCGGGCGTGTCCCGCGTACGGCTCTCGGCCGACATGGGCTCTTTGCGAGGTCGAGGTGCGCTGCGCTGCGCAAAGTCCTCGCCGTCCGAGGGATCCTCGGTAGCATCGGGTGACTGCTCAACCGGCGGTCGGCCGCGGCCACGATCGCC
>JBGSQB010000010.1:0-7205 GCA_041738285.1 Pseudomonadales bacterium | reverse complement strand
TGGTTGGCGTCATGCGCCGTGACGCGGACGCACTCACGCGCGCCGCACAGGCACTCGGTGCGTCGTTCGCGACGACCGACGCGCACGCCCTGATCGCGCATCCGGATGTAACCGCGGTGTACATCGCGACGCCGCCACAACACCATCTCGAATACGCGCTGGCCGTTGCGGCAGCCGGCAAGGCGTGTCTCGTCGAGAAGCCCGCAGGTCGATCGGCGACAGAACTTGCGCACATGAGTGATGCGTTCGCGCGCGCCGGGCAGCCGCTGTTCGTTGCCTACTATCGCAGGTACCTGCCTCGCTTCCAGGCAGTGCGGGACATCATTCGCTCCGGTGAATTGGGATCGATCGTCAGCGTCGACTATCGACTGGCGAAGCCACCGCGCGCCCGCACGTTTCGTCTGTCGGCAGACAGTGGCGGCGGTCACTTCTATGATCTCGCCGGTCATGTCCTCGACTTGTTCGATGACTGGTTTGGCCCCCTGACCATCACTGGCAGTGCGGTTCGCAATGTCCTGCCGAGTCACGACACCGAAGACGTGGTGGCGATTTCGTTCGAGTCCGAGCGTGGCATCGTCGGCAGTGCAAGCTGGAACTTCGCCGCCCCAGAGAACCGTGATGAGCTCGTCATCGAAGGGCTGCACGGACGCCTGCGCATGGCTGCCATGTCGACGACTGGGCCGATTGCGCTCGAGCTTGCGCCCGATGCCGATGCGAGTCGCGCGCAAAGCGTCGGGGCGCGCGCGATGGGTTTGATTTACGCGCGGCTGAATCGACCGATCCACCGCCGTGTGCCGTTTGCGTCGGAATCGCGCACGCATGTGCCCCTGCTAACCCACGTCGTCGACGCGATCGGAACCGACGCCGGTCCGGCGACGCCTGCTGCCGCGCTGCGTACCGCGGCGATCATGGACGACGTGCTGGAACGATACTACGGCGGTCGACGTGATGCGTTCTGGCGCCATTCGGAGCGGTTCGCGAGCTTGCGCGCGCAAGCCTCGCGACGCACGGCGCAGTCCAATGTCTATCAGCTGTCACCCGAAGAGGTCGCGTTCTTCGATGACAACGGATTTCTCGGACCGTTTCGCTGCGACGCCGACTGGGAAGGCATCGACATACCGGTGAAGAAGGGCCGCAATCTGCATTTGAGCGAGCCGCGCGTCTTCGAGATCTGTTCGCATCCGTCGGTGGTCAATCGCGCTGCGCAGTTGTTGCGCCAGCCGAAGGTCGCGCTGTTCAAGAGTCGATTCGTGGTGAAGGTACCCGGACACAATGCTGCGGTCGCCTGGCATCAGGATGTCGGTCCAACCAACGGTGGCTATTACCCGGACGGCGCGCCGGTGCCCTCGGTGACGTGCTGGATGGCGCTCGACCGTGTGACAGCAGAGAACGGTGCGGTCAAGGTGCTGCCGGGAACGCACAAACGCCTGGTTGGCGACTTCGACAAACGCATCCGCGCGGAGCTGGTCGAGAAGGGCGAGATTGCTGCCGACGATCTCGAGCAAGCATTCACGTTCGAACTCGAACCGGGCGAGTTTTACATCTTCGATTCATGGCTGCTCCACGGCAGCGATGCCAGCAACACACCGGGGCGGCGCGCCGGACTCAACATGCGCTACGTGAAATCAGGCGACGAGTACGACGATTTCCAGTACATCGACCTGCAATGCGCTCAGGTCGACGCGGGCGGTGCCGGAATCGTGCGCTCATAGCTGAACGCGTCAAAGTCCTCGCGGAACAGCCGATCGATCAGTGCTTTCGATTCATCGCAGTAGTACTGCGAGAAGTGCTCGTGGCGAGTGGCGTTAACCCACGGAAGTTCGACTCGACCGATGCCGAGGCGCTCGGTGATTGCGGCGAAGTCTTCATTGATCCGCTCGAACCGGCCTTCGTAGTCGACCTTAGTGCCTTCGAGCCAACGCACTTGCGGATTGCAGATACCGGGCCCCACCAGCTTGCGCGCGCCGACTTCCGGCAATGTGCTGGATTCGATGGCGCGCCAGAATCCGAGGAAGTCGGCTGCGTCCGGGTAGTACCCCTTCTTGGAGAGAAAGAAGTACAGTGACACGGCGCGGTCGTATGGGTTGCGTACGAAGCAGAATTTGAACGCGCTTTGATCGAACTCGCGATCGACAAGTCCGGCCTTCACCAATGCGCCGTAGCCCATGTGCTTGAAGGTCACGAGCCCCGCCTGGGGAAAGGAATGTCGCACTGCACTCGGCGACTTCAGTCGATAGCAGCCGGCGTCCTGTAGCGCGCGATAGACACTCATCCCGGCCGTCTTCGGTAACCACAAGAACACGGCGTTGCGTGCGCGCGCGGCCAGACGCCGATGACGCAAGTAATCGTACTTGGTCCTTTCCCGCAGCAGCTTGCGCAGCATGCGCTTCAATTCCGCGCAGTGGTGCGCCGGACTATAACCCAGCCGAGCTTCACCCAGGCGTTCGGCTGACCGCAGCGTCGATCGCCACGATGACGCGTTGTGCGACGGTTGCGACCTCATCGACCAGGCCATCGCTCGCATCGCGCATCGCCGCACCCGCGGACACGGCCATGCCGCGCGCGAACAGTGCGCGATGCACTTCGGTGAGATCCCGTGGATAGCCTGGCAGACCGAGCTTCGGCAGCAGCACGTATTTGAACCAGTCGATTGCCTTCAGCACGCTGATGGGCGTGCGACGTCGCCACAGCGATGGCGGCAAGGGAAAGATCGCGAGCGGTCGGCCGAGGCTTGCGACCTCGGTGATCATCGACATGCTGTCGCCGGTGACGATGAACCCGTCGGCATGCGCGAGGAGTCCAAGGTAGGGGTTAGGTGGAGGATCACCCCAGCGGAACAGCCGGCCGTTGGCGGGCAACTCGTCGCGTAGCACGTCCACCGCATCGGTGGCGGTACGACGACTGCTGGTGACGAACACAGATCCATCCGGCTCGCTGTAGCTGCGGGCGCACTGAATCAGCGCGTGCGCTTCGTCGCGACCGAATGCGTACGGCGCCGTCGCGCCTCCGACGAGCACCGCGATCAAGGGACGCGGCATGGCCTCGAACTCGGTCGCCCACTGCTCATGGGCGCTGGCGAGTTGCGCCGAGTCGATGCGCATGAGCGGCAGGGCCGTGTTGACGACATTGTCGCCGGCGAGCCTGAACTGCGCTGATGCAACGATCAACGCGAAGTGATCGGGATGGCGCTTGGGCCGACCGAACAGCACGATCGCCGTGCGATTGCCCGACTGTTTGCGCACCCACATGGCTGCCATCGAGGGTCGCCGGCCGATCGTGAGGATCGCATCGGGCCAAGGCGCCGTGAGCGGGTCCGAGCGTTGTCGATCGACGTGATACAGCGATGCGAAGAACGGCGGCTTGCCCTTGGTGAAGGGTCTTTTGAACGTCAGCCGCTTTACTTCGACGGCCCAGGGCAGGCGGTCGATCACTGCTTCGACCTGGGCGTTGTCGCCCGCCTTGTCCGACAGCAGCGCCCAAACGAGCGGCGCCTTGGTCATCGGAACGCGCCTTGCCGATACAGCCGCCACAGAAATGGCCAGACGTAGATCAGTGGCCGTCTGCGCACGCGTTCGGGCACGGTGATGGACTGACCGGAATGCCGGGCGAGCTTCCAGACCAGGTAGTCGAGGCCGCCGTGAAATGTGGTCCACGCCTTCAACACGCGGGCGACGGACAGCAACTTGCCGGTGACGCGTCGAACGGACCAGGCCCACACCTCACGCCGCGTCGTGTGAAGCGCCTCGAACGTGTCGCCCCAACGCTTGAGTCCGGCGACGTCGCGCACGGCCGCGTTGGTGAGCGCGATGTAGTAGGCCGCGTCGTTAGCGAAGATGGACCGCGCTCGGTCCGGGCCTTCGCTGCGCAGTTCCGTGCCGTAGCTCGTTCGCAGGCCTTCCACCCACAAGGCCTCGGCGTCGAAGCGCCCTGGCACCAGGCACAAGATGCGGGTGAGAAAGGTACGCACCGCACTGGCAAGGCATGCAATGAGCGCCTGTCGCGACGTGTCGTCACGCGTCCAGGGAATGCTGACGGGCTGACAGAATCGGCCCCACAAATAGCTGTGAAACCACTGCCGTGACGTGCCGCGACGAAAGTCAGCGCTGGATATGACGGTGCACTTCGCGTGGTGGCGTCGACCGAGCAGGTCGATCTCGAGGTGATAGACGTTGGGTGGGAGAACCCAGCCGACGACGCACTCGTAAGTTGGCAACGCGCGGTAGGCGTCGATGATGACGTAGAGATCGAATAGTGAGTCGGCGTCCATGCTGCGCCGGCATGAACCATAGAAGATGATGCCGTTGACGTTGTCGCCAAACTTCTCCCGCACCGCTTTGACGAATGCTTCAACGGCGAATGGCAGCGGCCTCTGGGTCTCCGTCTCGATGATGGACGCGAGGTTCGCCTGGGTCTGCCGGCGTTCACTCATGACGACCTGCCCAGTTTGGCGATGTCGAGCGCCACGGTACTGTCGATGCGCAGGTGCCCGAAGTCGTTGGCGTAGATGTCGCCATCGATCGTGTACTGCGCGCCGCCGCTGACCTCGACAGATTCCGCGCGGCGGCTGGTGTAGCCGTCTTCTTCGTGCAGGCGGTCTGCGTCACCGCGCAGCAGCGCCGGCAACGTGCGGAAAAAGCGGTGCGCGTTTTCGTCCACCCACGTGCTCGAAAGCGTGCCCGAGCCCGTGCCCCAGAACGGCCGAATACCGAGGAACAGGTGGTCGAGCGTCGACACGAGAAAGATCGACGATCGACCCTGGCGCGACTCGTTGTCCCATGACGCAGTCAAGTCGATGCCTTCGGAAAAGACGGCTTCGCGCCGCGCGATTCCCCAGGCGGCCCGCACCAGCGCCGCGCCCGACGCCCACTCGCGCCGAATGCCCAGGGAGAAGATGCGCTCGTGGCAGAACTCGATGCCGCGGATGATTGCCCCCATGCCGAAGCAGAAGCCGATCTGTGCGGGCGACGAGCCGCGCGCGATGCGTATCGCCTTGCGCTGGGTCACTGCTGCGTTGCCGTCGACGGCTCGCAGAAATGCACTGACCCCCTGCGGCAGCGACAGCGTGAGCCCATTGATGTCACGGGAAGTCATGTTGGTCGAACCCCCAGGCAGCAGCGCGAGGCGTGGCGGGGTCGCCAGTGCACCGATCGCCTGCATGTGGGTGAGCACCTGATGCACGGTGCCGTCGCCGCCGTTGATGCCGATGAAGTCGACGCCCGCATCGGCGAGCTCTGCCACGATCCGCGACAGATCGCCCATGTCCTGGGTGATTCTGTGGATCACGCGCCCGCGCAGCTGCGCATCGATGTCGCCGAGGTGGCGTCGATTGCGAGCGCTGTGCGGATTCGAGATGAGGGCAGCACGCACGATGCAGCTAGCCCAGACTATTCATGAAGGCGCTACTGCGGCCGCCGATCTGCCACAAAACACGGCGCGTGCTCGCTCCAGGTGCTCGACGGACTGCAAAGTACGCCTGCGCGCCTTGCGTTCCGCGCCACGCCGTGTTTTGTGCCATCTCGTCACCCTCGCTACGCGCCTTCATGAATAGTCCGGGCTAGGTCTCCGACAAAACGCGGTATGGTAGCAATGTCGTCCTGCCGCCGCATGGCGCCGAGTTCGGATGGTCCGAGGAAGTCACACGTTGCACACACTGGCTCATCTGTCCGACCCACATCTGACATCGCTCGAAGGTGTCGCCGCACGATCGCTCATGAACAAGCGCTTGTTCGGATATTTGTCCTGGCGCAGGCGCCGACGAAGGGTGCATCAGACCACGGTCCTCGATGCGGTGACTGCCGACATCGCGGTGCATGCGCCCGAGCAGATTCTGGTGTCTGGCGATCTGACACATGTCGGGCTGCCGCAGGAGTGCCGGGCAGCGGCGCGCTGGCTCGCGGGTGTCGCAGATCCATCCCGGCTGCGACTGGTACCCGGCAATCATGATCGCTATGTCAACGCCCCTTGGGATGACACGCTTGGTCATTGGTCGGCATACCTCGAACGTCCTGGCGCGCCGGCGTGGCCCCGTACGTGGAGCCAGGGTGACGTGTGCGTGATCGGCATCGATTGCGCGACCCCGAGCGGCCTGTTCATGGCGACGGGCACAGTGGGTGAAGCGCAGATCGAAGGACTGGGTGAGGCGCTTCGGACCGCGGCTGCGCGCGGCCAGTTCCGACTGGTGATGTTGCATCACTCGCCGTTGCCGGATGGACACGTGTGGCGGAAGCGACTCACGGATGCGGCGCAATTGATGCGCGTGATCCAAGCGCAAGGCGCCGAACTCATCGTGCATGGTCACGGGCATCAGGAGGCGGCGGCGCAGATCTCCTGCGGGAGCCGCACGTGTCACGTACTGTCGGTACCGTCGGCCTCCTATGCCGTGAGCGGCCGCGCGGGTTGGAATCTGCTTGGGATCGCGCGCGCCGAAGGGACCTGGCGAATCGACGTCACGGCCCGGCGCTGGGTCGACGGTGCGATGACGACCGCCTGGAACCGAACGCTCGCCACCTCAGGGATCTGAGGCGCTGACGTCCGCCCACACCGCGTTGACGAATTGCCAGTCGGCGATCGAGTCGACATCGACGGCCGCTTGCGGGAACGGCAGCACGATCGGCGCAATGGTGCACTCGGCGCGACGACCGAGTTCGGACAGTCCGGCCGAAAGCGTAAGCCGCCGCGTCAGATAGCGGATCAACAGGTTGGGGCCGAGCGCGTGCATGACCGCCCATGGCCGTTTGCGATCCGCTTCGAACTGCTGCCACAGTCGGGCGAGGTTGATCGACGCGGGCGTAGTGAAAGCGAACAGGTTGCAACCGCAGTAGGTGTCGTCCTGAAACCGCCAGCCGGTGCGACGTGTCTGCGGAAAGCGGGCGTTGACCTCGGACAGGCGCGCGAATCCGATTGCGGCATCGCTGCCGGAGGCAATGGCCGCGGCCAGGAAGTGACGTAAGATCGGGCGATTCAAGAATCCATGATCAGCACTGGTGACCAGCGCGGGCGGCGGTGCAGCGTCCCGCAGCGCATTGGCGACTGTGGTTGCCGGGGACGCGCCCGTGTCGATCCACTGCCAGGTATGGTCAGCGACACGGGCGGCCAGAAAGGCATGGCCGTTCAAGATCGGTGCCGGAGGTCCGGCGAGCACACGCGATCGGAAATCCGCTGCGGACTCGATGGCGGCCACCGTGCGGTCGATGACCGGCGTCCCG
>JBGSQB010000253.1:0-3279 GCA_041738285.1 Pseudomonadales bacterium | reverse complement strand
GGCGCTGCGAGGTCCCGGTCGAGGTCGGCGTGTACCGCGCCGGGCAGGTGGCCTGCGGCGTGCGCGGCGCGGCCTGCGCCCGGATCCGAAAGGCTTGCACGGCAATCCAGCAGGACGCATTCGTGGAGCCTGCCCATGAGGGCGGACACGCTGATCAGGGTCTCAAAGGGTTGCATTATCTGCAGATGGCTCCATTTCAGAGGTAGGAAGTATCCCCAGATCCATGACCGGTGTCGCAGCCCGGCGGGTGGGGGCGTCCCAACCCTTGCCGGTCCGGGCCCGCCCCGGCGGTGAGCCTGCGTATACTACTGATAAGCCTGCCGTGTGCCGCGGATTGTCACAGGTGGCTTTTTTTGGGTCGAGTTGTCACAATCCGCGCGTTTTTTCGAAACCCGAAGAAAGGGAGAAGCTACGAGTGGAATTTCTGCTTACGTATGCAGATGGCCTGACGCACGCCTCGTTGGCATCGCTGGTCGTCTACACGCTCATCGTCACCCACATCACCATCGTTTCGGTGACGGTGTATCTGCATCGGCACTCGGCGCACCGCGCCGTCGAACTTCATCCTGTGCTGCAGCACTTCTTCCGCTTCTGGCTCTGGTTGACCACCGGCATGACCACCAAGGCATGGACCGCCATCCATCGCAAACATCACGCCAAGTGTGAGACCGATGAGGATCCCCACAGCCCGGTGATCTTCGGTATCCGCAAGGTGTTCTGGCAGGGCGCCGAGTTGTACAAGGTGGCATCCAAGGATCAGGAAATTCTCGACCGTTACGGCAAGGGCACGCCCGATGATTGGCTCGAGCGGCGCGTGTACAACAAACATTCCGCCGCTGGCATTACGTTGATGGCGGTGATCAACATCGCGCTGTTTGGCGCTGCAGGCCTGACCATTTGGGCCATTCAGATGGTGTGGATTCCATTGTTCGCAGCCGGTGTCATCAATGGCATCGGTCACTGGTGGGGCTATCGCAATTTCGAGTGTCCTGATGCGGCCAGCAACATCTCGCCTTGGGGAATCCTCATCGGCGGCGAAGAGCTGCACAACAACCACCACACCTATCCCAACTCAGCCAAGCTCTCGGTCAAGCCGTGGGAGTTCGACATCGGCTGGTTCTGGATCCGCCTGTTTCAGATGCTTGGAATGGCCAAGCCGCTGAGCACCGGTCCCGTGGTCGAGCGCGTCAGCGGTAAGCACGTCATTGACCTCGACACCGTGTGGGCGGTACTCAACGATCGCTTCCGCGTGATGGCGGACTACGCCGAGCGCGTGGTGGGTCCCCATGTCGAAGCCGAGGCCCAGCGTGCCGATCAGGCTGCCCGTGGCCTGTTCAAACGCGCCAAGGCGCTGTTGACCCGGGAAGACTCGCTGGTTGATGCGGCGGGTCGTGATCAGATTTCGAAGCTCGTCGATGTCAGCCCGGTGTTGAAAACTGTCTACGAAAAGCGCCTCGAGCTGCAGCAGGTCTGGGCCAAGCGTGGCGGCGATGCGGAAGTGCTGCTGGCCGCGTTCCGGCAATGGTGCCAGGATGCGGAAGCGACCGGAATTGCGAGCCTGCGCGACTTCGTCGCGGAGCTGAAGTCATATACCGTCCCGGGCATGGCGCGGGCGTAACGCCCGCCACCTGCGTCGCGGCGTCAGCCGCGACGCTACATTCGCTCGACGGTTTCGATCCCGAGTAGACCAAGACCACGTTCGAGGGTTGCCACGACGCGATTGCACAGTTGCAGTCGCGCGGCCCGAACGTCTTCCGGCGCGCTCAGCACAGGGCACTGCTCGTAGAACTGCATGTAGTTCGACGCAAGCCCCATCAGATAGCCACACAACAGATGGGGCGATGCCTCGCGAGCCACGTCGTCGAGGGTTTCCTGAAACCGGCCGAGCGTCAGCCCCAACTGAATCTCAGCTGGCTCGATCAAACGGATCGCCCCGTGAATCGCCTCGCGATCGACGTTGCCGCGCCTGAAGAGACTCGTGATCCGGCTCACTGCATACTGCAGATACGGCGCAGTATTGCCGTCGAATGACAGCATGGTGTCCCAGTCGAACACGTAGTCGCTGGTGCGGTTCTTCGACAGGTCCGCGTATTTCACCGCGCCAATGCCGACCGCGCGCGCGATGCCGCGACGCTCGCGCTCGGGCAGTTCCGGGTTCTTGGCGGTGACGAGCGCGAGGGCGCGCTGCTCGGCTTCATCGAGGAGCGCTGTGAGCTTTACGACGCCGCCATCGCGGGTGCGGAACGGCCGCCCGTCCTTACCAAGCATCGTGCCAAAGGGGTGGTGTTCCAGGGCGCAATCTTCGGCCACGAACCCTGCGCGCCGGGCGAGCGCGAACACCTGGCGGAAGTGAAGACTCTGGCGTACGTCGACGAAGTACATCACGCGATCGGCATGCAGCTGCCCGCAGCGGTGACGCGCGGCCGCCAGATCCGTGGTCGCGTAGAGATATCCGCCGTCAGATTTTTCGATGATGATCGGCAGGATGTCTCCGTCTTTGCCGGCGAACTCCGGCAGGAACACGCATTTCGCGCCGTCCGATTCGGTCAGCAGACCTTCCTGGTCAAGGGTCGCGACAATTCCGGCCAACGCATCGTTGTATTGGCTTTCGCCCATCATGTCGTCGCCACGCAGTGACACCCCGAGGCGGTCGTAGACGGCCTGGCAATGCGCGGCGGAGATGCGGACGAATTCTCGCCAGCGCGCGAGCACCGCTGCGTCGCCCGATTGCAGCGCAACCACGCGTGATCGGGCTCGATCGGCAAACGCGGTATCGCTGTCGAACCGCCGCTTCGCAGCCTGGTAGAACAGTTCGAGGTCTTCGAGCGCCGCCGTGTCGTGGCCGATCTCCTCGAGGTGCGCAACCAGCATGCCGAACTGCGTACCCCAGTCACCGACATGGTTCTGGCGGATCACCCGGTAGCCAAGCGCCTCGAGCACCCGCGCCATCGCATCGCCGATGATGGTGCTGCGCAGGTGACCTACGTGCATTTCCTTGGCGAGATTGGGCGATGAGTAGTCGATCACCACGGTCGCGGGCGCGGCGGGCTCGATGAGTGCGCGGTCCGCGCTGATTTGCTGGGCGAGAAACTCGGGGGACAGTCGAATGTTGATGAATCCGGGACCGGCGATCTCGACCGATTGCGCGATGCCATCGACGTCGAGGGCCTCGACGACAGCGATGGCGAGGTCGCGCGGTTTGCGGCCGAGCGATTTGGCGGCGCCCATGACGCCGTTCGCCTGGTAATCACCGAACTCCGGACGCCCGGCAGCCGCAAC
>JBGSQB010000206.1:0-15044 GCA_041738285.1 Pseudomonadales bacterium | reverse complement strand
CGCGCTTCGACAGTCGCGGCACGCCGTCGCTCGCTGACGTCGCCCGGATGGGCCTGGCGTTTGGAGCGGCCATGCCGGCGGGGCTGTTCGGACTTGCCGACTATGCGCTCAATGGTTCGGCGCGCGATGCGCGCAATCTGTTCAGCGCGCTATGGGGTGAGCTTTCAGCCGCCGCCATCGATCTGAAAATCGATGTGGACGGCGAGGGCCACGTCTGGTCGGCGCGGCCGGCCGTATTCGTCTTCAACCACCAGAGCGCGCTCGACACAGTGGTCATGCTGAAGCTGTTGCGTCGCGACATCACCGGGATCGTCAAGAAGGAACTCGCTTCGCAGCCATTCATCGGTCAAGTGGCGTCGATGATGGGCGCCATCTTCATCGACCGGGCCGACAGCGCGCGCGCGAAAGCTGCGCTCAAGCCCGCGGTGGATGCGCTCAAGGCAGGTACTTCCATCGTCATCGCACCCGAAGGTACGCGCAGTCCGACGCATCACCTCGGCGAATTCAAGAAGGGTGCCTTTCATCTGGCGATCCAGGCGCGTGTGCCGATGGTTCCGGTGATCATCCGCAACACCACCGACTGGATGCCAAAGGGCGCCATGATCGCGCGTTCGGGCACGGTGAGCGTCAAAGTGCTGCCGCCGATCGATACACGCGCCTGGTCGGCAGGCCATGTCGATCGCCACGTTGCGTCGGTTCGAGACATGTTCCTGCGGGAGCTGGACCCCGGCAGTCACGCATGACGGGTCGGGCGGTGTTGCCGGAAGGTCTGATCGAGCGCGTGCTATCGCGGCTGGACATGCCGGCCTATCCGGAGCGCAGCCCGCGCGGGCTCGAAGCGTTCTATCGCGCGTGGTGCCGTCACGTGCCCTTCGACAACGTCCGCAAGCTGATCGCCGTGCGGCGGCTGCAACCAGGTCCATTGCCCGGCAACGATCCGGCGGAGTTTCTCGAAGCGTTCCTGGCCCACGGCGTGGGCGGCACCTGTTGGGCGGGAAACGGTGCCCTTTGTGCGATCTTGAATGGCCTCGGGTTCGACGCCAGGCGCGCGGTGGCGACCATGGTCGTTGCGCCGTCGTTGCCGCCGAATCATGGCTCCGTTGCGGTGCGCTTCGAGGGACAGACGTACCTGGTCGATGCGTCCATCATGCACTCGAAGCCGCTCCTGGTACGCGAGGGTCAGCCGTCGCGCATCGATCACCCCGCATGGGGCGTGATCGGCCATTGGGTCGATGGCGCATTCACCGTGCGATGGCGCCCACTCGAGCGTGGAGCGGGCCTCGATTGCCGCATCGACGAATGGTCGGTTGACGGCGCGCGGTTCGAGGCACAGCACGAAGCGACCCGCACCTGGAGTCCATTCAACTTCGCGCTCATGTTCAATGTGATACGCGGCGACGGACGCTTCGGCATGGGCGGTGGCATGCGCATTGCGATCGACTCCTCGGGCCGCGAGGTGAGATCCGCGATCGGCGATCGGATCGGATTTCTGGTCGATGAGCTCGGTATCAGCGAAGCGCTTGCATCACGCGTACCGGATGACGTGACCATGCCGCCGCCGCCAGGCTCCCGCACCGCGCAGCAGCGCGGAACCACGGGCTGATCACATCCGCGCTGTGACGGTTCGCACGTTTCCCGCGATTGACCAGGCGCACTGAGACTTCTGCAGAAGTATTTGGCGTCGTCGGTGACCAGCATAGGGTTGGCGGTGATCCGGACACGCTGCTGCGCGCCATGGTCAGCCATCGAGACTCAGGGACTGCGATCGATATGCCGCGAAACGAGATCCTATTCGAACACCACGGCGACCGCCGAAGTCATCTCACGGACCTGCCTCGATGACCCTGACGCTTGCTCAGTACATCACCGTTGGCATTCTCGCCATCTCCTGCTTCTTCTGCGGCTGGTTCTTCTATCGGTTGCGCGCGGTTGCGCGTGAAGCCGAGTTGACACGCGCGTTACTCGACACCAAGGGCGTTATTCCTCAACTCGAATCGACCGTGCGCAATCGCGACCAACGCGTGTCGACGCTCTGCGCCGAGGTCGGCGACTGGAAGACCCGCAACGCGAGCCTCGAGACGAACTTGAAGGAAAAGGAGCGCGACATCCTGGCCCGCGATCGGGCATTGCGCGCGCTGAACGCCGAACTGACGATGCTGAAAGAAGCAGAGTCCGCGCAGGTGCACGCAGATGCACCCACGCCGGTGATCGACGAGGCGCAGCTCAATGCGCTGCGCCAGTCGCTGGCGACCTCGCAGTCGCGTTGTCAGGAACTCGAGCGACGACTGGAAACGACGCAGACCGATACGATGCCACTGGCTGCCATGGTCGATGGCGCTGACTCGACTGCGCTGCAGATCCGCATCGACACCCTCGAACAGACATCGCACAGCCAGCAACAACTCATCGCCGACCTCGAAGCGCGCCTTGCAGCCGAGACAATCCACAGCGGCGGCATGGGCAAGCAGATCGATGATCAGGCAACCGAGATTGTGCGCGCCAGAGAAGAGCTCGCCAAATGGCAGGCGCGTGTACCCAAGCTCGTAGAATCCCTTCGCGAAAAGGACGACCGGTTACGACTCGCAACCGCGCGCGTCGAGTCCCTCGGAGCGGAACTTGAAGCTTCGCAGTCCAGTGGCCGCGCGATGATCGATGACCTTGCGAACGCGAAGACCGAAATCGCGGCTGCGGCCACAGAGTTGGAATCCCTGCGCGCGCGCGATACCGCGCTGTGCAAGGAACGCGACGAGCTGCTCGCTTCGGTGACGACCGCGCGCTCGATGCTCGAAGCCAAGGACGATGCGTTGCAAGCACTTCGCGGGCAGCTCGAATCGAATCAGCAAGGCGTTGCGAAGGCCCAGGCGGAATTTGCCAAGAAACTCGCTACCTCGATTCGACTGGGTCGCGAGGAAGTGGATCGACTCAATGGTGAACTCGATCGACTCACGCGTGAACTCGGCAGTGCCATCACCCAGCGCAATGACTCCATTGAAGCCAACGTCGAACTCGAAGCCCTCGCACGCGGCCGTGTGGATGAACTCGACCGGATGCGCGCGCAGCGCGACGAGGCCGTGGCGCTTGCGTCATCGCTGCAGGCTGAAGGACGCACGCAAAATCAGGTGCATGCGGATCTCATTGCGACAGGCAGCCGTCTTGGCGATCGAATCAACGAACTCGAAGTCGCGCTGCAGCAGGCGCGGTCGCAACTTGCGGCAAACGACACCGAGCGCGCCGCATCGGTCGCGGCAAGCGCTGCGCGGATCGAGGAGCTGCGGGCCGCTCGCGACGCCCTCGAGGATCGCAACTCAGGTCTTGGCGCCGAGTGTGAGCGTTCGAGCGGGCGCATCGCGGAGCTCGAAGGTGACCTCGGTGAGGCACTCGAACGACTGACCCGACTCGATACCGACCGTGCGCAGTCTGTAGACCAACTCGCGGAAGTGGCCGCGGATGCGGCTGCGCGTGCTGAGGAACTCGCGCAGGCGCGAAGCGAAGTTCGGGAATGGCATGCGCGCCTTGCGCCACTCGAGGGCCTGCTCAAGCAGCGCGATGCGGCGCTTGCCGCGCGTGCCGTTCAGATCGAGGAGTTGAAAGCCGAAATCGGATCACTCGAAACTGCGTTGTCCGATCGCAGTGCGCGTATGGCGCGTGAACGCGAACGCGAACGCGACGCCGAGGAGATGCCGACAGATATGAAGTCGGAGTATCTCGAAAATCGAGTTGCCAATCAGTTCGAGAAGAATCGCGAACTGATCGCAGCCCTCGAAGAACGTAGCAAGGCGCTGGCGTCGCTCGAAAAGGATCGCGACCTCAAGGACAAGTCGCTCAACGTGCTGCGGCAACAGCTCGAAGGCGAGCGCCAGACTTCTGAACGGCTCGCATCCCAATTGCGAGATCTGCGCAGTCGCGAAAATGCGCCGCGACCGGAGCAACCCGACGATTCCGTAGCCCCGGTAAAACCGCAGAACCTGTTTGCGTCCGCGCCCGGCGATGTCGACGATCTGCAGCAGATCCGTGGCATTGGTGCCGCGTTCGAGCACCGGCTGAATGCGCTCGGCGTGTATCAGTACCGTCAGATCGCGGGATTCAGCGACGCCGAAATCGTCTGGCTCGAAAACGAGTTGAAGACGTTCCGCGGTCGAGTCGGTCGCGATGACTGGATCGGCCAGGCGGTGGCCTTGATGCGTCCGCCGCCGCGATCGACCGCGGTCGTACTTGCCGCCACGCAGTCGGTCTAAGGCATCCCAGTACAAATTCCACGAGTGCACCGCAACTCCGGGGTGATTCGAACCCTCCGCACGAATCGGATTCTGTCACTCTGGGATGTTCATTTTGCGCAAGAATGCCCGGAAGCGGGGATCATCTTTGAGGCTGAGAAACCATGGATGACCGCTGAGGAACGTCAACCCAAAGTCCCTTTCTTCGTACGCGCGATCGAGCCACACGAGCGCCTCATCCACCTCGCCTCGGTACGCGTAAGCTGACGCTATCGAGTACGCATCATCACCTGCTCGAGCATTTATGTACTGGTTGAGCGTTCGATCCGACTCGGCGTGACGGCCCATGGCGTGGTAGATAGCAACTAGCGAAGACAGGCCAGTCGCCGCGTCTGCTCCGAGTTGTGCCTCAGCCAGCGCGGCCTCGTGGTGACCAAGTGCCAGAAGGTCATCCGCTACTTGGTGGTGACCAAAACCAATGTAGGGGCTGATCTTGAGCGCACGTCGATGTTGCTCAAGCGCCTTGCCAAAGCGCCCGGTCCGGAAATATATGTTGCCAAGCTCCGTGTGTATGTCGGGGTTGAGCGGGTCGAGGCTCAAAGCCAGTTTCATGGAACGCTCCGCATCATCGAACTGACCCAGCGCGCGACCGATCACGCCTAGCGCAAAATGGCCACCGTACCAGCGGGGCGCGAGATTGACCGTGGTCGCGGCTTCTCGTCGCGCCGCCTCCCATTGCCAATCGTAGTCCGTGTAGATGCGAGCCAGCAGCCCATGCCCCATCGTCGAGTTCGGGTCGAGCGCCAGTAGGCGTTCGGCCCCTTGGCGGGCTCCCTCAAATCCGATCTCGGGCCGCACGTAGCCCCAATCCGCCTGTAGAAAGTACGTCCATGCCCGATATTCTGCTGCGCGCGTGAAGGACGGTTCAAGTTCGAGCGCCTGATCAAAGTAGTTCGCGGCTGCCTCGAAGCCCGCTTCGTCATATCGGTCAAACGCGTGGAGACCGCGAAGGGAGAGATCGTACGCTTCGGGGTTTCGCAAGTCGGCTGCGGACAGTGCGCGCTCCTCAATGGTGATCTGCAGCGCTCTTGCGATTCCGGTAGCAATCTCTTCCTGCATCTTGAGAACATCGACGATCGTCCGCTCGTACGTGTTCGACCAGGCGTGGGCGCCGTCCGCGGCTCGAATGAGTTGAGCCGTCACGCGGACACGATCGCCAGAGCGCCTGACGCTCCCCTCGACGAGATGAGCAACTCCCAACGTGGCGCCGATGGCGCGCAGGTCTTCGTTCTTGCCCTTGAATTGAAACGACGATGTTCGACCAATGACGTGTAGCCCGGGAACGTTCGCCAGGCGGTCAAGAATTTCCTCGGCCACGCCGTCAGCGAAGTATTCCTGGTCCTGATTCTCACTCATGTCGGCGAACGGCAGTACCGCGATGGATTTGGCAGAGACTGCTGGCGAAACGGCTCCCCGAGCGATGGGCGGATTCGTGGGCGCATCAGCCGGCGGGGAAGTTGCGACCGGGAATCTAGCGGTGAGCAGCCAGGCGATCGCCACAGCGATTACCAATGCCGCGGCGACAGCTGAACCGAACCGCCACCGCGAAGTGCGAGACGGCTTCGGGGCACCCTTGAGATTGGCGTCCGGAGCGCGCTTCGATGGCGATCGCTCTTGAATCGCTGCGACTAGCTTGGCCGCGGCAGCATCCAGTCCGCCCGGGCCGACCTCAATCCATTGCGATTCGCTCAGGAAATACTCGAAGGCCGGACTGAGCGGCGCTGTGTCGGTACGTACCGCGAAGATTGGACGCCCTTTCGACGACGCGCGTTCGATCTCCTTGCCAACACGTGCCGATGCCAATGCCTGCGCGGACAGCACTACGACGAAGACATTCGCCGCGTTGATAGCACGCACGATGCCGTCGGCGTACAAGGTCCCCGGAACCACATCACGGGGCGCGATCCAGCAACCGACTCCGTTCTGCTCCAGGGAATCGACCAGCGCCATCGCGGTGGCGGAGTCTGGTGACGCATAGCTGATGAACGCCTCGCGGGCGACCGCGAGGAGCGCATCGGTCATACGACACCGCCGCTGAACATGACCGGGCATCGAAACGACGTTACGTTTTGCACCGACATGGCAGTATCCAGTTTCAACCCTATATCCTGTGGACTGGGTCGAGCGCGCGCTACTAACGAGACTATCCTGCGGCCAGACGACACGCCAGGGGCCGCCCTCGGTCGTATATACATTGTGTCGAGTCTGTCGGGATCTGGCACCACACCTAAACGAGATCCTCGACCAGCATTTCGATCAGCGCCGCACCGACCCAGGTCAGCGGCGGAATGACGAGATACAGCGCCAGCCGTCCGGCAACGTTGGTGTCGAATGGCCACTCGCGCACCGCTTCGATTTCGCGCCGATAGGCGAGCAGCGGATTCAGCTGCGCGATCCGAATGCCATCGTGTTGAGCCGGTACGGCCGCGCCAGCCGCGGTGATCAACGCGTCAAGCCGCTGCAGTTCATCGCGCTTCGCCTTGGCAATCGACCGGTGAATGGGCCAGAGGGGCAGCCCGAACAGAAACCCCATTGCGATGGTCGTCGCGATCAAACCTGGAATCGTGGCGAACGCCGATATGTCGCCGTCGATCCACATGATCGGAAAGGCGGCCTGAGCGCCGACCATCGCAAGCGTGGAGCTGACCGCGACACGGGCGAATGGTGTGTACGCACGGTGATTCAGTAGATCGATGTGGATGGTGCGGCCCAGTGCGCGAAAGACGCGTGCGTTCTTGATCAGCGCGAAGATCGCGTTCGTGAGAAACACCCAGACCGCGAGCGTTCCCAGCGCGAGTGCCATGCTGGCAGGGCTGTACAGGGCGACGCGAATGGCCTCGGAAACGGAGCCTGTCAGAAGCAAATGGTGCAAACATCCGGCAGTGAGCCCCAGCGCGAGCGAGGTGACCTCCTCGGCGGGCGAACGCTTTCGTACCCGCTCGACCAACTGTGAAACCCGTGCGTCATCACGGATGACTGGCGCAAGATCGCGCAGCGCAGTGCCGGTGAGCTCGGTGATGTGATGAAAGACCGGCACGATGTAGGCGATGATCACGCTGAAGAAGACGATCACGGGTGCCGACACGGGTCCGTCGCTGTCCGCGAAGACGCCGGTCGACGCGAAAAGCGCCAGCAATGTTGCCAGGATCCCTAGCGCGCAGATCGCGCGGCCGTGCCGCACGCGCGGCACCATCTGAAGCAGCCACATGTCGGACCGTTCCGATATTGCCAAGATGACCATCCTATTGGAGAGCAATGGGGCCGCCTGATAGGTTACGCAACTTGTGGGTACAGGTGGACGGAAGAATCTGAGGAGTCCCCGATGAAGAAGGTCCTTGGCGTGGTTGGCGCGCTGCTCGTGCTGCTGGTTGCAGTCATTCTTGGCCGAGCGATGCTGCATCGGCCGGCGTCGATGACCGTGGTCGAGCGTGTCGATGTGGTGCTCGATGCCGACACGATCGCACGACACCTGGGTGAGGCGGTTGCGTTCCGCACCGTCTCGCATCAGTCGACGGCGGATTTCGAAGCCGATCAGTTTCGCGGATTCATCGACTGGGTCGAACGCACCTACCCGGCGGTCACGGCCGCCATGGAACGTACCCTGCACGGACAGTACACCCTCCTCTATCGGTGGGCGGGCAGCGATGCCAGCCTCGCCCCCGTGCTGATCACCGCACACTACGATGTGGTTCCGGTGATCCCGGGTACGGAATCGTCGTGGACGTTTGCACCCTTCGCCGGAGACATTGTCGATGGTGTGATCTGGGGTCGCGGCGCGCTGGACGACAAGAGCGCCGTGATCGCTCAACTCGAAGCGGCGACCTTCCTGCTGCAGTCGGGTTTCACGCCAAATCGGACGGTGTACTTCAGTTTCGGTCACGATGAAGAAGTCGGTGGCACGAATGGCGCCGCCAATGTCGTTGCCTACCTCGCGGATCAGGGTGTGCAGCTTGCCTGGTCGCTCGACGAAGGCTCGTTCTTGTTCAAGGGTTTGCTGCCGGGCGTCGAGCCGCTGATGGCGGCGATCAACGTCGCGGAAAAAGGCGGATTGACCCTCGACATCGTGGCCAAGGCTGCCGGCGGCCACTCATCGATGCCGCCGCGTCAAACCGCGGTGGGCATCCTCGCCGAAGCGATCACGGCGCTGGAAGCAAATCCCGTCCCGGGCGGCCTGTCGGGCCTCACCGGGCAGATGTTCGACTCCGCAAGCCGTTATATGCCGTTCACCTACCGCGTCTTGTTTGCCAACCGCTGGCTGTTCGATGGGGTACTCGATGATCAGTTGTCGGCCACCACGTTCGGCAATGCGATGTTGCGCACGACAACTGCGCCGACCATGCTCGTGGCAAGCCCCAAGGTGAACGTACTGCCGATCGAAGCCATCGCGACGGTCAACTTCCGGCTCCATCCTCGTGACAGCGTCGACGACGTGGTCGACCATGTGCGGGCGGTGGTGGAAAACGATTCGGTGGAAGTACGTGTGCCCGACGGCGGTGGTCGCGCCGCCTCCGAAGTGTCCGACTGGCGCTCCCCTGGATACGGCGTGATCGCGCGATCCGTGCGTGAGATCTACGGCGAAGTCGTGGTCACGCCGGGCCTCATGATCGCAGGATCCGACAGCCGCCACTACGCAAAGGTTGCCGACAACGCCTTTCGCTTCAACCCGATGACCGTCACGCAGGCTGATCTCACGGGATTCCATGGCACCAACGAACGCATCAGCGTGGACAATCTCGCGCAAGGTACGCGGACCTATGTGCAGATCATTCGCCACGCATCGGGAATCTAACAAAATCACGGAGGCGCACCAATGAACATGATAGTGAGATCATCGATCCTTGCCATGGTGCTTTTGATCGGCGCGGCGACTCCGGCCTGGGGCCTGCCTGTTTTCACCGGCGCTGATGTATTCGAACTCGAGTGGATCACCGACATCGACGTCGCGGCGAATGGGGACCGTATTCTGTACGTGCGCGCGGGCTACGACATCATGACCGATGGCACGCGCACGACACTGTGGGTGATCGATGCGGACGGTGCGAATGCGAAGCCGCTGATTGCCGATGCCGGGTCGATCTCCGGGCCGCAATTTTCTCCGCAGGGTGATCGCATCGCCTTCATCGCCAGCACCGACGCGGGCGCACGTCTGAGGATGTTGTGGCTTGCATCGGGCGAGACGACGACGGTGGCGCAACTCGCCGCGCCGCCGCAATCGCTCGCCTTTTCGGCCGACGGCAAACAGCTCGCCTTCCTCATGCGCGTTGCCGAGAAACCTGAGCCATTCGTAGCACCGGATGAGCCGCCCAAAGGTGCGACGTGGGCCGCGCAGCCGAAGGTCATCGAACGCCTGCTGTACCGCGGCGACGGTAGTGGCTACGCCGAACCGGGCGAAACTCAGGTATTCGTGGTGCCATCCGATGGCGGTACGCCGCGGCAGCTGACCAGCGGCGGTCATCCCCACTTCGGTACGCCGGTGTGGGCCGAGGATGGACGCGCCATCGTCGTTGCGGGCAATCACCGCGCGGACTGGGAATACGAGTCCGCCGACAGCAGTCTGTATCGCATCGACGTGGCCACCGGCGAGACCCGCGCGCTCACGGATCGATATGGTCCGGAGTACGCACCCAAGCTTTCGCCTGATGGGCGCCAGCTAGCCTACCTTGGCTATGACGATGATCGCCGCTCGAACATCGATGCGGCGGTCTACCTGATGGATCTGGCCAGCGGTAACACGCGTCGGCTGTCGCCACCGCTCGAAGGTGGGGTCGACGACGTGCGCTTCGCGCGCGATGGCAAGCGACTGTTCGTGCAATACGACGCCGAAGGTGACACGCGCATCGCGAGTCTCAATCTGGCTGGACGCATCACCGATCACATCGAGGGTGCGGGCGGTTTGGATCTGACGCGGCCTTACTCGGGCGCGCAGTTCGATCTCGGCGCCGATGTGCTCGCATACACCAAGGCGTCGGCGACGCGTCCGGCGGATCTCGCGGTGTGGCGGGGCCGCGGCGAGCCGCGGCAGTTGACCCACGTCAACGATGATCTACTCGGTGGCCGAGAACTGGGCGCCATCGAGGAGATCTGGTTCGAATCGCCTGCTGATGGCGCGCGCATTCAGGGGTGGATCGTGAAGCCGCCCGGCTTCGATGCCGGCAAGCGCTATCCGATGGTGCTCGAGATACACGGCGGTCCGCATACCAACTACGGCGCGCGCTTTGCGGCGGAAATCCAGTTGTATGCCGCTGCCGGCTACGTGGTCGTGTATGCGAACCCGCGTGGCAGCACGAGCTACGGCGAAGCGTTCGCGAACAAGATCGACAAGAATTACCCGAGCCAGGACTACGACGACCTGATGGGCGCGGTGGACGCGGTTGTGGCGAAAGGCTACATCGATACGCGCAACTTGTTCGTCACCGGCGGTTCCGGCGGCGGTGCCCTGACCGCGTGGATCGTCGGTAAGACCAACCGCTTTCGTGCGGCGGCCTCGGCCAAGCCCGTGATCAACTGGACGAGCTTCATGCTGACATCCGACATCGGCAGCATGATCGACGATCGATGGTTCGCCGACGCGCCCTGGCTCAATACGGCGGAGTACCTGCGCCGCTCACCCCTATCGCTAGTGGGCAGCGTTTCGACACCGACCATGCTGATTACCGGCGAAAACGATTACCGCACGCCGATATCGGAGTCCGAACAGTACTACCAGGCGCTCAAGATCCGCGGTGTCGATACCATGCTCGTGCGGGTCGCCGATGCTTCGCACGACATCAGCGCCAGGCCCTCTCAGCTGATCAGCAAAGTTGCACACATCCTCGCGTGGTTCGAGCGCTATCGCGTGAAAGACTGACCGTCATTTGAGCAAGCGCGCGATGCGGATGCCCAATGCGCCGAACAGCACGGTCATGAACGGGCTCAAGATGCAGAAGAATGCAAAGGGCGCGTAGGTCAGCGTCGCGACACCGAGTACGCCCGCGTGGTAGGCACCGCATGTATTCCACGGCACCAACACCGATGTCGCAGTGCCTGCATCTTCGAGTGTTCGCGACAGGTTCTGCGGTGCGAGCCCTCGATCCGCATAGGCTTTGGCAAACATCCGTCCAGGCACTGCAATCGCAAGATACTGATCCGACGCCGTCGTGTTGGCGACGATGCAGGTGCTCGCGGCGGTCGCGAACAGGGACCCATCGCTGTGCGCCAGTCGCAGCAACGCGCGTGTGATTCGAGTCAGAAAACCCGCGTGTTCCATGCTGCTGCCAAACGTCATGGCGGCGAGGATCAGCCAGATGGTGGACATCATGCCGGCCATGCCTCCGGACGTCAGGAGCTCATCGATCGTCGCGTTGCCTGTGACGAGTGCGGTATCGGTCGAGAAGGCGTTGATAATGCCGATCAACCACGCCAGGTCGCCGCCGCGACCGTCGGCGATGCTCACCACCGCTGCTGGTTGAAATATCAGCGCAAACACCGCGCCGAGCACGGCGCCGATGAAGATGGCAGGCAGCGCCGGCATGCGGCGGATGATCATGACGACGACGGCGAGGGGCACCAGCAGCAGCCAGGGGTTGATGTCGAACCGCCCGTCGAGGGCGGCATAGATCGCTGTCGCATCGATATCCTGCGCGCGGGCGCTGCCAAACAAGCCGAGACCGAGATAGATGAGTACCGCGATCGAGATCGATGGCACCGTCGTGATCATCATGTAGCGAATGTGCGTGAACAGGTCGGTGCCGCCGACTGCCGCAGCGAGATTGGTGGTATCGGACAGCGGCGACATCTTGTCCCCGAAGTAGGCCCCGGAAATGACGGCGCCGGCCACCATGCCTTCGTCGATGCCGAGGGTTGCGCCGATGCCCATGAGCGCAATGCCAACGGTGGCCGAAGTTGTCCATGAGCTACCGGTCGACAATGACACGACGCAGCCGATGAGACATGCAGCCGCGAGGAAGATCGACGGGGTCAGGATATGCAACCCGTAGTAAATCATCGTTGGCACAATGCCACTGACGAGCCACGTCCCCGACAGCGCGCCCACCATCAGCAGAATCAGCAGCGCCGGAATCGCGACCGCGATCCCCTGCACGATGTGGTGTTGAATGTCGCTCCACTGCGCGCCGCGCCACAGCGACAATGCGACAGTCAGCCCGGCGGCCAGCAGCAGCGCCATCTGATGCGCGCCGCCGAGCGCGCCATCACCGTAGAGGTAGACGTTGAAGCCGAGCATCGCAATGAGCACGACCAGCGGAAACACAGAGATCCACAATCCGGGTTCGGCGGTCACCGCCGGCGTCGGTTCGGTCATGGGCTCGCTTCGCCTGAGGATGCATCGATGATGGCGCAGGCAGGCGCAATTGAACACTGGCACCTGCGCGGCATTGCGCTGATCCTGCTCGTCCTCCTGCTGCCTGCCTGCGCGACGTTACAGACGTTGCCTGACGCAGATGCTGCGCGTGAACTCACGAGTGTCCCCTTCTTTCCCCAGACCGAACTGCAATGCGGCCCGGCGGCGCTGGCGACCGTACTGGCCCACGGCGGTATGGCGGTAACGCCCGAGCAACTGGCGCCCACGGTGTTCCTACCTGGACGTGGCGGCAGTCTGCAGTTGGAGCTGCTGGGCGCCGTCAGGCGCGCAGGTCGTCTACCCTATCTGCTGACGGGTGGTCTCGATGAACTTGTCGCCGAGATCGATGCGGGTCGCCCGGTGCTCGTGCTGCAGAACCTGGGCGTGTCCTGGTATCCGCGCTGGCATTATGCAGTCGTGGTTGGCTACGACGCGCCGCATGATGTGCTGGTGCTGCGCTCCGGTTCCCAGAAACGTGAAGTCACCGCGCGCAAGGTATTTTTGCGCACCTGGGCCCGATCTGAGCGATGGGCCTTTGTGGCGTTGGCGCCGGCTGAACTACCCGCGCAACCGAACGCCCACCGTTACTTCGAGGCCAACGCCGCCGCGGAGTCGGTCGGCCAGGTCGCGGTTGCGGATGCTGGCTATCGGGCGATGTTGGAGCGTTGGCCCCAGAATGCCGATGCCCAGTTCGGCCTTGGCAACATCCGATTGCGCGAAGGCCGCCTGCCGGCGGCGCGCGATCTGTATCGCTCAGCCATCGCGGCATCCGGAGGCACACATCTGGGCGCAGCCAACAACCTCGCAATGGCCTGGTTGCAATCAGGATGTCCGCAGCGCGCCGTGGCCGTCATCGAGACGGCTCTGGCCGGTGCGGACGTCGAAGATCCCCTGTACGAATCCGTCAGGCACACGGGTGCCGAGGCACGCGCTGCTTCAGATCTTGTTGAAGACGTTTGTGACGCCGACCAGTTCGAGGATTAGTAGCACGAGAAACACCACGCCGATCACGGCAAGCGCATCGCCGCCGGCGGGCAGCTCGCCGATGCGGGACTCGAGCGCCAGCAACTCGGCATCGGTCAAGTACGCGAGGCGCGCTTCCAAAGACGCGGCATCGACACCCAGCTGCGACAATTCAGTTCGCACCAGGTCGCGGGCCATAAACGCGGCGATGCGATCGATGCGTTCGCCCCGGGCTTGAGCCTGCGTGTAGTCCAAGCTGCCGACGACGGCGGCGTGGGCGGTCTGGATCGTGGCCAGCGGAATCAGATTGAGCGCGAGTCCGAGCATCAGCGCATTGACCATCGGGCGGCGTGCACGCATGGGAAAACCCTCGAGTTTGTCGATGCGCCGCAGTCTACCACGCACGTTCCGGGCCCGACGGGCGGTGCCACTAGATAGATGCCCATTGAGATCATCCGAATGCAGGTGTAAATAGAGGCACATCCAACTCGAGGAGCAGCCGTGTCCCGCTTCCATGAACTGACCATGACCTCGATCGCCGGTGAGCCGGTGAGCTTCGATCGCTACAAAGGCACGGTTTGCCTGGTCGTAAATCTCGCCAGTCGCTGAGGACTCACCCCACAGTACGCAGGTCTGCGTACCCTTCACGATGACAATGCAGCCAAGGGCTTTGCCGTGCTTGGCTTTCCGTGCAATCAGTTTGGCGCCCAGGAACCGGGCACGGACGCCGAGATCCTCGAGTTCGCGCGCAGCAAATACCACGCGACGTTTCCGATGTTCAGCAAGGTCGAGGTCAATGGTCCAAACGCCTGCGATCTGTACCGCTGGTTGAAGGCGGAAAAACCCGACGAGGAAGGCAACGCGGACCTTCCCTGGAACTTCACCAAGTTTCTGGTCGGGCGCGATGGTGCCGTCATTGCCCGCTTTTCACCCAAGGTGACCCCGGAAGAAATCGCGCTGGTGCTGGCGGAGCATCTGTAGCCACGAGTCGACGAAAACCCACGCAGCGACGAGTGGCTCTGCGATGGATGGCGGCGCAGGTGGGCGCGAGGATGCCCCTCCACCAACGAGGAGTTCATCCATGCGCGTTCTCACGGATTCGGAGGTTTTGAAGATCAGTGGCGGCATCGCTGCCCCCACCGGTGCCATCAGCTTCGATCTGAATTGGGTTTGGCCGATCCCAGCGCTCGGCTTTCAGCCGCCGATCATCGACTTCATTCCGCCGACGATTGGCGGTGGCCTTGGCAGTATTGGCCCGTTCGAATTGGGCGGTTACCCAACGGCCCAGCCGCTCCAGATGGTCGATCCGTCGATGTCGCTGCAGTGACCTAGTGTAGTGCGCCGCAATCAATGGCGCTTTCAGCGCGACCTGGCAGGGCTATGGCAAGGCGCGCGCCGCAGCCCATATCAAGCATATTGGCAAGGCGTGCAACGCAGCCATCGCCCTGCCAGGTCGTGCCCTACGGGAG
>JBGSQB010000204.1:0-5923 GCA_041738285.1 Pseudomonadales bacterium | reverse complement strand
CAAGGCGGGCACGCCCACCAGCTGACCCACGAGAATCCCGGCCATGTGCTGGCGTTTCGTCTGGACGCAGCCGGCACAGCGCCGGCGCCGCATTCGATCGAGCGCACCGTCGGCGTCGAGGATCGCGCGCTGGATGAGGCGGCTGCGCGCCGCGGCCAGTCCCTGTACGTCGTTCACTGCCTGCGCTGTCACGGCGCGCGGGCAGCGAGTTCCGGCGTCTATCCCGACCTTCGATTCTCCACCGCGGCCATTCACGAGATGTGGCAGGAGATCGTTCGCGAAGGCATGTTCGAGGCGGGCGGCATGGCGAGATTCGACGACGTGCTGTCCCAGGATGAGGTCAACGATGTCCACGCCTATGTCATTGCCGAGGCGCTGAACAGCCAATCGTGGCTGACGCGGCTGACCGGCGTCGCGGCCGATTCCATCTGCATACCGGCGGAGTGGCTCGCCGACTGATGCTAGAATGCGTCGCTCGAGGGGACTGGAACGCAATGCAACGATGACTGTCGCGCGAGCTTTTATTGTCGCCGCGCTGGCGGGCTGCCAGCCGCTAGCACCCATCGTCGACAACTCGAATCAGGAAGCACTGGCGGCGCTCGATGTGCGCGTAGGAGATCTCTCCAATCAAGTCACGAGCCTCGAGCGCACCGCCGTTGCCGCAACGTCCAGCCACGAAGTCGTCGCAACGGAACTGAGCGAGCACAGCCTCGCCCTGCTGCGAGTCGAAAGCGCATTGGCTGGCCTACCTGACATGATCAAGGCCGCATGTCCGCCCATAGTTCGCGAAGATCACTCGGAATGCGCGAAGCCCACGCCCATACGCGTGCCGGTTACCGGCGACAAACTCGTGGTCGGTGTGCGTGAGCACGTGTTGATCGACCCGCTCGAATTGGGGTTGGTCGCGCGCATCGATGCCGGCACTGCCGGCAACACGCTCTATGTTCAGGAGCTGGTCGAGTTTCAGCGCGATGGTGACAACTGGGTGCGCTTCTCACTCAAACCGCCTACAGCGGAAGCGCCCGTGGAAATCGAGCGACAGATCACGCGGCGCAAGAACGCCACCGAAGATGCCAAGGGCAAAGAGATCGGCATTCGCCTGCGCATGACGCTCGCTGATGTCACAGAGACGTACGAGTTCGCGCTGCTCACGCGCAAAACCAGCGACTACCAGGTGCGGCTGGGGCGCTCGTTCCTGAAGGACATGGCGCTGGTTGACGTCAGTAAGCGGTTCCTTCAGCCTGCTCCGCGACCCGACGATCACTGATTCCTCACACGCACGGACTGTATGACGCAGCGCGGCCCCTTTCTGTTTCTAGTCGTTCTTCTGGCCGGCGCTGGCATCGCGAGTGCTGTATTCCGAAATCAGCAGTATGGCGTGCCGTTCCTGCCCGGAACGCAGGAGACGCTGTGGCAGATCGAAGCGCGCATCGATTTTCAGGCCAGCGGCGGCCCCACTCAGGCCATCCTGACCTTGCCCCCGGCCCAGACCGGATTTCGAGTGCTCGCCGAGAACGCCGTCTCGGCCGGCTATGGGTTCGCAATCGAAGACCGCCGTGGCCAGCGTCGCGCGCGCTGGTCCAAGCGTGACGGCGCCGGTGACGAGACGCTCTACTACAAACTGGAACTGGTGCAGGACGGGGGCGTCAATGTCGCCACCGACCCGCCGGTCGAGCGACCGGCCGTTTATTTCGACGAGCCGTACCAGACCGCCGCCGCGACATTGCTGGCAGCGGTCGTACCTCGTTCGGCCGATGGTCTGACGCTTGCTCAACAGCTGGTCCGCGAAATCAACGTCACGCCGAAGGATCAAAACGTCAGTCTGCTGCTCGATCGCTATTCACCGAACACGATCTTCACTGGCCTGTTGAGTCAGGCTGGTGTGCCCGCGCGCACCGTGCAGGTGCTCGTGCTCGAAGATGGCCGCCGCCGCCAACCGCTGGTCGACCTGATTCAGGTCTGGCAGGACGATGCTTGGCATTTGTTCAATCCGCTGACCGGTCCGGTCACCGAAACCTCGAACCTTCTGCTCTGGCAGACATCCACGCCGGGCGTGCTCGATGTGGTCGGTGGCACACGCAGTAGCGTGAACTTCTCGATTATCAGTCAGACCCGACCGGCGCTCGCGCTCGCCATGGCCGGTGCTCAGGAAGTGTCTCGGTTTTCGTTGTACAGCCTGCCCATCGAAGAGCAGAGCATGTTCAAGCTGATCATGTTGCTGCCGGTGGGCGCGCTCGTTGTCGTCGTGCTGCGTGTGCTGATCGGTCTGAAGACATCCGGCACCTTCATGCCCGTGCTGATTGCGCTGGCATTCCTGCAGACCAAGTTGATTCCCGGCCTGGTCAGTTTTCTACTCGTGGTTTCGGTCGGCCTGTTCATCCGCTCGTATCTGTCGAGCCTCAACCTGCTCCTTGTGGCGCGCATCGCAACGCTCGTGATCGTGGTGGTCGCGATCATGAGCGTGTTCAGCGTGCTCAGCTATCAGCTCGGCATGCAAGGCGCGCTGACGCTGACGTTCTTCCCGATGATCATTCTGGCGTGGACGATCGAACGCATGTCGATCCTGTGGGAGGAGGACGGTCCCAAGGAAGTGCTGATTCAGGGCGGTGGCAGTCTGTTCGTCGCGACGCTCGCCTATCTGCTGATGGATCAGGAGCTCACTCGGCATCTGGCCTTCAATTTCCCCGAGCTGCATCTGTGTGTGCTCGCCATGATCCTGCTGCTCGGTCGATACACCGGCTATCGACTTTCCGAATTGCGGCGCTTCTCGCCGCTTGCAAAGTAATGGCCTGGGCCAATCCGCTTCGACTCTGGCGCGAGGGCGTGCTCGGCATGAACGCCCGCAACGTGGCCTACATTGCGCGCTACAACGAACGCAAACGCTACCCGCTGGTCGATGACAAACTGAAGACCAAGATGGTCGTACGCAAAGCCGGAGTCACGGTTCCCGACCTGTTGCAGGTCATACGTACACAGCACGAGATCGAGGATATCGACCCGATCCTCGCCAAGTACGACCAGTTCGTCATCAAGCCGGCCCAGGGCAGCGGCGGCAAAGGCATTCTCGTCATCGTCGCGCGCGATGGGGAGTATTTCGTCAAGGCGAGCGGCGCCAAGCTATCGGTTGCCGACGTGAAGCGCGACCTGTCGAACATCACCAGCGGCCTGTACTCCCTCGGTGGCAAACCGGATGTCGCCTTCGTGGAGACGTTGGTGATTGCGGACAAGACCTTCGAGCACATCAGCTATGAAGGCGTCCCCGATATCCGCATCATCGTCTTCAAGGGCTACCCCGTGATGGGCATGCTGCGCCTTGCGACCAAGGAGTCCGATGGCAAGGCCAACCTGCACCAGGGTGCGGTGGGCGTAGGTCTCGATATCGCAACCGGCCGCAGCATCGCCGCGGTGCAACACAATCGGCCGGTGACGCGTCATCCCGACACGGGGCGCACGTTGTCCAATATCATCGTGCCGCACTGGCGTGCACTGGTGACGCTCGCCGCACGCTGCTACGACGTCACCCGGCTGGGATACCTCGGTGCCGACTTCGTCCTGGACGTGCACCACGGTCCAATGCTGCTCGAGCTCAACGCACGGCCTGGGCTGTCGATTCAAATTGCCAACAATGAGGGGTTGAGGCCGCGCCTGCGCGCCGTCGAAGCACTGGATGAACTGCTCCACTTCACGGCCGATGAGCGGGTAGAGTGGTCCATCGAGCACTTCGCGGTCGATGCCGAGACCCAGGCCGACTTCTGGCTCAGCAACGAAGCCGACCTGCCACAGGAGCAAACAGCCTGATGATCGTCATTCACGCCAAGATCGAGACCAACGCCGGTACCGCGGATGCGCTGAAGAGCGCAGTAGCGACCATGGAGCAGGCGAGTCGTGCCGAAGCCGGCTGCAACGAATACACCTTCACTACGGCGCTGAACGCGCCGAACACGATTGTGGTCGTTGAAGAGTGGCACAGCCTCGATGCGCTCAAAGCGCACTTCGCGACACCGCATATGGCGGCGTTCAACGCGGCCATGCAGAAGCATCCACCCAAAGGCGTCGTGGTGAAGATGTTCGAGGCCAAGGAGATCCCCTTCCCGCCAACCTGATGGGCTCGCTATGCCAGCGATCATGCTGTGGGGCGCAGGCACCGTACGCACCTTCCGCGCGCACTGGGCACTCGCGGAACTCGGCCTCGACTACGACACCCAGCCAATCGGATCACGCACCGGTGAAACCCAGACACCTGTATTCCTGACACTCAACCCGAAAGGAAAGATCCCCGTGCTCGTCGACGGGGATCTCGTGCTCACCGAGAGCGCCGCGATCGTCGGCTATCTCTACGCCCGCTACGGAAGCAACGCACCCCGCAGCCTCATCGAGTCGGCGCGGTACGATGAGTGGCTGTCGTACATTCTGATGGAGCTCGACGCGCATACGCTGTACGTGATGCGCAGACACGGCGACCTGGCACATCTGTACGGCGAAGCACCGGCGGCGATCGCTGCCGCTCGCGCGGGCTTCGTGCGTCAGGCGTTGGTTGTCGATGCACAGCTCGCGCGATCCCCGTATCTGCTCGGCCCAGTGTTTTCCGCTGCCGACCTGCTGCTCACCACCTGCCTCGACTGGGCGCATGCTTACGATGTGCCGCTGACGCCGGCGCTCGATGCCTGGCGATTGCGGCAACACGAACGCACCGCGTATCAGGCCGCGCGCCGCATGAACGTCCCGGTGCCACGCACCGAACCCGCGTGAGCTCTGCCTCGGCCTGGACTCTGCCAGTCGCGATCGCTGCGGCGGGCTTGCTGATGTTGGCGGTGATCGCGCAGTTCCAGCCGCCTGCGCCGCTGTCTGCCGATGCCGCGCACGATCAGTTCTCCGCCGAACGCGCGCTCATCGAATTGCGCAACCTGCTGGGCGATGAATCACCACACCCGGTCGGAACGGATGCAAATCGCGCCGTAAGGCAGCGGTTGATCGCGCGGCTCGAATCGATGGGGTTGCGACCGGAAGTTCAATCATCGGTTGGCTGCAGCACCAAGTTCGCAACATGCGCGCAGGTGCAGAACGTGCTCGCCGAGATACCGGGCACTTCTCGTGATGCAATCGCGTTGATGGCCCACTACGACTCGGTCGCGCCCTCGCCCGGGGCCGGTGATGACGGTGCCGGCGTCGCCGCAATCCTCGAAACGGCGCGCGTCATCCAAGCCGAGCCCGCGCACCGCAATCGCGTCCTGCTGGTCTTCACCGACGCGGAGGAGGCGGGTCTGCTCGGCGCCGAAGCATTCTTCGCAGAGCATCCATGGGCGGCCGACATTGAAGCCGTGATCAACCTCGAAGGCGCAGGTTCCGGCGGCCCGGTTTTTCTGCTGCGCTCAGCGCCGCGCAGTGGTCACCTGATCGATGCGTTCCGCGACGTCGCGCGCTATCCACTGGCAGAGTCGATGGCCGAGGAAGTGTTCAAGCACATGCCGAACGACACCGACTTTTCTGTGGCGATGGCGGCCGGCAAGTCCGGCGTCGACTTCGCGTTCTCCGGCGAACGCAACCACTACCACACGCCGCTCGACACCATCGACAACCTCGATGCAGCAACGGTGCAGCACCACGGCGAGAACGCGCTGCCACTCGTGCGCGCTCTAGTCGATCGAGATCTGCGCGTGAAGCAACCAAGTCTCGTCTACACGAGCATCAGCGCCGATCTATGGTTCGTATGGGCGCCCGGCACTGGCAATGCGCTCGCATTGGTTGGTGTTGGCCTGGCGCTGCTCGCATGCTGGCGATCTGCCGCGCCAACAACATCCATCGCGATCGCGGCGCTCGCAGCGGCAGGTGTGATGCTGCTCATCGTGCTGCTCGAGATCGGTCTGTTGTGGGCTGCGGACCAACTGGCCGGCGTGCGGCCCGAGTGGCCCGCCAAGCCGTGGCC
>JBGSQB010000149.1:0-2979 GCA_041738285.1 Pseudomonadales bacterium | reverse complement strand
GACTTGCCCCCGAGGGCCTCACGCTGATCCGGTCCGGCCGCTTCTGGGTGGTGGCGCCGTTGGCGGAAGCTGCGCCCGCTATTCGGCCCGGGAACGAACGACGCCGGCCCGCGGACCGCCTCGAGACCGTCATCGTTACGGGTACACGCTATCGCCTGCCTGAAGGTATGTCCGGCGCAGGCGCAACGACTTTGACCGCCCAGGAACTGAACACCACCCCGGCGCTGGGCGGTGACGCGGTGCGCGTGGTCAATCGCCTGCCGGGCATGTCTTCCGTCGGCGTTTCCGCAAGCCCGCTGGTGCGGGGTGGCGCCGAGGATGAAACCCTCATCCGCATCGACGGCGTGGAACTGATCGAACCGTTTCATCTGGCGGACTTTCAGAGCATCTTCAGCACTGTCGACGACCGTACGATCGAGTCGATCGACTTCTACTCCGGTGGCTTTCCTGCCCGCTATGGCAACCGCATGAGCGGCGTCATGGAAATCTCGACCCACGGCGCACCACACACCCGCGCCAGTGAGGTCGGCTTGTCGACCTACACCGCTATCGCAAACACCCGGGGCCATACCGACGACGAACGTCTATGGTGGCTGGGCTCGGTACGTCGCGGTGACCTCGATCCACTGACCGACCGCATCGATTCACGCACCGGCAGCCCCAAGTATTGGGACGCCTATGGATCGATCGGGCACGCGCTGTCGCGCGCGACTGACGTGACGATCGGGGGCCTGCTGAGTCGCGACGATGTCGAGTTCAACGATGGCGAGGAAACCGCCCACTCCGACATCGACAACAAATATGTCTGGCTGCGCTTGGATCGCGATCATTCGAGTACGTCACGCAGCAGCACCGTCGTGTCGTTCGTCGATGCGCAACGACGCAAGCGTCTGAACAGCCCGGACAACGATGAGGATTCGGCCGGCTTTCTCGACTACGAACGCGACACCCAACGCCTGACCCTTCGCAGCGATTGGTCGATCGCCGCTGGAGTCGCAATCATCGAAACGGGCGCCAGCATCGAACTTGCGCGAAGCAAGTACGTCGCCGCAGGACTCGTGGATCGCGGCGACATGGGTGTCCTGCTCGGCCGGCCGGCGCTCGAAGTGCTCGACACGCGTACCACCGTGGATGGACCGGCGTACGGCGTGTACGCCGCCATCGACCTGCCCTTGACTGCCACGATCTCGATCCAACCTGGTCTTCGATTCGATGCCCAGCACTACGACCCGCGGGGGGCAACCAATCACGTCTCGCCCCGCCTGGGCGCGCTGTGGCAACCGACTCCCTTCGTTGCTGCGCGACTGGCGGCCGGTCGTTTCTTTCAACCGGAGGCCATCCACGAAATGCAGGTGACCGATGGCATCGACCGCTTCCAGGGGCCCCAGCGCGCGGATCACTTCATTGCAGGACTCGATATCGATCCGACTGAACGGCTGAGCCTTCGCGCGGAGGCGTACTACAAGGACTATGGCGATCCGAAGATGCGCTTCGAGAACGCTTTCAATCCGTTCGTGATTCTGCCGGAACTCGAGCCCGACCGAGTTGCCGTCACCGCCAACTCGGCACGCGTGCGTGGGTTCGACTTCGAAGGTCGCTACGAACTCGCGACGAATCTCTCGGCGATCCTCCGCTATGGCTACCTCGATGCCGAAGACCGCATCAACCAGCAGTGGGTCAGTCGGAGGTGGTCCCAACGCAATACGGTCAACGCGATCATTGCTTGGCATGGTGAAGTAACAGAGTTCGCCGCGGCACTCACGTGGCACACCGGCTGGTACAGTGCCGACCCACCGCCATTCACCATGGGCCCGATGGCCGTCGAGGACATACTCAACGGCACGGAACTGTCGGAGTACGTGTCACTCGATCTGCGTGCTGCGCGCAGGTTCAAATTCAGTCGATCCGAAGTCACGATCTACGCAGATCTAACGAATGTATTCGACCGCGACAATCAGGCCGGCATCGACTACGACGCCATTGCCGTGCCTGGCGGATGGACGCTGCTGCCAGACGAAGAAGTGCTGCTACCCTACATACCCTCAGTCGGTTTTCTGATCCGCTTCTGAGCGGGCGAGAATGACCTCGATCACGCCGTCGTCGCGCGCCGTCGCCGCAAGCCGCGTGCTGGAACGGACAACCGTCAGTACATCGTCGAGAGAACGCACCACCGCATTGCCGTGCAGAATTGCGGCACGCGCGTGATCGCTCGTGGCCGCGTCGGCGAAATCAACTCGCATGCCAGTCTCGCGCGCTGCCCATTGCAGAACCTCTGCGGTCGACCGCCCGTCGATGCCAAGGCCACGCGTTGCCGCCGAGATCCACTGCCAGCGTGCGTCGAGCAGTGGCTCGAACGACAGGTCCAGTCTTCCATCACTGGTGACGTGCACGACGGCCGACTCACCAGGGCGCGCACTCAGATTTCGCCGCGCCCGAGGCGTTCGCACCACCAGCGCGCCCTCGCGGACCACGCCGCTCAGACCCTGGTCGTCGACTGACACGATGAACTGCGTGCCGATGTGACTCACGCTGCCAAGCGGAGTCTCCACGATGATCGAGGTGACCACGGTGTCGGTCGAACCCGTGTCGACGTAGATCGTCCCGCGCTGCAGTTCGAGTCGCGTGCGATGAAAGACCAGCTCCGTGTCACCGCGCACTCGCACATCGGCATTGCGATAGCGCAAGCCGACGAGCGCATCGGGGCTGGTACGAAGCCGCGCTCCAGCAACGAAGTGGTATGCAACGTCAACCAAGGCGCCGCCATCCGACTCACCGACACCGTCGACGTGAAGCACGGTGGCAAGTGGCGCATCCGAGGTCACCTGCCGCCAGGACGATTGCGTCAGCAAGGCGGCCAACGCGACACTCGCAACGCACGCGGCCGCTGCCAGCGATCGAATGGCAATGCGCCTGCGGCGTTGCCGGCTGCGGGCCTGCAATTCCGTGCGCAGCACCGTCTCCCATTGCCGCGCCATTGCG
>JBGSQB010000192.1:0-10467 GCA_041738285.1 Pseudomonadales bacterium | reverse complement strand
GTCCGGCGCGCGCCTGATCGCAACCGGCACCCGCGCGGGCACGCCAAGCGACGGCCATGTGACCGCGTTGAACTCGTCCGATACCGCATCGCTCATATCATTTCATCGCCGCTGCCACCCAGGGAGATCTCACCGGCCTCGGACAGTCGCCGTGCAATGATCAGGATTTCCTTCTGCGCTGCCTCGACTTCGGTGATGCGCACGGGGCCTTTTGCTTCCAGGTCGTCGCGCAACAGCTCCGCGGCTCGCTTCGACATATTGCCGAAGATCTTGTCCTTCAGCGCATCATCAGCGCCCTTGAGCGCGAGGACCAGGTTGTCGGTTGACACCTCACGCAGCAGCACCTGAATGCCGCGATCATCGACATCGAGTAGATTGTCGAAGATGAACATGAGTTCGGAGATTTCGTTGCTGAGCTCTTCATTGGCAGCCTTGATGCCTGCCATGATCTCGGTGTCGGCACCAGACTTCATGTTGTTGAGGATCTCTGCGGCAACTTTGGTTCCACCGAGTTGCGCGAATCGCGTCGGCGCCCGCTGGCTGACCTGTTCTTCGAGTACTGCGTTGAGCTCCTGCAGTGCGGTCGGCGGCACGGACTCGAGTTGCGCTACCCGCGTCAGCACCTCGGCGCGGGCGGGCGCATCCGGGAAGTACCCCAGCACTTCGGCTGCTTGATCGGGCTCGAGATACGACAGCACGATTGCCTGGATCTGTGGATGCTCACGGAGAATGAACTCCGCGATGTTGCGCGCATCCATCCATTTCAGCTTGTCGAGACCCCCGGTGTTGCCACCGAGAATACGGTCGAGCAGACTGCGCGCCTTGTCTTCGCCCAGGGCACTGACCAGCATCTTACGGATGTACTCACTCGCCCCGACGGTCAGACCAGACTGACCGGACACTGTATCGAGGAACGAATCCAAAACGCTCGAAACCTGACCGGTGTTGATGCTACCCAGGGCCGCCATGGCAGAACCGACCCGCTGAACCTCGCGTGGATCCAGATGCTTGAGCACCCGGGATGCATCCTCCTCACCCAATGCCAGCAGCAGAATCGCTGCGCGATCGACCGGTTCGATCTTGTCTCTGGTCGCAACCTCACTCATCTTTTGCCACCCAATGCTTGACGACCTGGGCTACTCGCGCGGGATTGTCGGCCACCAATCCCCGAACGGTCCCCAGCTGATTCTGATATGGCGCACCGCCGGGCAGCATGCCCTGGTGGCCACGCGCCCCATTGAAATCGTTGTACATTTGTGGGCCACCGCCTGCATTCATGTTAGCAATGCGTGCCAGCGTCTGATCATTGGCGGACTGCGCGCCGGCCGTCGACAGACTCTTGAATAGCGGACGCAACAGCCCGAACAGCAGCGCCAGAATCAACAACGCGCCCATCACCTGCTTGACGATGTCGAGAAACCAGGCCTCCATCCAGAATGGAACCGGCTCGGCCGCCTCGAAGCGCTCTACCTGGAACGCACGGTTGACCACGCTGACGTTGTCGCCGCGGGCCGCGCTGTAGCCAATGGCGTTCTTGACCAGCGCCGTCAATCGCTCCAGCTCCTGCTCGTCCCACGCGACGTAGGTCGTGTCTGCGCCATCCTTGCCGGCGATGGCCTGGTCGTCGAGCACCACTGATACCGTCAGCCGGGTAACACGGCCAACCTGATGGCGCGTGTGGCTGATGGTGCGGTCGAGTTCGAAATTTCGCGTCGCCTGATTGCGACTACGCCGTGGCACGCTGGCGGGGTTCGCGGCCGCGGCAACTGCATCTCCCGCCGCTTCCGGCGCAGTGGCAACCGCCGGCGGCTGATTGGAAAGCGCACCGGGCACTCCGCCGTCTGCACCATCACCAACGCGTTGCTCGTTCACGGTCTGTTCCGATCTCAATGCTGGAAGATCGGGATTGAAGAGTTCCTCGGTCTCCTCTACCGACGTGAAGTCGACATCTGCTGCAACTTCCGCCATGAATCGATTGGCGCCAACGGTGGGGAGCAGGATATTGCGAATCTTTTCATTGAGCTTGGTCTCGACCTGTTTGACGTAGCGCAGCTGGCGATCGGTGTCGGCGAAGCCCTCGTCCTCGTCCTGCCCGGACAGCAACCGTCCACTCTGATCGATCACCGTCACGTGGTCGGCCTTGAGCTCCGGCACCGCCCCCGCGACCAGATTCATAATCGCCCGCACTTGCCCTTCGCCGAGAGACTGAGACGGCGCAAGTGTCACCGTGACGCTCGCGCTCGGCGTTCGCTGGTCACGCAGGAAGGCGGTGGTCTTCGGGATGGCGAGGTGAACGCGCGCCTGAACAATCGATTGAATACTGGTGATGCTTCGTGCGAGCTCGCCTTCCAGGCTGCGGCGATGCATCGCGGTTTCCATGAATTGACTGACGCCAAAGCCCTGGTCGCGGTCGAGCAGTTCGAAGCCCTGCTGGCCGCCGCTGCCGGCCTCCGATCCGGCGATCTTCATCCGCGCCGCATGCAGCGAGTCGACAGGCACGAGCAGCATGCCGGTGGCGCTATCCATTCGATAGGCAATGCCTTCGGCCTGCAGCACCTCGGCGACCTGATTCGCCTGGTACGCCGACGAAACGCCGGTCAACGGCTTGTAGTCCGGCTCGCGCATCCACAGCACGACGGAGAATCCCATTGCGACGCTGGCCGCGAGAGCAATCAGTAAACCCACCTGCCGTAGGATCGGCAGTGTTCCGAATCCGCGCAGGAAGCTCGAGCCATTGCCGCTCTGATTGAGGAGGCTTTGATCCATTTCGACCGGAAGTTCAGCCATGGGTCAGGTGTCCATCCACGTCAACCAGCGAATTCGTACGAAAGAGCACATTGAGCGCATCCATCAGATCGGCATGTTCATGATGTCTTGATAGGCGGTGACCAACCGGTTGCGAACCTGCGTCACCGCCTGAAAACCAACGCTAGCCTTCTGTGCGGCAACCATCACCTTGACGAGGTCCGTGGTTTCACCGCGAACGAACGAATTGGCAAGCGCACTGGCTTCCAGCTGGGTGGCGTTGACGCCTGAGATCGCGCTCCTTAGAACGCTGCCGAATCCGGTGGGCTGAGCGTTCGGCAATGGCGCCGCTGCCCCGTTAGGGGCGCGAACGTCAGCAACTCGCATGTCGGCGAGTAACTCGCCGCCTGCAGCGGTCCGCATCGCGCGCATTTGCGCCAGCACACCCTGCACATCCGGTCGACCCACTGAATTGACGGTGTTCACCGATCCTCCTGCGGTCAAGCCGCGACTGATATGCCAAGCTCACGCCAACGCTGCAGCTTGTGACGTAGCGTCCGCTCGCTGATCCCAAGCGCGCGCGCAGCATCGTTGCGGCGACCGTCACTGGCACTCAGTGCCTGCCGTACAAACGATACTTCGGCGGCCATCATGCGATCCTCGAGTGTGCCGGTCGCTGCATCGGCAAGCGGTAACGATTCACGAATCTCGTTCAATCCGAGGTCAGCGATACCGATGACATCGCGTTCGCACAACACCAATGCCCGCTGAATCGTGTTTTCGAGTTCACGCACGTTGCCCGGCCAGCTATGCGCGGTGAGCAGTGCCTGCGCGTCGGCGGCGATCTGCAAGGGACGGGCGCCGGCCTGACTCGCGTGCTTGTCCACGAAGTGTCGGGCCAGCGGCAGAATGTCCTCGATGCGGTTGCGCAACGGCTCGAGGTGCAGTGGAAACACGCTCAACCGATAGAACAGATCTTCTCTGAATGCGCCCTCCGCAATGGCGGCGCGCAGATCACGGTTGGTGGTCGCAATGACGCGAACGTTCACCTGCACGACGCCGCGCGCACCGAGGCGTTCGATCTCCCTTTCCTGAAGCACCCTCAGCAGCTTCGCCTGCAGCGAAAGCGGCATTTCAGAAATTTCGTCGAGCAACAGGGTGCCACCTTCTGCCTGCTCGAACTTGCCGGCGCGGGCGGTGTGCGCGCCCGTAAACGCGCCCTTCTCGTGACCAAACAGCATGGCTTCCAGCATCTGTTCCGGAATCGCCGCGCAATTGATGGCAACAAACGCTCCATTCGCGCGTGCCGATCGTTCGTGGACGAAGCGGGCGAGAATCTCCTTCCCCGTGCCGCTCTCGCCGGAGATCATCACAGAGACGTCGGTGCGCGCTACCCGCTCGGCCAGCTCGAACACGCGCAGGGTTGCCGGCGCGCAGCAGATGCGAGTGGTCATTCCAACGCCCCTTCCGCAGGTCTGGTGAGCAGCGGCAGCAATGCAGTGACGCAGGTGCCGCTGCCCAGTCTTGATTCGATGTGGAGTTCGCCCCCATGAGCGCGCACCACCGCATCGGCAATCGCAAGCCCGAGTCCGGTGCCACCGCTGCGGCCAGAGACGAACGGCTCGCGCGCAGTCGCACACATCTGGCTGGTCATGCCCGGACCATCGTCGGTGACACTGAGTCGGGCGATGCCACCATCGACCGTGAGGGCGACGGACACGTGGGTACCTGTGCGGCCAACGGACAGCGCGTTTTCCACCACGTTGGTCATGGCACTCACCAACGCCGCCCGATCCCCGCACACCTGCCGATGTGGTGCAAATTCGCCGTTCCACCAGGAGAGTTCGTCCCCGAGGAGTGGCTGCCACGCCTCCTGCAAGGCGCTCGCCAACTGTTCGAGTGAGAACACCGTCCGTTCCGACAATTCACCCCTGACGAACACCAGCGCGTTGCTGATGTGCCGCTCGATCGCCGTCAGGCTGCGCTGTACACGGGCGAGATTTGCGTGCGCACCCGCGCCTTCGACGCTCGCCATGACTTGTTCGACCGACAATCCGGCGACGGTCAATGGCGAACGAATCTGGTGCGCAAGCGCGGCCTGGGAAGCACCGAGCATCTGCAATCGCTCATTGCGCCCCGCCGCATGGTCAACCACCACAATCGTCTCCTCGCCGACGCGCTGTTCGCGAGCGTGAGGATGGCTCTGCCAGCAGCCGCCGACGGCGTCGTCGCCGTAGCAGTCGCGCGCTGCGTCATTGGCCTGCACTACGATTCGATCGGCGTCGAGTATCAGAACAGGTGTGGAAACCGACCGCATCAATCCATCAAGGAGCCCGGCAAAGCGACCGCGCTCCCTCCGTTCGTTTGCATAGCATCGGCGCAGGGCCTCGACTTCGATCTCTGGAAGATCGAGAGCGTGGCGGGCGCGGCTGTGCTTGGCCGTCACCTGGGCCATCAGAGCGACTCGCTGCGGCTGAGACCGTACTTGCGCATCTTTTCGACCAGCGTGGTGCGACGGATGTGTAGACGGTCGGCAGCTCGAGCGACAACGGCATTGGTATCGTCGAGCGCTTGTCTTATGAGGCTCTTTTCGAGGCGGGCCAGGTAATCCTTCAGGTCCAGACCGTTGACCGGCAGCAGTGGCATCGCATCCGGATCAATAAGCCCGGTGCTCTCGTCAATCGCCTGATCCGCGCTGCGCACGGCAGCGGGCTCGCTGCGTCCTAGTTTGGCTGGTAGGTCGGATGCGCCAATCACAGATCCGGCTGCAGCGATGGCGAGTCGTTCCAGTACGTTGGCGAGTTCGCGAACGTTACCGGGCCAGGTATGCGCCTTAAGTGCCGACAACGCGGACGCGTCGAGCCGCAACGCATCGCCCTGACGTGCCTGGATGTCTGCGCACAAGGCCGTTACGAGGGCTGGGATGTCCTCGCGCCGATCCCGCAGCGGTGGTACATGAATGGGGAATACGTTGAGCCGGTAGTACAGGTCTTCCCTGAATTCGCCGGTCTCGATCATCGCCTCCAGATCCCGGTGGGTCGCAGCAATGACGCGCGCATTGCAGCGCAACGTGGCACTGCCGCCGACCCGCTCGAAGGAGCGTTCCTGCAGCACCCGTAGCAGCTTGACCTGCATCGCCATCGGTAGCTCACCGACCTCATCGAGCAGGAGCGTGCCGCCATCGGCGAGTTCGAAGCGGCCGGGTTTGGCCGAAACGGCTCCGGTGAAGGCGCCCTTCTCGTGACCGAATAGCTCGCTTTCCAGCAACTCGGTCGGGATGGCACCGCAGTTGACCGGTACGAATGGACCGTCGGCGCGATGGGACGCTTCGTGCAGCGCGCGCGCCACGACTTCCTTGCCCGTCCCCGATTCACCGGTGAGCAGGATCGTGACATCCTTGCTCGCGACCTTACCCATCGTTTCACGCAGCCGATGCATCGGCTCACTGTCACCGACCAGGCGTTCGAACCGCAGCACCGCGCGGTCATGGACGGGCCAGTCGAAGTCGCGCTGACCTCTCAGGCGGGCAGCGGCGTGAAGCGCGGCCAATACGTCATTGAGCTTGAGCGGCAGCGTGAGCGTCGCAACCGCACCATCGTGCTTTGACGCCCGCCCGTTCGGCCCCACAACCAGGACAGTCGGTGCCTCCGCAGGCGTGCGAACCGAACCGTCGGTGAAGATGACAGTATCCGATTCGAACTCACCTTCGCGGTTGGCTGACGCCGCGGTCTCGCCGACGAAGCTCAGCGCCTCGATCACACGAGCACGCGTCGATGGGTCTTCGATCAGCACCCGAATTGCACTTGCAGTCATGGAACTCCCGGCAGACGTCGTTAGGTTCTGGTCTACCGAAGTAAAGTACGGATCCGGCGCCGGTCAAATTAATGACGGCACGCAAAAGCCGGCGCGGCAGAAAACCGCCTCGAACTCGTCTGATGAGAGCCCGCTGCCACGGCTTTCTGCCATAATCCGCCGCCATGATCGTCAGCCACCGCCACAGATTCATCTTCATCAAGACCCGCAAGACGGCGGGAACGAGCATCGAGATCGCACTGTCGAAGTTCTGCGGGGACGAGGACATCATTACCCGCATCTCGCCAGACGATGAAGCGCTGCGTGCGCAGCGCGGCTACCGAGGCCCTCAGAACGATCTACTGCCCTACCCCGACTACACACCCAACGAGTGGGTGCGACTCGCCACCCGAGGGCGGCGAGCGCGATTTCGCAATCACATGAACGCCACCCGCGTGCGCACCGCAGTGGGCGATGAGGTTTGGAACGGCTACTTCAAGTTCTGCGTCGAGCGCGACCCCTGGGACAAGGCAATCTCGCTCTACTACTGGCGAACCCGCGATCTCGACCCGCGCCCGCCACTGCTGACGTTTCTGCGGGAGGTCGGGAGCCGCTCCCTGTCGAACTTCGACATCTATGCCGTCGACGGCACGCTGGCCATGGACCGCGTCATTCGATTCGAGCGTCTGACCGAGGATCTGGAAGACGTTCGCAATCTACTCGGGCTGCCAGAGCGGCTCGATCTACCACGCGCCAAAGGTGGACATCGTGAAGAGAAGCGCCACTACTCGGAATTGCTAGAAGGTCCCGAGCGCGCAATCGTCGATGCTGCGTGCGCCCGCGAGATCGAGCTGTTTGACTATGGATTCCGCAGCGTCGGCGAACGCAGAGATGTGCTTCAACCCTGATGACGCGCCTGATAGGCATCGACTGCGCGGCGGCCATTGGACAACGCACTCAACTGTGCGCCAACGCGGGCCCGCTCCGCCGTCAATGCATGAATCAGATTGGCGTAGACAGTGCGAAGCGCCTCGAGCGTCGCGGCGGCCGCATCCGAGTCATGACTGATTGCTTGAGCCACCACGGCGCGCACGTCCGCATCGACCCTGATGAGGCTCTCCAGTTCGCCACTGCGCACAGCGTGAATCAGCCGCGCTTGGATGACTGCTACAGGCCCGCTCAAAGCTGCGGCACCGGCTGACGCATTGCGGGCGCGAGCGCTGTTGCATCGATCGCGTCCCAGGCCTGCTTGAGCGTGACGATCAGATCCGTCACTTCGTCGACCGGCTCGACGTCGTTGTCGACGATCGCCTTGAACAGCCGGCGCTGCATGTAGTCGTAGAGTGAATCCAGATGAGCCGACAGCTGACCGCCCTGCGCATGATCCAGACATCCCTGCAAGGCGCCGATGATGGACAGGGCCCCGTCGAGTGCTTCGCTGCGGCCGGGAATATCGTTGTGAGTGATGCATCCCCGCGCGCGCTTCAACCGGGCCAGAGCGCCGTCGAACATCATCTTGATGAGTTGATGGGGTGACGCGGAATCGACACTGCTTGCGATGTTGACGCGACGGTAAGCCTTTGCACCCTGATTCACGTGTTGCACCTGTTTCGTTCGATGATGATCACTGTTACGGCCGTCCAATTCAGTTCTTTAGCGCGCATTGACTATTGATTTCGATTCAACATCGGCAACGCCGACAGCTGTTGGTCGAGATATTGCGAAGTGCTGTTGAGTTGCGAGATGAGAGCGTCCGCGGCTGCGAACTGAGTACGGAGTCGCGCTTCCAGCGCGGTCATGCGCGTGTTGAAACTGACCCGCTCCTGGTCGAGTTTCTCGATCTGAGCTTCCAGGCTATCCGTCTTGCCTCGAAACGTACCCGTGAACGAGAGCGCGTCCGTCAGGTAGCGATCGATACGATTCATGACGCCACGCACGAGCGAGACGGATCCTCGCTCTCCTGCCACACCGCCGAGGATCTTCAACTGAATGCCGCCGGCTGGATCACCCACTCGAGTTGCGTTTCGTCCGGCAGTCCCAGCGCCAACGGAGACACCGAGCGCGGTCGCCGTACCCGCAGGCACGTCGGTGAACGACACGCCCGAGTCGCTGCCGAGACGGTCCGACGTGATCACGAACCGGCTGCGCGTATCGTCGAACGTCACACGCACCGTCGCTGCGCCCGCGCTGAGCAGCGCATCGCTGTTGATCTGCGACTCCATTTCCGCCGCCAGTGCCGAGCCACTGGCGTAGTTGCCTTGTGTCAGACTAACGACGTTGGAGGTGATGCCATTGACGGCGATGGTGAACGTGGAGTTGTTGGCGTCGAGTACCAGCGGCGGCGTATGAAACGCGGCCGTCGCCGCACCAGAGAAGAATCCGGCAGCAGCAGGTTGAGGCCCACTGGGTACCGACAGGAACTGGCCACGTCCGGTTGCCAACATGCCGTTGACGCGACCTTCGACGTCGACCCCACGGCCCGTCTCGCCATCGGCGACATCGAGACCGAGGTCAAACGCTGCCATCGACTCGACCGACTGGATCGCCACGATGGAACTCGATCCATATTGCCGCGAGGTGATCTCGTAGCGGCCATCGGGTTCATTGAAGGCAACGGTCACCAACGCACCGGCTGCTGCCAATACTGCATCGGCGTTGATACGCGCTTCCATGTGCGCGGCCATCTCCGCGCCGGTTGCGTAGGTACCTTGCGTCAGGCTGATCGTCGAGGAAGCAATCCCATTGACCGATAGCGTCATCTCGTCGTTGTCCGCATCGACCACGATATTGCTGAAGCGCTCGGGCGGCAGGGAAGCTGCGAGCAGTTGACCGCGTGTTGCGACCTGCGTCACCTGCACAGCGTAGTCGCCGGGCTCGGTCTTGTTACCGAAGCCGACGAACTCGACCAGGCTGTCCGAAGCCGACATGCGAGTGGACAACAGCCCTGCAACGGCGTTGGCATCACGACTCAGCGCCGTCGTGAGCGTGCCGCGGGCGAACGACAGGTAGTACTGATTGTTCTGATCGGTGGTGATGCCAAGATCGACGAGCGATCTCACGGCGTCGCTGCCGAGGCCCGACACAGCGCTGCCCATGATGCGCCGCAGTTGGCTGGCCAGGCCCCGCAGGGCGGCGTCACCGGTCAGGAGCGACCCGCTTTTCTCCTCGGAGTCAAAGGCCGTGAGCTCGGCGGTGAGCGCTTTGACGTCGTTGAAGGCGTCGACGAAGGCCTGCAGCTTATCGCCCATACCGCTTTCGTCGAGCGCGATACTGACAATGGCTGGCGCGCCGGCATTGGTGGACAGTAAGTCGAAGGTCACACCATCGATCACGCCCGAGACCCGATTGGTATCCCGGGTGATGCTGATACCGTCGATGATGGCGGAAGCGTTCTCCGCAACCACGGTCTGACTCATGTGGGTGCCGGGTGTGCTCGCCGTTGCATTGAACGAAAGCGCGGAAAGACCTGCGGTCGTGCCCTCGGTCGCCGTGAGTTCGATACCGTTGTTCGCCCCAGTCTGGACGGAAGTCATGACCAGGCGATAACCGTCGCCATCGTTGACGATGGTCGCCCGGACCCCAATGTTGGCGCTGTTGATCGCATCGCGAACGCCGGTGACCGTGTTGTTGGTGTCGTTGATAGCAACGCTCGCGCTTGGGCGCGCCGCATTGGGCGTGAACGTCTCGTATTCGCCGCCCGTACCGAAAGTGGTGGCGCCGAAGCGGAAGTCGAGCGTGCCGGTGCCGATCACCGATGTGATGTCAGTGAAGCGCACGCTCGCGATGGTGTGCGCGCGTGCCAGTGACGTGACTTCGACGGAGTGGACGCCCGCACCCGCTGACGATGCCGCCGTCGCGGTCACCGCGTTCGGGTTGCTGGAGGTGGCCGTGCTCGGCAACACCGAAGCGGCAGCGCCAAGGGCGCTCGCG
>JBGSQB010000159.1:0-34182 GCA_041738285.1 Pseudomonadales bacterium | reverse complement strand
GCTGCGGCCGGCTCTTGAAGACCTGCTCGGTGCCGGCGCGGTGATCGCATCGCTTGCCGGTACCCGTTCGCCGGAAGCAGCGATTGCGGCCCTGGCGTTCCAGCATCACGCGCCGCAACTGCACGACACGTTGGCAGCCTGCGCATCGGGCCGGGAGAAGATCACGCGTGACGAAGCCGCCGACATCGATCTCGCTGCAGCGCTGAATGTCAGTGCTGCCAGACCTCAACTAATCGACGGTGGATTTCAACGAACCTGAACAACGGGACAGTTTACTTGTTCAGGTTCGGCCTACAATTTCCGGCAAAACCTGAACAAGTAAACTGTCCCGTTGTTCAGGTTCGAGTGGACTAAAGGGTATCGAGCGACCAGAGCGTCACGTCGACCGGCTGCTTCAGGAACATGCCGCCGCCGACACTCTGGAAGTGTTTCGCCAACCGACTGCGATACCAGCGCGCAGGGCGCAGATGCACGTGCCGGTCCGTGCGGCGTTTGTCGCAGCGTTCCCAGTCTTCGGCGGTCAGTGCGCCGAGAAACAAGGCGCCGCGCGACAGTGCCGCGAGGTTGTCGATTGCCTTCGCGCAGTCACGATCGTTGAGCGATGGCAGTACGTCGTTGCAGACGACCAGGTCGTAGGGTGTTCGCGCGGCGTGGTCGATCACCGAGCCTTCGGTCCAGCCGTAGCGTTCACACAGGTGGGGGCTGTACTCGACGCCGTGGCACACCGCGCGCGGATACTCCCGCCCTAATGCCTTGAGGGTCCATCCAAGCCCGCATCCCAAATCGAGGACGCGGCGCACCGGAACTTCCAGATAGGACAGATATGCGGCGATGAACTTTGCCTTGCGGGCGAGACTCGCCGGTGTCTGGGCGCGTGACTTCGGATCCTCGTAGAACCGGCGATAGTAGGCCGCATCGAAGCGCGCCTTCGTGCTGTATTTGGGTGATGTCATGCCTGCAGACTATCAAAACCGTCAGTGTTGTTCGCAACTATGGCCGTTGCTATGGTGCTGCGTTCACGACGTCAGCAGCAAGGGGGACAGATGACGAAACCATTTCGCTTTGCAGTGCAATCGTTCAATGCCGATTCGGGCAAGCAGTGGAGCGAAAAGGCACGCAAAGCCGAGGATCTCGGTTATTCGACACTCCACCTGGCCGATCACCTCCTGGGACCTGGCCCAGCACTCGCGAAAACCAACCACCCCGTGCAGAACCTCGCGGCGGTGCCCGCCATGGCGCACGCGGCTGCGGTCACCAAACAGCTGAAGATCGGCTGCCGCGTGTTCTGCGTCGACTATCGACGGCCGGTTGTACTGATCAAGGAAGCGATGACGCTCGACCTGTTGTCGGACGGTCGTATCGAACTCGGTCTCGGCGCCGGCTGGCTCGAAGAGGAGTATCACGCGACCGGCATCGAGTTCGATTCCCCCGGCGATCGCATCAGCCGCTTGGAAGATGTCATCGAAGGATTGCGTGCGTTTGCCCGGGAGGGCAATGTCGATGTGCACAATGACAACGTCGCGTGGCGGGACTTCGAGGGTGTGCCGAAGTCGGTGCGTAAACCGCACCCGCCGCTGATGATCGGCGGTGGCAGTCCGCGCATTCTGCGCGTTGCCGGACGCGAAGCGGACATCGTCAGTCTGAACTTCAACAACCGCGCTGGCGTCATCGGCCCGGATGGTGTGCAGACGTCCTCCTCCGAGGAGACCGACCGCAAAATCGGTTGGGTACGCGCCGGCGCAGGCGAGCGGTTCGATGCGCTCGAGATCGAGATTGGCGCCTACTTCACCTTCGTCACCGACGACGCGAAGCCCATGGTCGAGATGTTCGCCAAGACTTTTGGCCTCTCGCCGGAGCAGATGAAGGCACACCCGCACGCGTTGTTCGGCAGCGTGGATGGCATTTGTGACGAACTGCAGCGGCGTCGGGAGCGCTACGGAATCTCGTATGTCACGGTGCCAGAGGATGCCATGCAGCCATTTGCGCCCGTGCTGGCGAAGCTGCAAGGCAAATAATCCGGCCTATTCGGAATTCTCCAAATCCCGATCGGGGACTTCGCGCGCCGGTTCAACGGCACCTTCGGGTGCGTCGGAGCCTTCGTTGGGATCGATCACAGCGGCTTCGATGCCGATGTGGAAGGCTGCATATCCAGCGAGCACCACTTGATTGAGGGCCATACCGAGCACGCGACCATTGAATGGTGACAGCACGTCGGAGACTTGGTTCGTGATCGGGTCGGTGACGGTACCGAGGCGATCACCTTCTTCGACGCGCGCGCCGAGACGTACATCTGCGAGCAGCACGCCGCCGCCGTTCACCCGCACCCAGCGCGACTGGTAGTACACCGGCGGTGGCTCGCGCCACAGCGTATTGCGCTTGTACATGTTGAGCGCCGCCAGCGCGTTGTGAATCGCGCGCGCGCCCTGGCGAACTTCTTTGTCCTGAATTCGCAGCGGCTCGCCGGTTTCGAGCGTGATGCTGGGAATTCCCGTTTCAGTCGCAGCGCGGCGCAGCGTACCTGCCCCGCCTTTGTTGTGCAGGATCACCGTCGAGCCGAAGCGCCGCGATAGTTCCAGCACGTCGAGGTTGGTGAGGTCTGCGCGGATCTGCGGCAAGTTGGTTCGGTGGAACGAACCGGTGTGAACGTCGACCAGGAAGCTGCAGTGCGAGATCACGTCGTTGAACAGCGAAAAGGCAATGCGCGAGGCCGCACTGCCGGTGCGTCGACCCGGAAAGTAGCGGTTCAGATCCCGGCGGTCCGGCAGATAGCGGCTGCCGCGACGAAAGCCATCGAGGTTGACGATCGGGATGCCGATCACCGCGCCATTCAGACGCGCGGGGTCGAGGGAGTAGAAGACCCGGCGCACGATCTCGAGGCCGTTGTGTTCATCACCATGGACGACGCCCGTGAGGCACATGACCGGGCCCGAATGCGCGCCATTGGCCACCAGTACAGTGCGCGGATTGTCCTGACCGTCGAAGGATGCGCCCGGCGACCAGATCAGCGGCGCGGTTGTGCCCGGGGCCACTTCAGCCCCCAGGAGTTTCAGCGGCGCACCCCAGGTGGTCTGATTGGGGAACAACGACTCCCAGGTGGCGCTCTCCGGTTCGACACCTGCGGCGGGCTCGAGAGCGGGACCGGTTGCCGGCGCGCTGTCACTCACAGTCGTCGTGGCGGCAGGGACCTCGGACGCCGCAGGCTCCGCCGCGCGTACGGGCGCGCCCATGCACAGCAGTGCAGCGCACAGCGACAGCGCGATCTGGACTCGGCCCATTCCTTGGCTCAACGCGAGAAATCCCTGGTAAGCCGCTGAATTATATACACCAATCGTGGTCCCAAACGAGAACTCGTACCCACTGTCCCACTGAGCGAGGCATGGCGTTGAAATGACGTGTCGACGTTCACGAGCAAAATAGCTGCGGCATCGGCGCTTCCAAGGCGGTGTATCCTCGAAGTCGACCTTGAAGGAGAACCAATATGACCGATGTGGTGTCGGCGTTGATTGCACAATTCGGCGCCGAAGGCGTGCTGACCGGAGAAGACGTGCAGACCCGGGCGGCCGGCATCTGGCGCTCGGATGGCATCAAGGCCAAAGCGCTGGTGCGGCCGCGCTCGACGGACGAAGTGGCCAAGGCGCTCGCCATTTGTCATGCCCATGGGCAGTCGGTGGTGGCGCATGGGGGCCTGACAGGATTGGTCGGCAGTGCCTTGACGTCGGCGCAAGATGTCGTCATCTCGCTCGAACGCATGAACAAGATCGAAGACATCAACCCGACCGACCGCACGGTCACGGTTCAGTCCGGGGTGGTGTTGCAGACCCTGCAGGAAGCGGCGGATGCCGAGCACCTCATGTTTCCGCTCGATCTGGGTGGCCGCGGCACGGCCACCATCGGCGGCAACATTTCCACCAACGCGGGCGGCAACCGTGTGATTCGCTACGGTATGACGCGCGACATGGTGTTGGGGCTGGAAGCGGTCCTTGCGGACGGCACGGTGCTGTCGAGCATGAATCAGATGATCAAAAACAACGCCGGATACGACCTGAAGCAGCTCTTCATTGGTTCTGAGGGCAGCCTCGGCATCGTCACCCGGGCGGTGCTGCGGCTGCGCGAGAAACCACGCAGCCATGAAACGATGTTCGTCGGTATCGGTTCGTTCACCAAGCTGACTCAGTTCCTGAAGACAATGGACGCGGCGCTCGGCGGCACGCTGTCGGCATTCGAAGTGATGTGGAACGACTACTATCGCCTGCTGACTGAGGCACCTGCGACCCATCAACCACCGATCGGCCGGGACTATCCCTACTATGTGCTGGTCGAAGCGATGGGCGGCGATCCCGATGGCGATCAAGCGCGGCTCGAAGCAGCGCTCGGCGACGCCTACGAAAAAGGATTGATCGAAGACGCCGCGATCGCATCCTCGGACGCGCAGCGCAATGCCATGTGGGCCATGCGCGACGACGTGGTGCAGACGTTCCGCTTCGCACCGATCTTCACCTTCGACGTGAGCATGCGGATTTCGAAGATGGAGGCCTATGTGGACGCGGTGAATGGCGCACTCAAGTCGCGTTATCCGGACTGCAAGAACTTCATCTTTGGTCACATGGGCGACGGCAATCTGCACCTCGTGGTGTCGGTCGGCCCGGAAGGACGCGAGGAACGCGATCACGTGGAGCGCATCGTGTACGAGCCACTCGCTGCGATCGCCGGCTCAGTATCGGCCGAACATGGTGTTGGGCTCGACAAGAAACCGTATCTGGATCTGTGCAGAAGCCCGACAGAGATTTCGATGATGCGTGCGCTGAAGCGATCGCTCGATCCAAAGGGCATACTCAATCCCGGCAAAATCTTCGACCCAGCGGTGAGTGTGTGAGCGCATTGCACGATTTGTCATTGTCGGACCTGACGCGCCGATTGAAGAGCGGTGAACTGTCGGCGGTAGCGGTCACCGATCACATGCTGAAGCGAATCGATGATCGCGACGGGAAGCTGCGCGCGTACGTGCGCGTGATGGCGGACGAAGCGAGAGCAAGTGCCGCCCGACTCGATGCCTCTCGTGCCGCAGGTAAGCCGCTCGGGGCCATGCACGGTGTGCCGATCGCGCTGAAGGATCTGCTCGCGACGCGTGGTGTGGCCACGACCTGTGGCACGCAGGTGCGCAAGAACTGGATTCCAGACGCCGACGCTACGGTGGTCGAGCGATTGACCAGAGCGGGTGCGGTGATACTCGGCAAGGTGAAGCTCACTGAAGGCGCGTTTTCGAATCACCATCCCGATGTGAAACCGCCGTGCAATCCGTGGAATGCCGCCCATTGGACGGGCGTGTCTTCCTCGGGCTCGGGTGTGTCGGTCGCCGGACGGCTGGCGTTCGGCGCCATCGGCACCGACACCGGCGGCAGCATCCGGTTTCCTTCGGCGGCCTGCGGCATCGTGGGTCTCAAGCCGACCTATGGCCGCGTCAGCCGACATGGCGTGTTTCCGCTCGCGGATTCACTCGATCACATCGGCCCGATGACCCGAACCGTCGAGGATGCTGCGCGGATGCTGGGCGTGATCGCGGGTCACGATGCGCAGGATCCGACCTCGCTCGTTGACGCGGTACCCAACTATGTTGCCGCCTGTGATGGCGGTGTGCGTGGACTGAAGATCGGCGTCGACTGGGCGTACGTCGAGACGGGCGTGTTGCCCGATGTGGTCGAGACGATCAAAGCATCACTTTCGCTGTTCAGCGAACTCGGCGCGGAAGTCGTCGAAGTGAAACTGCCGAGCTACGTGAGTCTCGTGCAAGGCTGGGGCGTCACCTGTGGCGCCGAGTGTGCGCTCGCGCATGCGCCCTACTATCCGGCACAGAAGTCCGCATACGGGCCCGAGCTGTCACGACTCCTCGATATGGGGCGTGCCGCGACGGCGATGGCCTATGCGCAACTCGAACGTGAACGCGAACGGTTCCGCGGGCAACTCGATGGCCTGCTCAAAACGATCGATGTGCTGATCGCGCCTTGCATGGTGTCGCTGCCGCCCACCATCGAATGGATGGCCGAGGCGACCCGCACGGATCAGGGCACGGCCGACTTCATCACCTTCACCGCGCCGTTCAACTACTCGGGACATCCGAGTCTGACGCTGCCGGCGGGTCTGTCCACGACAGGTCTGCCCAAAGCCTTCCAGTTGATCGGCCGCACGTTGGGTGAGCCGACGCTGCTGCGCGCGGGCCACGCCTTCGAGCAGGCCCGAGGTCCGATCGCCTATCCCGACTGAACCTGGGGAAATTGGGGACAGTTGACCTATTTCGGTCTCGGACCCAGATTCCCCGCTCGCCTCAGTCGAAATAGGTCATCTGTCCCCGATCCTCAGGCGAAAGTGATGCGGCCCTGATCGAGCACGACCACGCCCGCCTGATTGGTGGTGCGGAACACGGCGGAGTTGCCGTCCACCCACATCGCGATGGTCAACGTGTCGCCGGGCATCACGGGTCGGGAGAAGCGGCCATCCATCGATTTGAACCGCTTCGGGTCGCTGCCGCAGAGGCTATGCAGCAGTGCGCGACCGGTGAACCCGTAGGTGCACAGTCCGTGCAGGATCGGCCGATCGAAGCCGCCCATCGCCGCGAACGATGGATCGGAGTGCAGCGGATTGCGATCCCCCGACAGCCGATAGGTGAGCGCCTGATCCTCGCGCGTTGCGTAGGTGACTTCGTGGTCGGGCTTGCGACTCGGAAACTCGATCTTGTCGGTCGGGCCGCGATCGCCACCCCAGCCACCCTCGCCGCGGCAGAACAGCGACATACGCGTTTCGAGCAGGGGCTTGCCGGTCGCCACGTCCTTGGATTTCGACTCGAACTCGAGCACGGCTGCGTTGCCCTTGTCCCAGATGCCGGTGACTTTGCCGACGCTCTCGATCTCGCCGTCCGGCGGAATTTCGCCGTGCAGCGTGATGCCCTGGGTGCCATGCACCATGAGCGCCGGATTGAACGATCCGATCTTGTCCATCGGTACGCCGCCGCCACCGATGATGACCGCCATGGTCGGCAACACGCGCTGTGGCGTGTCCTTCGTGTTCTCGGTGGTGAACGCGAGTTCCTGGGTGCCCGCACCCACACCGACTGCGTACAGCAGCGCGTCCTTCGATGTCCATTTGCGACGCACGGGTGAGCCGACGGTGCCCACTGCATCGGGTTTGATTGGCATGGTGATTCTCCCTTTCTCTCAGCTTGGATTGGATGTCGTGCAAACGATGGTAGCATCGGCCCATGCCGAGTACCCGACCCCCCATCGATTACATCGAGCGCACCCGGGCTCAATACGAGGACCTCGGGTATCCACCGTATCAATGGGTGCACAGCGATGACCCGCCACCGTTCGTGCCGCTGAATGAGCCGCTCGAATCGTGTCGCGTCGCCCTGATCGGTTCCGGCGGCATTTACGAGCGCGGTCAGATCGCCTTCCACTTCAAGGACGATCTGAGCTTCCGCATCATCGATACCACCGCGCCGACCGAGCATCTGCGCGCGACCCACTTCGCCTACGACCTGACCGATGCGCGTATCGACCCGAATGTCGTGTTTCCGATCGACACCCTGCACGAAATGGTGAGCGCGCGCCGCATTCGCGAACTGTCGCGCAACGCCTACGCCTTCATGGGCGGCATCTACTCGGCGCGCAAGGTGCGCGACAACCTCGCGCCCGCGATCGCTGACCGCGTAATGAAAGACGAGGTGGATCTCGCCATCCTCGTCCCCGTCTGACCCGTGTGTCATCAGTCCGTTGGACTGATCGCGCGCGAGATCGAAGGCCGAGGGATTCCGACGCTGTCGTTTTCCAGCGCATGGTCGATCACCGCCGCCGTGCGCCCGCCGCGCTCGGTCTATCTCGACTTTCCCCTCGGTCACACCGCTGGCAAACCGAAAGATCCGTTGACCAATGCAGCCATCATGCGCGCGGCGCTCGATGCGTTCACTGCGATCTCCGAGCCTGGCGCAATGGTGCGGCTGCCATTCGAGTGGGCTGCTGACGATGCGTGGAAGGACTCTGTAATGCGGCCGCGATCCGCGGGCGCAGGACACTCGGATCAGCGCGTGGAACGCGCGCCTGATCCACAGTACCAGAGCGAAGATGATCGGCTGCGCGCGCAAGAAACGTTGGCGCGAGGCGGCTGCGCAACCTGCATCTTCGTCGAGTGACGAGGGAGCTCGCATGCATACCGAAGTCATGCTGTTCGTAAACGACGTGTCGAAGTCCTCTGCGTTCCTGCAACGCCTGTTGGGCGCCAAGAGCGGTCATGGCGGCGATGAGTACGAGATGATCGTGGATGATGCCGGCAACTTGCTGTTCCAGTTGCATCGGCTCGATGGCGATGAGCACGGTGTGCAGTTGAAAGAAGACACACCGCGTGGTGCGGGCGTACTCGTGTACGTGCGCGTCGACGATGTACACGCGGTGCACGCACGCGCAGTCGAGATGCAGGCAGAAATCGTCACCCAGCCGGAATACAACCCGCTCGCGCGGCACACCGAGTTCGTGGTGCGCGATCCAGATGGGTATGGGCTTGCGATCTACACGCGCGGCGAGCGCTGATTACTGGCGATGGACATCCCATGTCTACCCGGCTGCCTGCCTACGTAGGGCATGAGCCGTTCATCTTCGTCTGCTACTCCCATGCCGACGTCGCCGTGGTGTACCCGGAAATCGAATGGCTGCAGGGTCATGGGCAGCGCATCTGGTATGACGAAGGCATCTCCGGTGGCAGGGTGTGGCGGCAGGAGATCGCCGATGCACTGGATCATGCCGAGCGCCTCATCTTCTATGTCTCCCGCGCCTCCGTTCGATCTTCCGACTGTCGTCGCGAAGTCCACTACGCAATTGATCGCGGCCTCGACGTGCTGCCCGTCTATTTGGAGAACGTCGAGCTGCCGGGCGATCTACGCATCGCCCTCAATCTGGTTCAGGCGCTGTTTCCGTTTCGCGACGATCACTACCGTGAACATCTGCTTGCCGCGCTAGGACGCCCGATCGAACAGTCGACGTCGAAGGCGGACCCGTCCGCTTCCAGGTCGACGCTGCGTCGCGTCGTGATCGGCGGGTTGGTCGGCCTTCTCATTCTCGCCGGTGCATGGGTCGGCGTGAATCGAACACCCGCTGAACCCGATGCGACGGCTGCGCAGAAACCGGCGTTGCAGACCCCCAAGCTTGCGGTACTGCCGTTGCAAAACATCTCCGGCGACCCGGCACAGGACTATTTCACACTTGGCGTTACGCAGGAGATCTGGAATCAGATGACGCGCTTTTCGGGCGTGCGTGTGATCGCAATGACGTCGTCACAAAGCTATCGGCAGTCGACACTCGGTGCCCGTGAGATCGGCAAACAGCTCTCGGCCAATTACCTCATCGAGGGAACAGTCAATCGAAGTGGCAACACGCTTAGGGTACGTGTGTCGCTGATCGACGCGTCCGACGGAACCCACGTGCTTGGCGGCGACTATGAAAAGAAGATCGATGACGTGGCCGCGGTTTTTGCCCTGTACGACGAGATTGCGGGTGATGTGGGCACGGCATTGTCTGAATTCATCGGCGAGCGGCAAAGCTCCCAGCCGACGGCCGTCCCCACGCGTAGCCTTGCCGCGTATGAACTCATCCTTCAGGCGATCACTGCAACCGAGGAACGTGGCAATCTGGTCGCGGCGCTCGAATTTGCTGATCAGGCACTGGCGCTCGACCCGTCCTACACGAGCGCTCGGGCGTATCGGGCGAGTATCTACTTCCTGACAGCGGAGTGGGGCGTGCGGCCCGCTCGAGAGATGTTGCCTCGTGCGCGAAGCGAAACGCTTGCGGTGTTGTCAGTGTCGCCCGATGAGCCGCTTGCGCTATTCGTGCTAGGTCTGCTGAGACTGGCCGCGGACCTTGATTTTTCGGGCGCAATGCAGGCATTTGATCAAGCCGAAGCGGGTGGTGCACCACGCGACCAATTGGCAATCTGGCGCGCAATCGCGCTGATGAACGCGAATCGACCCGCGGATGCGCTGACGATCATGCGCGCCGGCGAAATTGTGGATCCGCTAAATCCCGTGATCAAGGACGTCGCCGCGCGTTGCCTCTACATGTTGGGAGACGTGGCCGCAGGAAACCGCGTGTTCGACGAGGCGCTGGCGCTGCAGCCGGAGAACGTGTTCGAACAGAGCATGGCGATCTTTCACAGCGTGCTGTATCGGGATCTTGATCGGGCGCGTCGGCTTGCGAACGCCTATCCGCACATCGAGTGGGGATTACCCTTCGCGGATGCACTGGCAGGCGACGCGACTGACCTGGAGGCGCAGATCGCACGCTGGTATCCGAAGTATCTGGCGGAGGTACCGGAACCGCGTCTACACATGTGGAATTTCCTGTTCTTGTACTCGCAAGGATTCTTCCTGCTCGGTGACTACGCCGCTCACATCGGCGCATGGCGCGAACGCGAGTCCCGTCTGCAGGTCCTTCATTTCACGAACTGGGAGCTTTCCACGTACGAGGACTACTGGCCAACGCTCGAGATGTGGGCGGCGGGCGACCCCGAAAGGACCGCACTCCTGAGCGAGCATCGCGAGCGCATTGCGCGCATCACTCGAAACATGAAGCTGTAGCGGCCAGGCGTCCGGATGGTACGCTCCCAGATGGTGGGGGTACGCTAATGACGATACCGTTTCCGGCCTACCGAGGCGCTGAGCCCTACGTGTTCGTGTGCTATTCGCACGACGACAGCGGCATCGTCTATTCCGACATCCTGAGTCTCCACCAGCAGGGCGTGAACCTCTGGTACGACGAAGGCATACCCGCAGGCACGGAGTGGCACGACGAACTCGCCATGCGGATCAAGGGCGCGGCGCTCTTCATCTATTTCGTATCACCCGCATCGATTGCTTCCGCCCACTGTCGTCGCGAACTCAACTTCGCGCTCGACGAAGGGCTGCCGCTCGTCGCCGTGCACATCGAACCATCGCCGCTGCCGGACGGATTGAGGCTGGCACTCGGCAATCGTCAGGCAATCCTGCGGCATGCGCTGTCGGCGAACCATACAAAGAGGCGCTGACCGCAGGCGCTGCCAAGTACGTATCCGCGAAAGGCCCGGCCACCGCGGCCACTGGCTCGCATCGGTCATACCAACGACGAACGCGGGCGTTCGTAGCAACCGCGCTGCTCATTGCGACGATGATCGGCGCCGGCGTGATGTTTGTGCGCTGGGACTCAGATGACGATCAATGGCCGGACTACGACACGCGCTCACTCGTCGTGTTGCCGTTTGCGAGTCTGAGTTCGGATGTCGAGATCTCACATCTGGCAGACGGCCTGACCGAAGACATCATCGATGCAATCGCGCAGCGGCCGATGCCAAGTGTCGTCTCGCGCACGTCGGCGTTTCGCTACAAGGGCGCGAACCAAGATGTGCGCTTAATTGGCAGCGAGTTGAAGGTGGGATACATCCTCGAAGGAAGTGTCCGACCGGTCGGTGAGAACCTCAAGATCACCGCGCAGCTGATTCGTGCGGCGGACGGGTTTCACGTCTGGTCCACACAGTACGAACGCACACCACAGGCCTTGTCGACTGCTCGACTGGGTGTTGCGCAGGATATCGCGCAGCTGGCGCGGATTAAGGCGATTACCGACGCTGGCGACCAGTACATGCGGGCCTATCCTGGCACCAACGACCCGGAAGCCATTCACTATTGGCTGCGCGGATGGGAACAGTATGTGCAACTCAGGGCGGGCGAGGGTGGCAGTTGGACGGTCATCACGGACATGTACGAACGGGCAGTTGCGATAGATCCGAATCTGTATGTGGCGCAGTATCTGCTTGCCAACGCGTATCGCTCACGAGCCGGCATCGATCTGCCAGTCGATGTCGCCAGAGACCGCGCGCATGCCGCGCTCGACCGAGCGTTTGCAGTACATCCGCGGGGAACAGATCCCCACGCGCTGTTGCAACTCGCCGAAGTGGCGCTGCAGCTCGATCTCGACTACGCAACTGCGGAGGCCGCGCTGCGCAGGCTGCTCCAGCTGGAGCCCGAGTATTCCTTCGCTCACCTCTTCAGTGCCCGAAGCTATCTGAGTCAAGGACGAGAGCGGGAGGCAATGGCGGCGCTTGAAGCCGCGCGACGAATTGACCATCTGCATGAGCAGGCCGTATTTCTGTTCGTGTGGGCGTTGCTGGAGTCTCACTTGGGGCAGCACGCTGCAGCCTATGAGGCATGGGATGAGGCACTATCGATCGAGCGGAACGCCCATTGGCGAAGCAGAATGCTCAGGTTGATGGCCTTGTCACTGGTCGAGCGAGGTGATCGGGAACAAGCCGCTCGCTTAGTCGACGAAGCCTGGACGCTCGCAGGTGCGACGGAGCCCCACGCATTCATCGCCTCATACAGCGTCACGGGACGTGAACCGCGCGCGCGTGAACTGCGGGCCCAGTGGGACCCCGATCGTGCCGCCCGCACGGAGGATGGTCGCCAAGCCCGCATGTTTGAAGGATTGCAGAATTTCATCGCGCTCGGAGAACATGACAGCGCGTTCGCCTGGCTGCGAAAGGCAATCGATGCCCGGGACCTCTACGTGATCGAATCGATACGCGTTGGCCGATATCTCGATCCTCTGCGCAGCGATCCGCGCTTTGCAGAAATCATCTCTTACCTGGAATCACTCGAAGCGCTCGGTGCGGCGGGATCGGGAGATCTTTCGGACCTGGCGCTGAACTGACGAGGGGGGTGTCATGGCGCTGCCGTTCGCGGCATACCGAGGCCCGGATCCATATGTCTTCGTCTGCTATTCGCACGAAGACAGCGCCACGGTCTACCCCGATATCCTGAGTCTGCACGAACAGGGGGTGAACCTCTGGTACGACGAAGGTGTGCCCGCTGGATCCGAATGGCGCGATGAACTGGCCCAGCGCATCAAACACGCGGCGCTGCTGCTGTACTTCGTCTCGAACCCGTCGGCGCAGTCCGCGCATTGTCGACGCGAACTTGGTTTCGCCCAGGACGAAGGTGTTCCCATCGTTGCAGTTCATTTGGAGAAATCCAATCTACCCGACGGGCTGCGGCTGAGTCTGGGCGATCGACAGGCGATACTGCGCCACGCGTTGCCCAGCGCGCAGTATCGGGCAGCACTCGCCACCGCAGCCAGCCACTACGTTGCAACGGTTCGGCCGTCACGCCCTATATCGCCACGGGGCATGTTCGGTCCTCGCTGGGCGTTAGCGATCGGCGCGGTCATCGTCGCAGTGGCACTGGCTGTTGGCATGGTTGTCATGCGAGATGTCGACGTCGGGGAATCCGAGGATGATGAGCTCGCGCTTCCAGCGGTCGATCCCCGCTCGATTGCGGTGCTGCCGTTTGCGAATTTGAGTTCCGACATCGAACTTATCTACCTGGCCGATGCACTCACTGAAGACGTCATCGATGCGATCGCACAGCGGCAGATCCCCAGCGTGGCGTCGCGTACCTCTTCATTTCGCTACCGCGGGGCCACCGAGGACCTGCGCGTCATCGGCGAGGCGCTGGGGGTCGGCTACGTCATCGAAGGCAGCGTGCGTCCATCCGGTGATGGATTAAGAATCACGGCGCAGTTGATTCGCGTTGCAGATGGCTTTCACGTCTGGTCGAAGCAGTTCGACCGGTCTATCGAAGAAGTCGGAGACGGCAAGCGCGGTGTGGCGTGGGAAATTGGGCTGATGGCACGCATGCAGCTCATCTTCGATGTGAGCGTTCTGTACTTTTCGTATTTCTACTCCAGTGAGAACGACGCGGCGATGGGTTACGTGCAGCAGGCCTATGGCCAGTATCTACGGCTCGCGGCCGGTGAAGGTGGTAGTTGGACAATGATCACCAACTTCTATGAGAAGGCGGTCGAGCTCGATCCTGAGCTGTACATCGCGCATCTGTGGCTGACTAACATCTACATGCAGCGCGCCGACTTCGATCTAACCGTTGACGCGGCGCGACAACGCGCCCACGCGAGCCTCGAACGCGCGTTCGCGCTCGTCCCACGTGGCACGGAGTCCGAGGCGCTGTCGCAACTCGGCCAGCTCGCGGTGCGCGAGTATGACTACGAATCCGCCGAGGCGGCGCTGCTGAAGTCGCTCCAACTCACGCCCGGCCGGACCTGGTCGAACTTCCATCTTGCGAGGTTGTACATGCAGCAGGGTCGCAAAGGCGAAACTGCGGCAATGCTGCGTATTGCTCAGGAGATCGACCATACGAATGAACCATCGATTTTTTCCATAGTGTGGGGTCTTGCCCACTACGCGTTGGGCGATTACGCGCTCGCATTGGAGGGATGGAGGCAGGCGCTGCTCGTGACGCCCTACCCATGGCTGCGGTCGCGGTTGCTGCGATTCATGGCCTTGGCGGAGATCGCCCGGGGTGAACGAGCGGCTGCTGAAACGCTCATCGATGAAGCGTGGGCATTGACGGGTGATCGGGAGCCGTTCGCCTTCATTGCCGTCCTGGCCCGTGTCGGCCGCACCGATGAAGCGCATCGTCTCCGTGAAAAATGGGATCCGGAGATCTACTCGCGCGAGGTCGACTATCTGGTCGATTTCCGCTACTTCGATGCGGTGCAGAACTTCCTGGCGTTAGGCGAAGTGGACAACGCGATCGCCTGGCTGCGGCGGGGGCTGGCCGCCGCCGATGTTGCGACGCCGCAGTTTGTCCGGCTCGCAACGTACCTCGATGTGCTGCGCGATGAACCCGGTTTCCAGGATGTGCTGAGTGATCTCGAAGCCCTGGAAGCATCGAAGGGGAGGGCTGGACGCCCATCCCCTTGAGGCGTAAAAGAACCGTTGGGGAACCTCTGAACAAGGCCTATTTCCGCCATGGCCGCGTTGGGGCGCGCTGCGGAAGCCTCGCGAACCTAGAGCATATTCGCGACTTTCCTCCACGCGCCCCGCCTTGCCCTGACGAAAATATCCACTTGTTCAGAGCTTCCTTAGTGCGCATTCGACCTGGGAGGGGCTATGCGCAAGTCCCCGACAGCCCTGCGTCGCTGCGGTCTGGGCGCGGCAGCGGGCGCGATCGCGGCGTGTATGGCGGCCGAAGTGGCTGCAACGGAGAGTACTGCGCCCCGCCGCATCGAAGAGATCGTCGTCTACGGCCAACGCGTCGAGTCGACCGTATCGGATACCTCAATCTCGATCACGGCGATGGACGAGACGTTTCTCGCCAACATGGGCGTGCAGGGGCCGAACGAGATGATCAATTTCATCCCGGCCACCACCCGCACGGACTGGGACATCAAGATCCGCGGTATCGGCACCAACTTTCGCGGCCTGGGCGGCGATCCGGGCGTCGGCACCTACTACAACGGCATCTACTCACCCGACTTCGGTATCGCCGCGACCGAGAACGGCCTGTACGACGTTGAGCGCATCGAGGTGCTGCGTGGACCCCAGGGCACGCTCTATGGCCGCAACTCCATTGGCGGCGTGCTGAATTACGTGACCAACGCGCCCAATCACGATGAGTTCGAAGGTCAGGCGCGGGTCATCCTGGGCGATTACGACACCCGCGAAGTCTACGGCGTCGTCAGCGGCCCGCTGACAGAGTCGGTCGCGGCGCGTCTGGTTGCGACGCGGCGTCAATCGGATGGCCGTATCACCGGCATGGGCCAAGCGGAGGACGTGCAGGACTTCAACGATCAAAACCTGGTACTCACGCTCGAATGGCAGCCGACCGACTCGATCACCGTGAGCGTGCGCGGTAACGATCGCAGGTATCGCGGCACCGCCAACTTCGGCAGCGGCGGCGCCGGCATCCTGAGCGAAGGACCGTGCATTGGTGATCATCCCATCAAGCGCGTTGGCGAGTGCGACCCCCGATACCGCGTACCCCGCGACACCAACTACTACGCGCCCGGACTGCGCGTGGTCGATGCGAGCACGCCGAACGCATTTCCGTTCGTGCATCCGATCACCGGGGATACCGTGTACGCCTACTACAACCGCCCCGGCGTGGACCCGGCTGCGTGGCCCTACAGCCCGTCGCCGAACTACATGGATCCGCACGTCGCCAAGTACAACGACGGCGGCGACTGGAAGAAGCCCCAGTTGAAGTCGCTCACCAACAACTACGTCGAGGAAGAGTTCGACCACCACGCTGGCTCGATGATCGTCGACTGGGACGTGAGCGATCGCGTGTCGCTGAGTTATCTCGGCGATTATCAGTCCTTCGAGTACTGGTTCGACAACGACAACGACGCATCATCCAGCGAGCTGTCGAGCATGGGCGACACCGTGCACGCCGATGTCTGGAGCTGGTCCCACGAGCTGCGCCTGTTCTGGGAGCTAGGTGATCGCTGGTCGGCAACCAGCGGCGTGTATCTATTCAAAGAAGATCGCGATCAGCCCTACGCCCACCGCAATCGGCTCGGTAAGGGCTACGTCAATAACCAGACGAGCTATGGACCGGCGGGTGCTGAGACTTGGGTGCGCGATGCATTTCCCTGGCTGCCGGATTGCATCGAGTGGCAGACCCTGCCGATCGGCGCAGCGGGTGCGTTCGGGGCTTATTGCGGTGATCCGGGTAGGGCGCACAGCCGCTCCAACGACACCGGCGCGGTGTACGAGCAGGAAAATACGGTGGTCACCGAGAACGTCGCCCTCTACACCCAAGGCGACTTGAAACTCAGCGATACGTTCAGTGTCACGTTGGGGCTGCGATACTCCGAAGACGATCGACAGGGGCTCGAGTCCCGCGGTGGCTACGACGAAATCATCTTCTCCTCGCCCGACGGCGACTGGGTTCCCTTTGTGCTTGCCGGTGCTGCACCGCCTGGATTCGATGCGTCGCAGTTCTTTGCGCCGGGCGTGACGCCTCTGGCCGCGATCAACGTGGCGATGGGCGCGGCGACATTCACGGGTGACCCCGACTCACCGATTGCGCCGGTCTGTCCGCTGACGGCGGTAACTTGTGATCGGCCGTTGCGCCTCGGGGGTCTGCCGATCTCATGGGGCAGCCGTGCGCGCGGCGAGTACGAGTCCGACTCCTGGACCTATCGCGTCAACTTCAACTGGGAGCCCTCCGAAGAGATCCTGATCTACGCCGGCCTCACCACCGGCTATCGCGCCGGCGGGTTCAACATGGGCGGAACGGACAATCGAACCGACGTTGACACCGACGGAGATGGATTCTTAGACACGACGGTGCTGCTGTTCTACGACGACGAAGAACTCGAAGCCTATGAGGTCGGCTACAAGGGCCACCATTTGAACGGCCGCCTGCAGGTTGCGGCATCCCTGTACACCTACAACTACGAGAACTACCAGGACAACCTCTCCAGTTGGGAGACGTCGTCCGGCGACTTCAATCTGCCGCCGGGCGTTGGCGCACCGCCCGGGCGCGGTCCTGTTGAAGTGACGACCAACATCCCGGACGTACGCAATTACGGCTTCGAGATTGACATGACGTGGCTGGCCGGCGACCGACTCACCTTGGGTGGCAACTACGGCTACACCATCAGCGAGTATCGTTCGGACTTCACCATCTTCAATCAGGACGACCCGCGCTACCCGCGCACGATCATGGGCGGCGACGTCAACGAGGACCCCTGCACGTTACCGCCGCAGGTGAAGGCCCTGTACTGCGTGGAAGTGAAGGGCGTGCAACTGTCCGGCATTCCCAAGCACAAGGGTGTGATCTGGGCGACCTACGAGTGGCCAATCGATGCCGGCACGATCAGCTTGAATGCGTCCCACGCGATGACGGGCGAGTTCTTCACCAGCACCTTTGCGCGGCCCTGGGACGAAGTGCCCGCCAGCAAACGGACCGACATGCGGCTCACGTACCGGACACCTGATCGTCGCTGGGAGGCGTCTGTGTTCGTGGACAACGTATTCGATGATCGCTACCTGCGCTGGGCGGACATGTCCAATCTCGCAACGGGGCTCGGGTCGAACTATCCGCACCGCGGCATCGCGCTGGACCCTAGATTCATCGGGTTCGAAGCGATTTACAGCTTCGGGGGTTGACCGGTGCGTTCGGTGATAGCGCTGGTGACGATTACGTGCGTCGGTATTGCGAATGCTGTCGACGCCGCACCTGCGCCATCACCATTCCTGGAAGAGATCATCGTCACGGCAGAGAAGGTGAAGGCACCGGTGCGCGACACGTCGATCGCGTTGACCGCCATCGACAAGCGAATCATCAAGGACTTCGGCATGACCGGGCCCGAAGACATCCAGATGTTCGTGCCGTCCTACAGCCGAAGTGTCTATGACGTCACGCTGCGTGGAATCGGCAGGAATTTTCGAAGTCTCGGCGGCGACCCGGGCGTGGCGTCGTACTTCAATGGCGTGTACTCCGAGAATGTCGCCATTGGTGCCACTGAGGATCGGCTGTACGACTTGCAGCGCATCGAAGTGCTGCGGGGTCCACAAGGAACCCTGTATGGGCGCAATGCGGTCGGCGGCGTCGTCAACTACATCACGAATCCGCCGACTGACGTCCCGACGGGTGAGCTCATGGCTCGATTCGATGGACACGGTGCGCAGGAGTTCTATGGCGTGCTGAGCGGCACGCTGGTTCCCGATCGTGTGCTCGGTCGGCTCGTCGCCATGAATGCCGATACCGGCAATGACAGGCAGTCCAAGGCGGTCCCGGGTCAGAGGCCCGTGAGCGACACGGGCCAGCTGCTGGATCGAAACATTGCGCTTTCGCTCGAGATCATGCCAACCGACAACATCGACGTGCTCATCAGGGCAAACGATCGACGCAACGATGTCGATCAGCGGGCATCGCTCGTGATCGGTGAGGGCGAAGGCAATCGCCGAAATCGAAGTTCCGCGGTGTGTTATCCCGTGGGCGTCGATTGCTATGTCGAGCCGGTGGCCATGGGCATCAATGGGCCAGCGCTGAACGGTGCCGCGTATCAGATGTTGCCCGTGAGCGGCGATGGCTTCGGGCGCAACTTGGATGGACAGGCGTACCTCGACTTCAAGCCACGCTCCGCCGTCGATACGTCGGCCGTGACCATGGACGCCCAGTGGCGATTCGGCTACGACCGTTTCACGTTGCGTTATGTTGCCGGCTACACCGACGTCGATTTCCGACTGAACGCGGACCTCGGTGCCTCGGGGGGTCGCAACACCTGCTTGCCACCCACCTGCGCGCAAGGCCCAGGTGGCCAGGGCATTCGCGAGAATCACTTCGCCGTGTCTGAAGAGTATCACCTGTACTCCCACGACCTGCAGCTGATCACGAACCTGGACGGGCGTTGGAATTTCGTCGGCGGTCTATTCCGGTATCACGCACGCACGACCCAGGTGAACGATTACCACGAACCACAACATCTGGGCACGTACACCGTCGATCCGAGCTATGGCCTGTTCGGGGACGATTTCCTCGGGCCACCGACGTTTCCGGGCAAGCACAACAATGGTGTCAATGGTCCGGCTACGATCTCGAGTTGGGGTGGGGATGCGGATGGCACGTACTTCTGGAGCTTCAATGACACCGTTGTTGATGCGTACGCCGTCTACGGTCAGGCGACGTATGATTTGAACGCGCAGTTCCGACTGACGCTCGGAGCACGCTGGTCGAAGGATGAGAAGCAGGGCTACGAGCGACGTTGGGGGTACTTCGAGCCCGATCCCGCCGCGTTCGGCCTGGATCTACCGACGATCAATTTTCTGTTGACCACCGATCCATCGACCGGCGAATACAATGGCGACCCGCTGCGGCTCGTGGGTGTACCGATCTCGTTCCAGGATGGTGTCGACATCGAAGACGAGTGGGACGAGCCCACCTGGCGAGTCAATCTCGACTATCGACCCGATGACAGGACGCTTGCCTACGCATCGGCGACCACCGGCTATCGTTCGGGCGGGTTCAACCTCTCTTTGAATCAGCAGTTCTCCTTCGACGCGGAAACCGTCATCTCCTACGAATTTGGATTGAAGAAACTGATGCTGAATGACCGGCTACAACTCAACGCGGCCGCCTACTTGTACGACTACGAAAATCACCAGGTGCGTGCCTTTCAGCCCGTGCGCGCGGCCGAATTCGGTTGCGTACCCGGTGACTGCCCGGATGACCCGGATGCGATACGAGTTATTGATGCCGTACGCAACGTGCCGAAGTCGCGGAACTGGGGCATTGAACTCGAAGGACTCTTGAGTGTGACGACACAACTGACACTCGGCGGTCTTTACAGCTACATGCGAACCGAGATCACGGATGATTTCTTCGTGAGCGAGGCGGGCAATCCGTTCGCCACGACGTTCGGCACTGAGACCGTCAACGTCAAAGGCAACGAACTCAATCGGGCGCCTCGTCACGTGTTCACTGCCTGGGTCAATTACAGCCTTCCAATGGGCGAATACGGCACCCTGGGTGCATTGACCGCATATTCCTATATGGATGAGCAGTACTGGGATGTGCTGAACGGCCGCATCAATCAGTCACCGTCGTTCTATCGGCTGGATACACGGTTGAACTGGGATAGTCCACGGCAGCGCTACCGCGTCTCGGCGTTCGTGAAGAACATGACCGATGAACTCGGCATCGTGGACATGCGCGGCGGCCCGAATCTGCAACGCGTCGCAGACACGACGTTGCCGCGGGTGTGGGGCATCGAGGTACGTGTCCGATTCGGAGATTGGAGCGCCGATACGACCGTTCATGCCATTGACCGAGGTAATTTGCTGTAGGAAAGCGCGGACCTTGTTCAGAGGTTCCTTAGTGCCGGGAACTTGAAACCTCATACTTGGTAGGATCACAGGTGATGTGACTTTCCGGCGGCAGTGTCGCTGCGCGTTTGCACAACTCCAGCCGCCACAGCCTCGAAAATCCCATCGCGTCTTCGAGATTGCGAATGAGTGGGTGATCGCGCAGCGCAGGTCCAAGGTGCATTGCGCTGTGGAACCAGGCAAAGCGCTCGAACTGCGGTTCGGCTGCGGCCAGTTCGAGCTGCTCCTCGGCCCTTGGGTCGTTCAGTCGCAGGAAGAAGACGCCGGCCAACGTGTGCATGCGGTCATCAGCAAGCCGTTGTGCCGCGGCGGAGGCCGTCGCAGGGTCTGCCTCCGCCATCGCCAACTCGAACTGCAGGGGCAGTAGGGAAAGCCATTGCAGCGTATTTCGATACTGTGAGCCTGGACGGGCGCGTTCAATCGCCACTTGCACGCGTTGAAGCAACGCACGGGCGTCATCGAGGCGTCCGCCAGCCGGCAGCGCCCAGCGCAGTGGCGACGCCATGACGAGCGTCTCTGGCGGAAACAATCGAGCGTTGCCTTCGGCAGCCGCGATGGTGCCCGGGATGTCTCCGAGGTTGCCGCGCGCCGCGGCAAGCCACTCCCAGTATCCGGGCTGGTAGGGGTCCGTTTCGACCGCGCGGCGCAGATAGGATTCCGCCTCGGCGTAGAGCCCCGAAGAAACCATGATCTGGGCGTAGCTCAGTCCGAATCCTGTCGCTACGGATCGGCGCGCGCGCCCTTCTGCGCCGTCGACGTCGCCTTCAACCAACAGCTTGATCGCACTGTCGAAGTAATCTGTCAGGTCGTCGCCTGCCAGACTTCGTGCGCGCGCCAAGGACTGGCGGGCGCGCTCGAGCCAGATGGGGTCGCGCGTCACCGGCACCAATCGCGATTGCGCGAAGGCGAGTTGTGCCCAGCCGAACGCCCAGTCGGGATCCAACTCGAGCGTTCGTTCGAGCAGGTAGAATTGCTCGTCCAGGTCACCGTAGAAACCGATGTTTGAGAGCTTCAGGTAGGACGCATAGGCTTCGGGCCGGCTCGGCGCGAGCCAATCCGTAATGCTCTCACCAAAGAATCGAGCGATGTTGGTGGCGAGATGATGCTGAAGTGCGTACGGGTCGGTGTCGCGCCCCTGAGCCGTCTCAGTCCACAACTTGGCACCGCTGGATACTTCGATCAGGTCCAGCGCTACGGTCAAATCGTCGGCTTGTCCTCGGATGAACCCATCGACGACGTAAACGACGTCGGCAGGGACATCACCAATCGACCAGTCCCGCACGAATGCACTGGGCAGCACCTCGATATGTCCCCACATTCCGATCTGTTGCCGGAGCTGCTCGGACATTCCGTCCGCCAACCAACTGAGCCCAGGATCTCCCGTGAGATTTCGCAGGGTCAGTACGGCCACGCGTTGTTTGCCTGAATCGGTCGGATCATCTGTCTCTTGGTCGCTTGGAGTCGAATCCCGTGTGGTGAACACACCGAGCGCTACTGCGAGGGCGGCGATCGCCACTACACCAGCCCAGACCATTGGTCGACCGAAGCGCGAAGGCACTGGCGTGCGCGCTGGTGCCGCGGACCGCGTCGCCTGCGCCGAAAGCGCCGTGAGCAGCGCGCGCTGATAAGCATCGTGCGTCATCTTGTGGCGCAGAATTGCCTGACGGTTGTCTAGACTGAGGCGAATGCCGGCGGGCACATCCGTTTCCTGCAGATACACGGCCAGCAGCGGTCGGCGCTCGGAGAGTGCGAAGTTGAGCTCGCGGCGACAGTGATCGGAGGCGACGGAGTTGGGGGTCACGAAGTAGACGAAATGCGCGCAGCCCTCGATGGCCTGCGCCAGCGCATCGGACCACTCGCTTCCAGGGCTAATGCCCTCGTCGTAGAAGACGTTCACGCCGTGATCCTGCAGCCAGCGGATCTGCTGGAACACGGCCGCCTCGTCCGCGTGGGAATAGCTCACGAAGACGTAGGGGTCGGTACCACGGTAGGCTGGCAGCGGTTGGAGCACGCGGTTTCTCCTTGCCCAGTTTACCCAGAACCGTCGGCCGACAGTGGAAGGTGTCTCAAAAGTCACTTGCTTCGCTGTGGGAGCGCGCTTGGCGCAGCTGCGCACAGCTGCGAATTTTTTCCGACAGCTCAAGCACTTGTTCGCGGGCAAGCCCGCTCCCACAGTTTTGCAACATCTTCGTAGGGCGCGAGGAAATCTTCGCCAAGCCAGCTCGCCTAGCCTTCCAGCTTGTAGCGATCCGGGCTGCGTCCCTTGGAGACCGCCTCTTCGAGTCGTTGCGAATACGTTTGCTTCAACGCCTCATACCCCGGCCATTGTTCATCCGTCAGCACCTTGCGTGCGTCGCGATCGTGGGCGTCCACGGCCTGGCGTATCACGCGCGGATAATCCATGGGTCGGCGCGTGAGTCCAGAAGGTAGATTGCGTTCATCGCGGGTGCGGGTGACACGCACCACATGCGCGTGGATGTCATCGAGTACCTTCTGCAATGCGCTGCGTTGAACATCGCTCAGCATCGCGTCCAATCCGCCGGTGGGTCGCGATGATTCGATTCTGCTACGCGTCGGTGCCTTCTCGATGTGAGCGTTCAGGAACGCGATGGTTTCCTGGTAGAGGTTTCGTCTCGGCACCGGGCCCTCGAATCGATGCGGTTCGTCCGCTTCGAACACGGCAGTCGTTGCCGTACCGTTTGCGGTCAGCGCAGCTTGCATGGTGCGTGCTTGGGCAATGGGAACGACGCGATCGAGTCCGCCATGTGCGAGCATCACGGGAACGTCGATTTGATCGACTTCGCTGATGGGCGATCGTCTCCAAGGAGAATCGGCCATCGTACGATCACGCAGATAGGCGTCCTGCACGTGTGATGACAAATCCCGGGTGTCGAACTGCCCATCGAGATCGTAGAGCCCGCCATAGCTGATGACGCAGCCGAACACGCTGCCGCCTTCGATCAGCGCCATGATCGCCGCGTAGCCACCAAAGCCGCGACCGTAGAGGCAGACGCGATTCTGATCGGCGCGCTCCTGGGTGATCATCGCTCGCGTGGCATCGACCACGTCACGCCGCATGCGCTCGCTGAGCGCTTCATCGCTGCCACCGCGGTAGCTGCGTCCGAAGCCCGCGGATCCGCGCGGGTTGATCTGGAGCACCGCGAAGCCGTGGCTTGCGAGCAACTGCACGTCTTCGTCGTACGTCCAGTAGAACCGGGTTGCGAATGGCTGGTCGTGCACCATCACCACCAACGGCGGCTGCGCACTGCCGGGCAACGAAGGTGCGGTGAACAGGCCGTGAATTCTGAAGCCATCGCGGGTTTCCACCTGTACCGGCTTCGACTCCGCCAGTTGGGTCGGCTCTAGTGAGGTGCGACTCGTCACCAGGAACTGCGAGTCGCGCGTGTTGGTGTTGACCAGGTAGTAGTCACCGGCATTGCGATCGCTGTAGACGCGGACGATGAACTCGGTGTTGTCGGCGGTGAAGCTGGTGACGTCCACGTCGCTCTGGGGGAACGCAACACGCAGCGCCTTGTGCGTCTGCGCGAACGCACTGCGCTCATCCACGTAGTGCCAGCTGGGATAGCCGGGTGTGTAGCGCGCTGCGAGTACGTTGGCGCCACTGTAGTCACGGACCAGATGTTCGAGATCGCTGACCCGGTCTCTGAAATGTGATTCGACGGCGCCGGTGCGCAGATCGAGTTCGGACAATCCCGTGGTGTCGACGCGGTTGTCGAGCGCCCAGGCGCGCTGCGCGGAGCGCACGGCGATCGGCACGATGCCCATGCCGCGAGCGAATTCGTTGATCTGCGACCATTCGTTGCCGCGCTTGGCATAGCTCGCGACGGTGCCTTGCCGCGGCTCGCCGAATGCCAATACCGTCTCGGCGGTGTCATCAGCGACGAAGCGGCCCTGCGGGACGGGTGACTTGGCGACGAGTTCGGTCACGCCGGTGTAGACATTCAGCTTGAGGAGCGTCGGTGCGTCGGTGCGACGACACAGCGCGTCGGTGCACCGCTCAGCCGCCGCGCTCAAGCCTGCATCTGTACGTGTCACCGGCAGCACCCGGTCAGCCAGTGCGAGGTCATCGAATTCCTGCACGTAGGGGCCGCGGCCCGCGGCTGCGAACACGTGCGCTTCGACGAGCACGTGATCGGCGTCTTTCGGCAACACGCCGACAAGCGTGTACATGCGCACACCATCGGATTCGACGCTGCGTTTGATGAAGCCGTTGTTGCGACCGTCCAGGCTGAATCCGAGGATCTCGCCGGTTGCGGCCGGCTCACTGAATCCGCTCACCTCGAGCGCAGGTTCGATCAGGATGCGATTGGCGTTGACCCAGGTGAAGTCGATGAAGCGCTGATTGGCCGAGGAGTTCACGCCGGTGACCACCGACATGTCGGTGCGTTTGATGATGAACAGCGTGTCCTTCGCTTCGCGGCGCAGCATGGCGAGATGTTTGCCATCGGGAGAGATCTTGACGGTCCGCAGCACCGGTCGATTCACGAAATCATCGATGCTGACTGGACGCGCGGTGACAGGTGCGAGCATGCAGGCGAGGGCGATCAGCATACGGAACGTGCGGCGTTGATGAATCATTCGTCAGCCTCCGTGCCGAAGGAGTCGAACGCATGGGCCTGGGGCTGTTCGATCAGCCGCTGCATGGCGGAGTCAGGGGCTGTTGCATTCGCGCTGGGTATACCGGAGAGGCGCAGCGTGGGCCCTTGGCTTTGATCGAGCGCTGCGGCCAGCACTGGGACGGCAACTGCTGCAATGTCGATCTGCGCCGCAAAACCCTTCTCGAGATTGCGCTCTACCAGGCTGTCCCCTTTCTGGTATCCGCTTGCGACTGTGATCAGCTCGCTCGTCACACGGATGGTGACACCCGACAATTGAACAGCGCCCTGAATGAGAAAATCGACACCCAGTTGTCTGCCCACTTCGAGGTTGTCCAGCGCTTTGCCGCGATAGTTGAACGAAGTAGCGCGACCGGACACACACAGGTCCGGGTACAGCTCGCGCAGCTTGGTGTGGAATTCAGTGGCCAGGCTCTCACCGATCCAGTCCTGACCTGGCGTTGCCGATATGACCTCGAATGGCAGCACCGCAACGCAATTCTGGCCGTTGGATTCAGATTCGAACCCGGGTAACCGACCGCGCAGGGTGAATGCGATTGCGATCGTGACGATGAGCCCCACCGCGAGCATCGCATTGCGCAGCCACGATGTGCCGCGGCGTGGGATCGGTCGAGGTCGAGTCGGCGCTCTGGCCCGACTGCGACCCAGGCATGTGCCCACAGCAGCGACAAACGCGTCGACCTCAGGCGTGGATGACTTCGCATCCCAATGGCGCAGATCCGCGAGCTGGGTCATTCGAAAACCCATGGGGGGGCGCACGTCGTCGAGCAGCACGGGCACGAGAATGCCGCGCTCCTTGCCGTCGTCCGCTTCGTTCAGTACCCAGTCGGAGTTGACCGAGGTCGTCGTCCAGCAGACGACCACGCAGTGGGCGTCATCGATGGCATCGCTGATGGCTCTCTGGAAGTGCGCGCCGGGGCGGATGTTGCGGTCCCACCACACCGACCAGCCCTCGGCTTCCAGCACGCGGACCAGTGGCGCGACGCGTTCGCGATCTTCGGTTGCGTAGGAAACGAAGACATCTGCCATCTGCCGTGACCAGGTCATTCACGCGGGCATTCACCACCTAGCATATTCGTTTAGGCGCGGCATTGGCACACACGTGCCTGGCTGGACCTCGCCGGCTGATCAGCGTACAAACGGGGCAGAGCCCACCTGGCATGCCAGTGCCATGTGGGCGGGGAGCGTTGCTATGCGGCTGAGTGTCTCGGCGCTGGCGATTGTGCTTGTGGCGCTCGATGCCGGCGCCGCCGAGATCCGATTCATCGAAGAAGTACTCGTCACCGCCGAGTACGTGCAGAAGTCCGCGCAGAAGACCCCGATCGCGGTGACTGCGATCGATGAGACGTTCATTGAAGACTTTGGTGTGTCCGAGGTCGATGATCTCGCCCTCTTCGTGCCCTCGCTCAGTCGCGATGGTCTCGATCTCACCATCCGCGGCATCGGTCGCAATTTCAGGTCCCTTGGCGGCGATGTCGGTGTGCCCATCTACTACAACGGCGTGTATTCGGAAGAGGCCATCGCCTACGGCTCGGAGAACCACTTCTACGATGTGCAACGCGTGGAAGTGCTGCGTGGTCCACAGGGCACGTTGTACGGAAGGAACGCGATCGGCGGCGTCATCAACTACATCACCAATCCGCCGACTGCCGAGTTCTTCTCCGAAGTACGTACCCGTGTCGGCGCGCACGACATCGCCGACCTCTATGCGGTTGTGAGCGGACCCATCGTGCGTGACAAGCTCGCCTACCGTCTGGTGGGCGTGAGCGTGAACCAGGGTGCGGATCGCAATTCGCGCGCAGCCCCGGGGCAGAAGGCGATCGATGACACCGGTGAATTTTCGGACCACAACATCGGGCTCACACTCGAAGCGACACCGACAGATACCATCGACATCGTCATTCGCGGCAACACGCGCTATCTGCGTACGACACCGCGATCACCGCTCCTGATCGGCGAAGGAACCGGTGATCGGCGGCAGCGCAGTTCCGCCGTGTGTTTTCCCGAGGGTACCGACTGCTTCAATGACGCCACGCTGGATTTCTACGTCGTACCGCCGCTGCTGAATCCAAACGCGCATCAGTCGCTCCCGATCAGCGGCAATGGGGGCGGTGAGAATCTCGACAACACCGCCTATCCGGACTTCAAACCGGACTATGGCTACAAGTACTACAGCATCACAACCGATGCCCAATGGAGCCTCGACTACGGGCGTTACACGGTGCGCTATCTCGGTGGGTATTCCGACATTCCTTGGAGCACCTACGACGTGAACTGGGGCGGGGCGCCCGGGGGCCGCAACACCTGCGCACCGCCACGCTGCACCGCCGGCCCGGGTGGCGAGCAGATCAGCGCCTATCGCGCCTACGCGAACAATCCGTTAACGCAGGCCTCCCATGAACTGCAGCTCATCACCAACTGGGATGGACCGCTGAACTTGGTCGGTGGGCTGTATTACAACAACCTCGAGCGGGAACTGTATTTCGAACTGGCAGACGATGGGCAACTCGGCGCCTACACGGCGCTGCCGAGTTGGGGTTCAGTGCTCGATCCATCCACGTTTCCGCCACCCCTCGGTCCCGGTCGTCACAACCTTGGCATCAACGATGCCGCCTACATCGGGCTCTTCGGTGGCACGCGGCGAGGCAGCACTTACTGGTACGACTCGGACCTCGAGGTCGATGCGCGCGCCGTGTACGTTCAGGCGAACTATGCGTTCTCCGAGACATGGGCCCTGACCGCCGGGGCGCGCTGGTCCCGGGATGAAAAGCACGGCCGGGAGTGGCGATGGTTCTTCTCGGAAAGTAATGCGGAGTTCTTTGGGTTCGCATCCCTGGCGGATTTCAACGTCGCTATGACGACGGATCCTGTGACCGGTGATGAAAACGGCGATCCGCCGCGTCTGGTGGGCTTGCCCTTCGAGATCATCGACGGCATCGACATCAGAAGAACCTGGGAACAGCCCACGTGGCGCTTTGCGCTCACCTTCACGCCGGACCGCGAGAGCATGGGCTACGCCTCAATCACCACGGGCTATCGCTCCGGCGGGTTCAATCTCGGCCTGCACCAGCAGTTCCCCTATCCGGCGGAGCGCGTGCTCGCCTATGAAGTCGGCTACAAGACGGATCTCTTCGACGACCGGCTGCGGGTCAATACGAGCATCTATCACTACGCCTACGACAACCATCAGATCTCCGCCAATCAGCCGATCGCGGCGTCGACCTTCGGTTGCTCCATCGATTGTCCCGAGGATCCGGACACGGTCATCACCTTCTTCAACGGTGTGCAGTCGGTACCCGAAGCCACCAACTGGGGCACGGAGGTCGAGGCGACTTGGGTTGCAACGCCGCTGCTGACGCTCGGGGCGCTGCACAGCTACATGCGCACCGAGATCGACAGCGACTTCTTCATCTCGCTGGACGGCAATGTCTGGGCGGACCGGCTGAGCACGGACATCGTCAATGCCCGCGGCAACGAGCTCAACCGCGCGCCGCGCCACAAGTTCACGCTGTGGGCGAACTACACGATCCCGATGGGCGATCAGGGTCGTATCAATCTGCTGGGATCCTATGCGTACATGGGTGAGCAGTATCAGAACGTGCTCAATAGCCGAATCAATCAGACGCCGGCGTTCGAGCGGTGGGATGCGCGCGCTACCTGGGACAGCCCGACCGAGCGGTACCAACTGGCGGCGTACGTCAAGAACATCACCAATGAGCTGGGCATTCTAGAGATGCGTACGGCGAACAACTTTGCGCGCATTGCCGACACCACGGCGCCCCGCAGTTGGGGCATTGAGTTCCGCATGCGTTTCGGCAGTTGGGACTCAGGCGGCGTGCAGGTGCTGGAAGGGCCGCAAGCACCGAATCGCTAACCCCTGCACACCGCGTAGGCCTGAGTGAACAAGCCCGCCAGCGACAGCTCGCGCGCGTTGTCGGGAAACTGCCGCATGAACGCCGTTGCGAGCTTCCCCGTCGCATCGAACGCAGCTTCCAGCGAAAAGATGCTCTGTCGTGGATCGGTGCCGGTGCCGTAACGCAGATCGATCAGCCGCACGGTCGTGCGACCGCCCAACTGCTCCGTGTAGCCGTTGACCATGCCCATCGCGAACCACTCGAAGATCTTTCCGGGCCGCGTGTCTGTAAGTGCAGTGGTGAACCGGTCTTCCGTTCGAGGCGCGGACCCCCATTCGATCGCGCACGGATCCCACAGCGAGACGAAACCGGCATAGTCGACATCGGGCGTGCGCGCCACCACGCGTCGATAGTGAATCTGCAGGACGGTGGGATACGCATGTACCTCGGCGTTGGTGATGCCACGCGCGGTTAGGTCCTCGCGCGCGAGATCGGCAGCGGCTTCGTTGATCTGCCAGGCCCATGCGATGTAGCTGCTCGACAGCGCCAAGCCGGCCCAGCTCGCGACCGCGGCCAGTCGGTGTGCCTTCATGCGCCAGGCGACGAGCAGCGCGACCCCGAGTGTGAGTGTGTAGACCGGATCTATGATCGGCATCACCGGCAGCGCGAAACGCGCATCGGAAAACGGCAGCAGGAGCTGCGTGCCATAGGGCGTGAAGTAGTCGAGTAGCGGGTGCGACCAGAGCGCGAGTGTGATCGCACCAATCCATGCCCGCAGCCGCGATGAATCCGGCGGCGCACCCCGTTTGCGTTCCCGCCGATCGAGCAGCCAACCCCAAATCGGCCCGATCACGGGTGCAAAGAACAGTGAATGGGTGATGCCGCGGTGGGAGCGCAGGCGATCGAACTCATCCCCTGCGATGCTGAACAGCACGTCGATGTCGGGCGCTGCACCTGCGGCCGCACCCCATACCGCGGCCTTCCATCCGAGTTGGCGGTGAAAGCAGCCGTGAGCGACAGCGGCGCCGAGCGCCGCCTGGGAAAATGGATCCATGTTTCAGCCGGTGACTGCGACCGGACGCGGATCGGCGACCTTGCGATCGAGAAACAGCGCGATGATGTCGGTCACCTGGCGGCCGAGTTCGGGTACCGCGTCGAAGGCGTGTGGCGCGCCGTCATAGGTGTGCAGTTCCACCGCGGCGCCGACGTCGGCCAGCGCCCGGTACATCGAAAAGCTCGCTTCGATTGGCACGATGTCGTCGGCGTTGCCGTGAATGAGCAGCGTCGGCGGGAAGTTGCGATGCACGTAGGTGATCGGACTTGCGGCATCTTCCGAATCGCGTGACGCCTTCGGCCCGAGCAATGCCGCGATCGCATCATCAGCGTTCCCAACGCGGAGCAACGTAGGCGGATAGATCGCAACCACCGCCGCAGCATCGGTGCCGACACCGGGATGGCCACCCTTGCCTTCGAACACATCGACGTTGGGTGTCGCGCCGACCATGAGTGACAGGTGTGCGCCGGCGGAGTTACCGGACACGCAGATCTTGTTCGAGTCGATACCGAGCTGATCGGCATTCGCGCGCATGTAGCGCAGCGCAGCCTTCACGTCGTGAATCTGTGCGGGCCATTTGGCTTCGCCGGACAAGCGGTATTCGGCGGACACGCAAACGAATCCGTAGCGCGCGAACTGGATGCCGTAGCCGCGCAACTGCGAACGGTCGCCCTGAAACCAGCCGCCACCGTGAACGAGCAGAATCGCGGGGCGATCGCGACGCTCATCCGGTGGCGTGAAGATGTCGCAGCGCAGATCGCGACCGCCGCCCTGACCGAACACCACGGCATCTTCGATCGTCACTCTGCCAGGCAATTTGTTGAGCATTGTGCAGCGCCCCTACACCAGTGACTCGGTGAATTTGGACTCGCGCCGCAAGTAGCTGTCGATGCCACCGGGCACGTGTGCAAAGATCGCCTTCCATTCATCGGATGCGAACACACGGGCCATGGTGTCGTTGCGCTCGGCCATGGTGTTCCAGCCGAGAATCCAGGTGATGTTCGCCGTGCCGAGCGGATCGGTCGTTTCACCGAGCACCTCGGGCGGCGCTGCGGTGTTGGCCCAGAAGCCGATGAGATTCAGGTTGCGCGAAAGGTAAGGCAACGCCTTGCTACGTGCCCACGTCTTGTACTCATCGAAGCGCTTCGGGGCGAAGTGGTAGTTGCGAATCTCGTAGATCATGACTGGCTCCGGTCTAGGTGAAGTTCGATGGCGGCGCGCCACGCATCGGCGTTTTCGTACTGCGGGCAGTGTGCTGCCAGCGGGATGGTGACGAGCGATGCGCCGCCGATCGCGGCGGCCATGCGCGCCGACGGTTCAATGAAGGGGGTGTCGTGTTCGCCGACGAGAATCGTGGTCGGCGCTTTGATCGCGGCTAGCTGATCGAGCAGCGGTGTGGCCGCGGCCATGCCGTTAGAAAGATCGACGAAAGCGTGCCGGTCCATCTGCGCGAGCTTTTCGTCGATGCGGCGCCAGTGTTCGTCCGCGCCGAGATAGTCGATGCCGCGTTGCGCCCCCGCACTCACCGGCGTCGCCCGCATCGCGCTTGCGTCGATACCGTCGGCCAGCACTTTTGCCGCCATGGCTTGGCGCGCTTTGGCGGGGAACATCGCCAGCGGTTCGGCGGCCGTGTCCATCAGCACGAGTGATTCGATGCGATGCGGACTTGCCAGTGCTGCGCGCATGGCGACCATGCCGCCCATGGAGTGGCCGAGCAGGTGCACCCGAGCGAGATCCATCGCATCGAGAAAGCCGAGGAGGTCGGCAGCGAGTTGATCCAGTGTGTATGGACGTTCGTTGCTCGATTCGCCGTGGCCGCGCTGATCCGGTGCGAGCACGCGACGCTCGCCACCGAACCACGACAACTGATCGCGGAAGTCGAGCTTGGCCCCGGTGAATCCATGCACGAGGACAAAGGGCACCTTGTTGCCTGAGCCGACTTCGAAGTAGGCCGTATCGATCGAACCGTTACGGACGAACTGGGAACGCATCATCGTGTGTGGGGATCGTCGATGCCTGCCTTCGATAAGGATTCACCCGCCGCGTAGCCAAAGATGCCCTTGGCCATGAGCGATGACTCGCCATCGCGGCGCTTCTGATAGACCTGCGCGCGGATGGCGTGCACTTCTTTGTCCTCTGGCGCCGCGCCGGCGGCGAATTCGATCAAGTGACAGGCAAGACGCAGATCGCCGCCGCTCGTCGCGATCTCCAGGGCGCGTTGGGCCAGCACCTGCGCACCGCCCGCAAGCGATGCCAACTCGCCGCCAAGGGATGCGTCTGTCGCAGGTTTCAAGTGTGCGGGGTTGCCGTCGTGCCAGCCGCCGTACATGCGCCAGACGTTGCGGATGACGAACTCGGGCTCGTCATACAGCGGCTTTAAGTACGGCCGCTCGAGTATCTCCGGGGCGACCTTCACAGTGTGAATGATGTCGTTCAGCTTCGCACCGGCATTCATCATGGCGAGGGTTTCGCCAACGAGCGTCTCGAGGGTCGTTGCAACGTCGATCAGCACGCGGCGGATGCGATCGCGACCGGCGATGGGCAAGCCGTGCGCTGGCAAGAACAGCTCGGCGCCAGTGGCTGCCATCGCGCGCATCGCAGCAGCCCATTCAACGGGATAGCGCTGCACCTTCTGCGGATTGCCGGCGTTGGGAAAATTCCAGATGAAGAAGTCACCGGCGCAGATTGCCTTGTGCGCGGGGAGCCAGGCCCAGGTGTGATCGTCGGTTTCGCCTTTGGCGTGGTGCAGATCGAAATCGAGGCCGCCAGCGGACAGGGACAGTGACTGGCTGTACGAAACATCGGGCTTTGCGCTCGTGGGCGGCAGGAAATGGCCGTCATCGCCGCCGATGCCGTAGCCGCGCCGACCGAAGCCGCGGAACTGCCGGGCATTGATGGTGAGGTTGTAACCGTTGGTGAGGTTGTAGCGGTCGAATCGTTTGCCGACGTTCTCGTGGCCGGCGATGCGCGGCCTTGGCTGCTTCGCGACTTCGGCATCACTCAAGAACGCACCGCATCCGCCGACGTGGTCGATGTGACCGTGGGTGTAGACGAGGGTGTTGAAGCGATCCTTCGACCAGCCACGGATCGCATCCACCACGCGGCTGCCACCCGCGGCGCCGCTGGTGTCGAAGATCACCAGTCCGTCATCGGACTTGAACACCACCGAGTGTGAGAACGCCTCCACCACCGCGATATCCGAACGCAGTTCTGACAGCTCGTGGTTGATCCGATTGAGCGGCCCGACTCCGTCGGCCGAGCCGCCGTCGATGACCCGGGTGGACAGCTCGATGAGATCAGCCATGGTCGAACTCCATGATCGCGCGGCCGGCGATGCGACCGGCCTCGAGCGCCGCTGTCGCTTCGTTGATCTGATCGATGGCGTAGCGCGTGGTGACGAGCGCATCGAGGTCGAGATCGCCTTCGCGATGCCATTCGAGGAACTTCGGAAAATCCCGATCCGGCACGCACGAGCCACCGATCGAGCCGATGAACTGCTTTTCGTTGATCAGCATGTCGAGCGCGTTCAGTTCTACGGGCGTGCCGGGCACCCCAACGAGTACGGCGCAGCCGCCAGCGTGCACGCCGAAATACCCAGGTCTGCAGGCCGGCACGATCTGCTCCATGGTCTTCTTGATGCCGATGCAATCGAAGGCGAAGTCCACACCGGATACGGCCGTCTTCATGATGGTGAATTCTTTGGGCCGCGGCGTGATGGCGTGAATGGCCGCGATCGGGTCGCCCTTGCTGGCATTGACCTTGTGGGTTGCGCCGAAGCGCTCGGCCAGATCCAGTTTGGCGTCGTCCAGATCCACCGCGATGATCGGGTTTGCGCCGATCATGCGGGCGCCGACGATGGCCGACAGGCCCACGCCGCCGACGCCGAAGACGGCCACGCTGTTACCGCGTTTCACCCCGGCGGTGTTGATCACCGCGC